>CAUWLL010000001.1:0-144694 GCA_963559605.1 uncultured Lachnospiraceae bacterium
GAAAATAAAATATATTCAATCGGCTTCGCCGCAAATTTTGAGCGATTTGTCAAGCTTTTTTTGACAAAAAGTGGGGGATTTTAATAAAAAAGGAATCTACAAGCCTTGATTTTATTGGGCTGAAGATTCCGAGAGATTATGACAGAAAAATGGAGGTGAAATAAAATGTACGTATATTTATTGTTACATGATCATGGTGCTAATATAAAAGTGATTGGATATTTCAGCAGTTGGAAAAAAGCAAGGCAGGTTATGAAGAAATATCGTTCATCTGTTATAGGATTTAAGGATTACCCTACTTATTTTTTTATCAAAAAAGTACGGGTAAACAAAGACTTGTTATGAAAAATAGATTATGGATAGAGGATTTTTCTTAAGTATGTATTAGGGAGACACTAATGATTATAAATTTACTTTCCGAACAAGATTTTGATGTATTAGTCTATATCTCATCTGCAGTTTCAGTCTGTCTTCCGGCAGGCTGAAAACAGAGTATTGAAGTTGAGGAAAAATATCCGATTATATTATCGTTTCATTTTATTGAAGAAAAATATAAACACAAATATTTCTGGAGAATAGTGGCGTGGCTTGTGGATATGATTTTGGTTATGTTTGATATAGCAAGTGAAGATGAAAATGATAACAATGAAATTCGGCAATTTGGCGGGGATGAAGAAAACTTTTTGGATACAAAGATATTGCTGGCGAAAACGTTTGATGTTAATGCAGCTATGGAGGCTCAAGTTATATACAAAAAAGCAAAGATAAATGGAGTTTGGTTTAATGTAGGTGAAGTTCAGAATCTAAGTAATAGAATAACCTACGAATATTCTGCTAATCAATCTTATAAGCAAAAAGTAAGAAAATGTATGTGGGCATATGTATTATTTGCAATACCGGCAAGTTTAATTTGGTTATGGTTCATATGGAGTATTGCAGGGAGAAATCAAGGAATTAAAATCTTGCTAATAGTAGTGGGTGTGCTTTTTTTGAAATATTATAGTGAACATCCAATAGAAGAATATAAAAAATGGAAGTATCTGTTTGGACAGGAAATAGTTAATAAGAAAGACTAAGGAGAATATGAGAATATTATATAATATATTGTTTCTTATTGGTGTGAAGAAAAATAATTTTATTTTGGTAAAAACAAATCTTGAACACGGAACAAATGTTAATTGGTGGAGGCGGTTCCAGGTAAATATCCTGTATCCGGTGATTGAAAATGGAAATGAACGATTATTGGAACTATTGATAGAATACGGCGTTGATTTAAAGTGGTATAAAAAGGACAAGCTTGCACCATTTGCATATGCTTGCAGATGTGGAAACGCGGCAATGATAAAAATGTTTGTAGACGCGGGTTATAATCTTGATTGTAAAGAGGCAAATGACATTTGTCAGGAGTTGGCAGCCAGAGACAGATTTTATACATTGAAATATTTATTAAAACATGGACTTAATATTCATATACCGGTCTGCGAAGATCGAACAGGACTCCATTGGGCGGTTCAAGAAGGATATATGAGAATTGTAAAGTTACTTGTTGAAAATGGCGCTGATGTGAACGTCTTTGATGGGCATGACACACCGCTCAGACTGGCATGTGCAGATGGAAAGTATGAGATGGAAAAATATTTACTTGAGAATCATGCTTTAGTAGATTTGCCAGTAGATGATACACCTTTGATTATTGCCAGCTGCGGAGGCTATATTGAGATTGTAAAACTTTTATTGGAATATGGTGCGGAGATTAATCGGAAAAATAAAGATGGAAGGTCTGCTTTATTTTTCGCGAAAGCTCATGGGAAGACAGAAGTGGTACAGTTTTTAATTGAAAACGGATCGGATACAGAACTTGTGGATAAGTTCGGAATTTCCATACAGGATCTGGACAAGAAAAATATGAGAAAAAAAGCGGTCTGGGATTTGGATTAATGTGTTTTTGAGGCTATCTTATATACTTTTATTAGGATACAAAATTTATTTCATACGGCTGAAAGAGGGAAATTATTATGAAAAAAAAGAAAAGGATTAAAAAAATTTTACGTACAGGTTTCATATTTCTTGCGCTAATGTTTCTCTTTCAATGTGTAAGACTTACGGTGGAAAAAAACAATTTTGACAATTTGGAAAGTTACAAGGTGTCCGGAAATTATCGGTTCTATAAGACAGATGCGTGTATTCGTCCATTTAGTGCGGAGAACCACATTGGCAATTGTGTGTTGGTACATAAAAAGAATGGACTTACAACATTTCCGCTTGTTTTTGGAGAGCGATTGTATTTGTATGATATTGAGAAAGATTCCTCTACGCTTATTACTGGGACATGGTTGCCTTTTACATCTGTTGGTTTACTTTTTATGACAACAGGAAGTAAAGTATATTATACGATACCAGTTTGGAACGAAGAGAGTGTAGGTGGAAATATGTATTGCACTGATTTAAAAACCAAAAGAACGACAAAAATCCCTGATGACGTCAATGATTATATAGAAACAGAGGGGGCAGTCTATAAAGATAAAATATATTACAGAAAAGAAAGTATTCATGAGGGCAAAGAAGATAGAACAGAGGATTACGGAAGTATCTTTGTGACTGATCTGAAAGCACACAAGGAGGAGGTTTTTAAGACAGGTGAAATCGAATTTTTCAAGGTGATTGGAGAGGAGATGTATTGCTATGACAGAAAGACAAAGAAGTTAAGCATTACGAATCTGGCTTCCGGGAAAGAAGAGATAAAGACACCGTCCAAAAAGGAGTATGGAATACTGGCATATAATTACACAGAAAGAAAAGGGGGATTATATTACGACGATGACGAATATCATGTGAAGCAGATTGATATTGAAAAAAATAAAGAAAAGATTATCATTGATCTGCTAGATGAAGAACCATTTAAAAGCAGTAAAGAATACAAAGAAAATCTATTTCCGAGTATTAGCTATTGTGATGATTATATCGCTGTAGAAAATTATTATTATTCGGATGAAGAAATAGGAGACCATACTGTTTTGTTTATTTATGATTATAATGGCAAATTGTTGAAGAAAAAACAGTTGTGGTAGTGGTGTAACGGATAGCATAGCGGAATATCGAATGAATGAAGAAAATGAAATTTGGATAGACGGTTTTTCTTAAGTATGTAATTAAAAGACAATTTTAGGTTTGAATGGAACGGAGTGAAAAAATGAGAAAATTTTTAGTTTACTTTTTCTTGTCTCTCTTTTTTATCACCGGTTGTGGAAATAAGGAAGACAAAAGAGCAGGCTTGGAGTTATACTTTGCTATCGATAGCGGAAATCTTCAGGGGGTCAAAGATGTACTGAAAGATAACGAGATAGACTTGGAGAAACTTCCTTATAAAGATTTTACGAATCTGTGTCAGAAGGAGTCAAGGGCGTTAGGATACGCCCTTGATAATGATTCTCCTAAGAGTGTAGAAATTGCAAAGTATTTGATAGACGCAGGCTCAGATATTGAAAGTCGTGGAGATGACGGGGTTACATATGTGAGTTATGTGACTGGTGGAGAGATTGATAAATTGAAAGTGTTATTGGAAGCCGGAGCTGCTCCTGCCATGAAAGATGATAATGGATACAGCGCTATAGAACACTTGGTATCCAGGATGAGCGACCGACCGAATGAATGGGAAGAGGTCGAACTATTGATGGATTACGGTTCAGAAATCACCGGAAAGACATTGAAAGTTTACATAGAGAATTATGGATACCTATTCGGGAAGAAGATGGTGGAACTTCTTCAAGAACAGGGAAAGAAAACAGGTCTGAAAAAAGATGTAGAGTATGCGGTGTGTGGAGAAAGCGAAAAACTTTTAGAATATTTAAAAGATCATAAAGTAACGGATAAAGATGTAGTTGTCAGATATGCGGCGGCAAACTGTAATGTACAGACACTCCAGCAATTGAAGAAAGCCGGATGTGACCTTGCGAAAGAGGAAGATACCAATATAGGATGGGTAAATCCGTTATATATTTCTTCTCAATATAACGATGATGGAAAGGTCGTAGAATATTTGTTGAAAGAGGGAGTAACCCCTGACATAAAGGAAGATGGTGAGGATGGCTATAATGCACTGACTCTGGCAGTGATTGGTGGAAAAGCGCGAAATGTGGAAGTGTTGAGAAAGTGGGGAGTTAAATGGCAGAGAGAAGGTGCAAATATAACAGACACATGGGTGTCAGCTTGCAGAGAAGGAACAGAACAGTCTATCCAAGTACTTTTGGAGACGGGATTTAGACCGGATGTAAGAGAATGCGTGGAAGGATATAGTTCTGCAAATGAAGAAGCCTTAAAGGGATTATTAAAATATCAGATTCCATATCATCAAGAATTTGTTGAGGACGGTGAGTCCCGTACCGGATTCGGTGGCTTTGCTATATGCACCCAAAACAGGCATTTGAGATTTATAAGAGCCAAAAGAATATAGCAGTTACCGATGATATGATAGAAAATATATGTTTCGCATATAACGAAGAATTTATCCGGTATCTGGTTGAACATGAGAAGAAAGAGGATGGAGCGTTCCTAAAAAAAGCATTGGAAAGCGCCATCAGTAACGGGGATTATGAAATGGTACAGTATCTTGTGGAAAAAGGCGCTGATTTAAATACTCCGGTAGAAAGAGATAAAGATAATTCCTATACAGTTATGCATGTGGCGGCGCAGGCTAATAGTAAAACTATTTTAAAGTACTTGATAGAAAAAGGCGGAAGTTTGAAAGTAAAAAACAGTGATGGAGAAACCCCTGAAGATATTATGGCAATATGTGAACAACAGATGAAAAGTTGGTAGAAAGACAGCTGAGTGATGAAGAAAGGAACCGGGAACTTTATGTTTTTGAGATTCTCTAATATATTTTTATTAGGATACAAAATTTATTTCATACGGCTGAAAGAAGGAAATTATTATGAAAAAAAAGAAAAGGATTAAAAAATTTTACGTATAGGTTTCATATTTGTTCTATCAATGTTTCTCTTTCAATCTCTACGATTTACGATAGAAAAATATGCTTTTCAACCTCAAAAAAACAATAAAGTATCCGGAAATTATCGATCATATGTATCAGATAATTACACATCTTCGTATGGCAGGGAAAACTATATTGGGAACAGTGTTCTGGTACATAAAGAGAATGGGCTTTCTAGTTTTCCATTTCTTTTTGGCAATAGATTATATTTGTATGATATTGAAAAAGATACTTTTCAGTATATTGCAGGTACTTGGTATCCGTATACGAGTATAGGGTGGCGACTTATAACAGCTGATAATAAAGTGTATTATACTGTACCGAGATGGACAGATAGCGAAGATTCGGGGAATATGTATAGCATTGATTTAAAGACAAAGAAAACAAATGAAGTGCCGGAAGATGTTGATTATTTTTCGCACCCTGAAAGCGCTGTTTATAAAGACAAAATATATTATAAAAAAGAGTACATTGAGGAAGATAAAAAATATAGAACAGAGGATTACGGAAGTATCTTTGTAACTGATCTGAAGACAAGTAAAGAGGAGATTTTTAAGACAGGTGAAATTGAATTTTTTAGGGTAATTGGAGAAGATATGTATTGCTATGACAGAAAGACAAAGAAGTTAAGCATTACAAATCTGGCTTCCGGGAAAGAAGAGATAAAAACACCGTCCAAAAAGGAGTATGGGATGCTGGCATATAATTACACAGAAAGAAAAGGGAGATTATATTACGACGATGACGAATATCATGTGAAGCAGATTGATATTGAAACAAATAAAGAAAAAATTATTATTGATCTGCTAGATGAAGAACCGTTTAAAAGCGGTAAAGAATACTTTTTAATACCGAGTATTAGTTATTGTGATGATTATATCGCTGTAGAGAATTATTATTATTCCGACGAAGAAATAGGAGAACATTGGAATCTTTTTATTTATGATTATAATGGAAAATTGTTGAAGAAAAAACAGTTGTGGTAGACACAGTTTTTATACAAGACATGACTATACAATGGCGGTAAGTGATGATGGGTATTGGGAAATATATTTAATACCGGATACGTACGGATATATCGGCGGATATTTAGTTTATAAGGGAGATATACTTCAAATGGAATCGAAAACGTATGGAATAAAGACGAAGCAGAAAAGGTAAATGGCTGGGAGTCCGTGCTTCTTAAAACCGGAACAGAGAAATTATTGTTATCAAAAATTTAGCTGAATACGATAGATTTAATATCCATAAATATTGGGGAATGTTTATGGACTATACATGGAAAAAAGGAATGGGGATTGAAAACTAAAGTTACATACAAATCCCGATCGGCGAAGAACGTCAAGCTGTCAGATATGGGGAGTTCATACTAAATGAGTATGCGCAGACAAGGGAGCATCCGTAGTAATAGCGGACAATACAAGGGAGCATCTGTTGCCGGGTTCAAAGATTTTTTATATTCAGAAAACAAGAGTGAATGAAGATTTGGTTTAAATATTTACGAAAGGGATTGTGAAATGAGAAGAAGAAAATTTTCTGAAAAATGTAGAATACTTGCTCTTTATTTCCGTTCTTACAGTTTTGATTCTGTGATTCGGTCAAATGTAGCAAAATTATTATGTACATATGATTATTCTGTGATGATAGAATGTATTCTTTATAGGATGACGTATGACAGAGACTACATTGTAAAACTGGAAGCAATTGATTCTCTCTGCATAGCAAGACAGACAAGAAGTTTGCAAAGAATAGAGAGTCTAACGAAAGAAAAGGATTGTTTGCTTCGCGCATATGCATATATGTCTCTGATCGATGTTGTGGAGAACCGAAATATAGAGTCAGAGAAACGATATTACATAGAGTGGGTTGAAAAAAAGATATGGAGAGAAAAAAGTTTTAAAGTCAGATTTATGGTAATGAGCGAATTATATATCAATGGGCAAAATGATTATTGGAAAGAAATTGTCCGAATGATTGATCATCAAATTAAAAAAGGACTTTCAGATTTTTGGTTGATTACAAATGTTTTAGAAGACTTGGTAGATGCCAATAATAGAGTGGAAGTTTTAGAGATTTTGCAGAGAATAAAAAGTCAGATAAGTATATCTAGTCAAAAAGAAAGGATTGAAGAATTAGAGAAAATCATGTGAAGGATGAATCGATAGGTGCGGTTCAGAAAATATTGGTAGAGAGAAACATTCAAGAGTCAGCGAGTAGAGCATAATTTAAAATATTTTGCATATAATTTTATTGGAAAGCTGTATTGACTTTCCTCTTTGCGCTTGCTAGAATGTAGGTACAAAGAAAGTCTACCACTGACCGATATGTGGTTTATAAATGGTCGGGTTGAAAGTTTACCGCTGACCGATATGCGGTATATAAATGGTCGGGTCGAAAGTATAGTCCTTCGCCGTAAGGCGGGGGACTTTTTCCATAATGAGGATGGACAGATGAAGAAAACAGGATTTTATATTATCAAAGATAAGTTTTTTGAGGATATGCCAGATCCATATCTTAAAGGAAATAAAGCAGGAAACAGACCGCATTATTACTGTTTTGAGGATACGAATACGGGAATATATTGGATGATACCCTTGTCTAGCCGCATTGATAAATACAGGTGGATTATGGAAAAAAAAGAAAAAGCCGGGAAACCTTGTGATATTCTCCATATCGTCAGACTGGATGACAGTCGGGAGAGTGCATTTCTGATACAAGATATGTTTCCAATAACAGAGGAGTACATAGAGCGGGAATATACAATCGCCGGAAATCATTTGATGTTGACGAGTGAGCATACGGCCAGAGAAGTTGAGCAGAAAGCGAGAAAAGTTATAGGTATGTTGAAACGTGGTATAAAGTTTACTCCAACGCAGCCAGATGTTATGGCTATACTGGAAAAATTGCAACAGGGGAGAAAATTCGTGATACCTGTTTGCTCTGAAACAGTAAATAAGGCGTAAAATATAAATATTACAGCTATAGAAATCCCTAAAAGCAATCAGATATTTAACAATTATGCTATGCTAATAGGGAGAATGCTATAATAAAGATAATTTAGAAGCTGTTGAGGTATAAAGCATTATGAAAAGTTTGATTATATATGGTAGTCAATATGGAACAGCAAAAGCATACGCCACAAAACTTTCAGAGATAACGGAAATTCCATGCGTAAGTTATGAAGACATAAAGGATATAAGGAATTATGAGCAGATAATATATTTGGGCGGTTTGTATGCAGGTGGTGTAAAAGGATTAAAAAATACATTTAGACTATTGAAAAATAGCAATATCAAAACGATTGTGGTTACTGTAGGGCTTGCAGATGTAAAAAACCAAGAGAATACTGATCATATTAAAGCATCTGTTGCGAAACAGATTGAAAAAGATATTTTAGAAAACTCTTTGATTTTTCATTTGAGAGGTGGTATAGATTACAGTAAATTGAATTTTAAGCATAAGACTATGATGAAAATGCTATATCATACTCTTAAAAGTAAGCCGGTTGAAAGCCTTACACAAGAAGATAAGGCGTTGATAGAAACCTATAACAAAAAAGTGGATTTTGTTGATTATCATTCACTAAAACAAATTGTAGAGGTAATTCAATAAATCCCAGTTGTGCGCCCAGCTAAGGGTGTGTAACCAAGTCGGTGGGAATCCGATTTATCCAAGGTCTAGCCAGCCAGATAATAGCGAGTCTTGGGATGTTGTTGGTAACAGCAACTGACAAGCGTAGACAGCAAGAAAGCAGGGTTGCAATGCTATTGAGCCTCGAAAAGTTAACTTCAGTAGGCCGACGTCTTAACTGGTGCGGAAGGCAACAGCACACAAGTCATTATGGCGAGAATTGTGTGGCGCTGCGGGGTCAAAGGGCCAATCATGCTTGACATTGTGGGTACACATCAACTGGGGAGAACCTGTTGTCTCTCGTATAAGAGTATGAAGTATCAACTGAAAACGGAGAGCTTCAAATGGATAACAGGTAGTCGGACAGTCTCATAGTACTGATGAAATCGGGTAATGCCGATGGAGGGAAGGGGACTGCATAGTAACGGTCTTTCTGAAGACACATTATCCGTACTCAGGGACGGAGGAAATAATGGGAACGAAATTAGAAAGAATAGCTGAAATATCGGCAGAATCAAAAAAACCTGTATTCACATCCATATATCACTTGATAAATGCAGAATTGCTGAAACAATGCCATAAAGAATTAGATGGCAAAAAGGCAGTTGGTGTTGATAAGGTGACAAAGGAAGAATACGGAAAGAACCTCGATAGAAATATCGAAGACTTAGTACAGAGGTTAAAGAACAAATCTTTTAAACCACTCCCATCATTGAGGGTATATATACCAAAGGGAAATGGAAAAATGTGACCGCTGGGAATAGCCTCTTATGAGGATAAGATTGTCCAAATGGCAGTAAAGAAAGTACTGGAAGCAATCTACGAGCCAAGATTTCTGAACTGTATGTATGGATTTAGACCAAACAGAGGTTGTCACGAAGCGGTAAAAGAAGTATATCAGAGAATCAGTTATGGGAAAATCAGCTACATAGTGGACGCTGATATTAAAGGATTTTTCGATCACATTAACCATGACTGGATGATGAGATTTCTGGAATGGCATATTCAAGACCCAAATCTGCTCTGGCTGATAAAGAAATATTTAAAAGCTGGAATAATGGAAGATGGAAAATTTGAATCAACAGAGGAAGGTTCAGCACAGGGTTCAGTCATGAGTCCGATGCTAGCAAATATATACATGCATAACGTGTTAACGCTGTGGTTTAAATTTGTGGTGAAAAAGACTTTAAAAGGAGACTGTTTTCTGGTGAATTTTGCAGATGATTTTGTAGCTGGATTCCAGTATAAATCAGAAGCAGAGTGGTATTATTCAGCCCTGAAAGAGAGGATGGAACAATTCAATCTTGAGCTGGAAAGCAGTAAAAGCAGGTTGATTGAATTTGGGAGATTTGCAGAAACCAACAGACTTTCCAGAGGAATAGGTAAGCCAGAAACATTCGATTTTCTAGGTTTTACTTTCTATTGCGGAAAAACGAGAAAGGGAACGTTTGCATTAAAGTTGCAGACATCTCGAAAGAAGTTTGAACGTAAGCTGAAAGAATACAAACTATGGATATATGATAATCGGAACCGTCCGGTCAGAGAAATCATAAAAGAACTAAATGTAAAGCTTGTAGGTCGCTATCGCTATTATGGAGTAACATGGAATTATAGAAGATTATGTGCATTCTTACACAGAGTACAACAATTCCTGTTCAAAGCGGTAAATCGTCGAGGTTGCAGAAGAGCCTATACATGGGGTGGTTTTTGGGAAATGCTAAAGTGTTATCCGCTTGCGAAACCAAAGACGTACTATTGCTTATATTAAAGTGAATGTTATTATGAGGAGCCGTATGCGGGAAAGCCGCACGTACGGATCTGTGAGGGGCTAAAGTTGCAAGGCTTTAGTCTACTCGACTGTAAAGTATATTAAAAGTGGTTATTTTTTCAAGTAATTGGTTGTTCATTATCAATCTTTACAGGAGAGGAGAGTGATTATTATGAAAAAGATAATGGCAGTTATGCTATCGTTGTTTGCTTGTTCGGCTCTGTTTACAGGGTGCAACACTTCCTCCGAAAGCAATGAAGAACAGTCCTTAAAGGTATATTCATTTAGCGGAGAAAATGAATATATTTCTGTGTCGAATGGTGTAATTATTTTAGGTGGCAAAGATGAAATTTGCTATGGTGGCGATTTGAAAGTAATGTCAGACGATTTTGCTGATATTACCGCATACTCCACTACCATTTATATCAACGGAAGTGAAAAAGAAACTTTGCTTTCTAATAGCGTTGATGATCAGACAGGTGGGACAATAGATGTTTCTGGAAATATTGGAAAAATTTCCGGGGACATTTTCATAGATAGTGACGCTGATAAGTTGACTGATAATTTGTGGTTTGAATTGAAAACAACTAATTTGAGCGGAAAAGAAAACACTTATCAGATACAATTAAAGACAACTGAAATCACAAAGAAAGCCAAAAAGTAACTTCTAAATTGCATGAAGTGGGGTGTGGGAATAAGTCGAATAAAGACGTAGGAAAGTTGCAGTTTCCTACGTCTTTATTTGACTTTTTTGCCCATCACTTTTATAATGAAACAAGACAAACTATAAGAAGTAAGGGGCGTTTCGTATGAGAGTGATCGCAGGTACGGCAAAAAGACTACAACTGAAAACATTGGAGGGACTGGATACCAGACCTACCACAGACCGCATTAAGGAAACCTTGTTCAACATGCTGACCCCTTATATTTACGACAGCTTGTTTCTGGACCTTTTTGCAGGGAGCGGAGGCATCGGGATCGAGGCGCTTAGCCGTGGGGCAAGAGGCGCGGTGTTCGTGGAAAATAATCCGAAAGCCATGGCGTGTGTGAAAGAGAATTTGAAGCATACGAAGCTGGAGGGGAAATCCATGACGCTTTCCACAGATGTGATGACAGCCCTTTATAAATTGGAGGGCGAGAAAGAATTTGATTATATTTACATGGATCCTCCGTACAACCGGGAGTGGGAAAAGCGGGTACTGGAATATCTGTCCGGTTCGGGACTTCTTTCGGAGGACGGGATTATTATTGTAGAAGCGTCGAAAGAGACGGCATTTGATTATGTAGAGGAACTTGGATTTTCTATTATTAAGTCCAAAGAATACAAAACTAACAAGCATGTGTTTCTGGAACCGGCAGGGAGGAAAGAGATATGTTAAGAGCGCTATATCCGGGCAGTTTTGATCCGGTCACATACGGGCATTTGGACATCATCCGCCGTTCCTGTGAACTGTCGGACGAATTAATTGTGGGAGTGCTGAATAATAAGGCAAAAACACCGTTGTTTTCCATAGAAGAACGTGTTAGAATGTTAAAAGAAGTAACAAAAGATATGCCCAAGGTGGAGATCGTTCCCTTTGAGGGACTTTTGGTAGATTTTGCAAAAGAGTTGTCGGCGAAAGTAGTGGTGAGGGGACTGCGGGCAGTGACAGATTTTGAGTATGAATTGCAGATGTCACAGACAAACCACAAGCTATTGCCGGAGTTGGAGACAGTTTTTTTGACTACGAACCTTGAATATTCTTATCTCAGTTCAACCGTAGTAAAAGAGGTGGCAGCTTTTGGAGGGGATATTTCTCAGTTTGTCCCGGAGACAATCGAAAAGAAAATACAAGAGAAAATCAAAAAAGGAGAGTGTAAATAATGAGTAGCCGTATTGAGCAGATTATTGAAGAAATTGAGGAGTATATCGACAGCTGTAAGTTCCAGCCTTTGTCTACAACAAAGATTGTTGTAAATAAAGACCAGATGGATGAACTGCTTCGTGAGCTTCGTATGAAAACTCCGGATGAAATCAAACGTTATCAGAAGATTATTGCAAATAAAGATGCGATTCTTGCAGATGCACAGGCAAAAGCAGATAATATGATCGAGCAGGCGCAGATCCATACGAATGAATTGGTGAGCGAGCACGAGATCATGCAACAGGCATATGCGCAGGCAAATGAGGTCGTTACAGCTGCAACAGAACAGGCGCAGCAGATTCTTGACAATGCGACCCGTGATGCAAACGAGATCCGTATCGGAGCTATCCAGTATACGGACGATCTGCTGTCAAATGCAGAGAGCATCATCGGACATACGCTTGACAGCTATACAACGAAGTATGACGGTTTGGTAAATTCTCTTCAGGAGTGCTACGATATGGTTCGTACGAACAGATCCGAGCTTGAGATTCCTGAGCCGTCCGCAGAAGCGGCAGAGCCGGTTTACGAAGCGGAGGAAGCGGCAGAGCCGGAATATGCGGTGGAGGAAGACTTCATCTAATATATAGGATATAAATACAGGCAATGAAGCTGGTTACCCCTGCGGTGATCAGCTTTTGTATTATGTATGGGACAATGGAAAGCTCTGTTCCGTGGATCATGCACTGGGTCTGTGAGACGGCGCACCATCCGCCAAAGGCGGTCATGGTAAGACACAGGACGAAACGGGTTTCCGGAGGCAGCACAGAAGTGCAGATCTGACGGATTCCGGTAGTGATCTCCAGAGAAGGGAAGAGGATACCGGTAAATAACGGATGTTTGACCGGAAGCAGCCCGCATAATTCCATCAGGATAGAAAAGAGCATAATATATCCCCCTACTTTGACAATGGTTTCAAAGCCGTTCATCATACATTGTTCTACCAGAGCGCCGCCGGATGCAGGAGAGGTATGACAAAGATTTTCTTTATTGCCTGAGCGAAGAAGGAGGTTTTCTTTTGCTTTCTTTTTCAAGAGAAATGCCCGGAACAGGAAGCTGCACAGCACAGGCGTACCTATAAGGATGAGGAAAGAAGGGAAAAATAACGTTTTATCGCCTAAATTTTGTATCAGAACATAGCTGATCAGAAACATTGGGCTTGTATTATTGCAGAAAGACAGCAAGTATCTGGCTTCTTGTATAGAAATATGACCGTTTTTTAACAGATCGGCAGTCACCTTGCTTCCCATTGGGTATCCGCACAAGAATCCGGTCAGAACCGCAAAGGAACCATAGGAAGAAACCTGAAAAACACGGGAAAACAGAGGACCGGTCAGCTTTGCGATGCTATGTATGGCATGGGTCTGTATCAGCAGATTGGAGACAATGATGAAAGGCAACAATGTCGGCAGTACCACCTGAAACCACAGGAGCAGACCCTTGCTTGCCCCATTTACCACAGGAGTGGGGAAGAGGAGCATAAGGCAGAAAAAAAGGATCGTGGAGAGCCTGAGTATATCTCGTTTCATAGGACAGATGCTCCGAAGAAATATTCTTGATTTTATTGTATGGATATGGTTGATTTTTTATGATTCATGCTCCATAATATTAGGTGGAAAATATGTCTGAAGAGGAGAGAAAAACAATGGCAGTATTAGAACATTTAGAACCAAAAAAAGTTTTTCAGTTTTTTGAAGAACTGTGTCAGATTCCACACGGAACATTTGACATGGAACGCATCAGCAACCATTGTGCAGCGTTCGGAAAAGAGCGTGGATTAGAGACGATCCAGGATGAGGTGGGTAACGTAGTCATTAAAAAACCGGGAACCGAAGGATACGAGAACAGTGAGCCGGTCATCCTTCAGGGACACATGGACATGGTGTGTGAGAAAAAACCGGGAACGGAGCATGATTTTAAGAAAGATCCGTTGAAGCTCCGTATTGTAGACGGCAATGTTATGGCGACAGATACAACTCTCGGAGCAGATAACGGAGTTGCGGTTGCTATGGCTATGGCGCTTCTTGACAGCGATGATATTCCACATCCGCCGTTGGAAGTATTATTTACGATTGATGAAGAAACCGGAATGGGCGGAGCGACGGCAATTGATATGTCTATCTTTAAAGGACGCATGCTTCTGAACCTGGATTCTGAAGACGAGGGTGTGTTTACCGCAGGATGTGCCGGCGGTATCAACATTGAGAACCATGTTCCGGTGAAGAAAGAAGCGGCAGAAGGCACACAGGTTACGCTCCGTATCCACAACCTGCTTGGCGGACACTCCGGTATCGAGATCGATCAGCAGAGAGGAAACGCCAATAAGATGATGGGACGTCTTCTGGATCACATTTCCAAAGAGGTTGAGTTTGTGCTTACAGAAGTGAACGGTGGTTCCAAGGCAAACGTTATTTCTTTTGATACTACAGCGAAGATCCTTGTAAAAGCAGAAGAGGCTGCAAAAGTAAAAGAGATTGCAGACAATCTGAAAGCTGTATGGGATGAGGAATTCATGGGCGATGAGGCGAACCTCACAGTAGATGTGACAGAAGAGGCAGGAATATCTGTACAGGCATTTGATAAAGACAGTACAGACAGAGTGATCTCTTACTTGATCATCATTCCAAACGGTGTGATGGAGTACAGCCGTAAGCTGAAAGGAAGTGTAGAGACTTCTCTGAATATCGGTGTTGTAGAGACTTGCGACGGATATGTAAGAGGATGCTTCCAGATCAGAAGTTCTGTAGAGTCTAAAAAACAGCAGCTTCGCGATTATGTAGAGCGTTGTGGTAAAGTCGTAGGCGGAACGACAGTAATTACCGGAGATTATCCGGCATGGCAGTACAATCCGCAGTCCAAGCTCAGAGACGTTATGATCGACACTTATACGAAGATGTACGGAAAAGCGCCTGAGGTTGTGACCATTCATGCAGGACTTGAGTGCGGCCTGTTCCTTGGCAAGCGCCCGGATCTTGACTGTATTTCTATCGGCTCTAACCTTAAAAATGTACATTCTTTCAATGAAAGCATGGATATTGAGTCGGCAGCCCGCACATGGGATTATGTAAAAGCTGTTTTGGCAAATCTGAAATAGAGTTACATAAGTCCTCAATATAAGGAATTGAAAATAACGAAAAATATTTTAGACCGTGTTCCGATGGGACGCGGTCTTTTTGTTCCTTTTATATAAAAGCGCCCTGCGCAGGAGGCGTTTGGTCATAAAATACAGAAGCCTTTTCATATACTGATCTGTCAGCAGGAATCAGATGTGGACGTATAGGGAAAGGGAAAATCTATGAGGAAGATCAATGAAGGACGACTCGTTCTTATGATGTTACTTTTGGCGCTTCTTACAGTGCTTTTGACAGACCATATATGTGACAAAGGGACTGCGAATACTTACGGGAAAAAGACGGTGAGAGACGGGGAGTTTCGAAATCTATTCTGTTCAGAGAAACTGGCTCAGAAATACGACGACTTGTCTGCGGAATGCAGAGCAAGACTTCGCAGTGTAGAAAAAGAGGTGAAATACTATCCCGTTCCGGTATCTACCGTGGACGAATCGCTGACCACCTCCTGCGTGAATACGTGGATGGCAGAACGGAAATACGGTGGGAAGCGTGGACATGAGGGGGCGGATATTATGGCAGACAGAAATGAGAGGGGGATTTATCCTGTGGTCAGCATGACCGATGGAGTGGTCACAAACGTAGGCTGGCTTGAGAAAGGCGGGTATCGCGCAGGGATTATGACAGAGAGTGGTACTTATTATTACTACGCCCATTTGGACAGCTATGCCAACATCAAAGAAGGTCAGAAAATACAGGCAGGAGAACTGCTTGGCTATATGGGAGATTCTGGGTACGGAGAAGAGGGGACAGTGGGAAAATTCGCCGTACATCTGCATATAGGGATGTACTTTTACGAGGATGGAGAAGAAGTAAGTGTGAATCCTTATTATGTACTGAAAAAACTGGAAAAAAGGAAATTGAAATATGAATATTCCCGTGACTAAATGCTAGGACGGGATTGTTACAAATGGTTTGTTAAACTTTTATCTTACTCTAGTGTTCTGCTTCAAAATATGTTATAATACTTTAATATGTTTTTAAAATTTGACGAAAGGAGCAGACATGAGGCTGCCGGAACAATTTGAAGAAAAAATGCGGGTACTTTTAGGAGAGGAGTTCCCGGACTATATTGCATGTTATGACGAGCCGAGATACTACGGACTGCGTGTGAATACAGGAAAGATAACTGTGGAAGAGTTTCAGAAGCTCTGTCCTTTTGAGATTACACCCATTCCGTGGATTGAGAATGGATTTTATTACGACGGTGAAAAGGTTTCACCTTCCAGACATCCCTATTATTTTGCGGGACTTTATTATCTTCAGGAGCCAAGCGCTATGACACCTGCAAATCGTCTCCCCGTGGAACCGGGGGACAAAGTGCTGGATGTATGTGCTGCGCCGGGCGGAAAAGCGACGGAGCTTGGGGCAAGATTAAAGGGCGAGGGAGTACTTGTGGCAAATGACATCAGTAATTCCAGAGCAAAAGGATTGCTAAAGAACATTGAAGTGTTCGGCATCGGAAATGTACTGGTACTAAGTGAAGAGCCCGGGAGGCTGGAAGACTATTTCGCCGGATATTTTGACAAGATTTTGATCGATGCGCCGTGCTCCGGCGAAGGGATGTTCCGCAAGGACAAAAAGATGGTAAAAGCCTGGGAAGAGCACGGCCCGGAATTTTTTGCAAATATTCAAAAGAGTATTCTTACACAGGCGGCAAGAATGTTAAAGCCGGGCGGCATGCTGCTGTACTCCACCTGCACCTTTGACGGCAGGGAGAATGAAAGAAGTGTGGAATATCTGCTGGATGCTTATCCTGAGTTTGAGATTCTGGATATGATTCCTTACGACGGTTTTGCCAAAGGTATGCCGGAACTGACAGAGAGTAAGGACCCTTCGTATGAAAAGACTGTGCGTATTTTTCCTCATAAGATGAAGGGAGAAGGCCATTATCTGGCGCTTTTGAGAAAGGGTGACGAAGCAGCAGAAGCAGAGAGACTGTCGGCAAAAGAACATTCGTTACAAACCTTTGCCAGAAAAACGAAAAAGAAGCTGCCGGAGGATCTGGAGCAGTTTTTCAAGGATATGTCATGGAAGATTGAGGAGCACCGACTGGATATTCACGGGGAGAGAGTTTACTACATGCCGGAAGGACTGCCGGATGTGAAAGGGATCCGCTTCCTTCGGACAGGTCTTCTTCTCGGAGAACTGAAAAAAAACAGGTTCGAGCCCAGTCAGGCGCTTGCCATGTGTCTGAAAAAGGAAGAATACCGGAGCGTTATCGATCTGTCGGCGGAAGATGAAAGAATCAGCCGCTATTTGAAAGGCGAGACGCTGGATGTGAGCGATGTTACAGACAGCAAAGAAAAAGGCTGGTATCTGGTCTGCGTGGACGGTTATCCTCTGGGGTGGGGAAAACTTTCCGGCGGTACACTGAAAAACAAGTATCTGCCGGGCTGGAGGCTTTGTTAGCTCCGGTCATCGGAATATGCGGACAGAATATATGGAGCGATAAGAATGATTCGATTGGATAAATATTTGGCAGACATGGGCTGTGGTACGAGACAGGAAGCCAAGAAGCTGATCCGCCAAGGACGGGTGAGTGTAGACGGAATCGTGATAAAGAAACCGGAGAGCAAGCTGAACATTCAAACAGCAGGCGCCCTACAGCATGTGAAAGCATCCGGGGAAGAACATACCGACCGACAGATTGTCTGTGTGGACGGAAAAGAAATCCGTTATGAGATTTACGAATATTATATGTTGTACAAACCGGAAGGCGTGATCTCTGCCACAGAGGATAGATATACGACAACTGTGACAGACCTTATCCGGGATAAAAAGCGAAAAGATTTATTTCCGGTAGGAAGGCTGGATAAGGATACGGAAGGACTTCTTCTTATTACAAACGACGGCGCTTTGGCGCATCGGCTGCTTTCGCCGAAGAAACATGTAGACAAATGTTATTATGCGAAGGTATCCGGCAAGGTGACAAAGGAGGATACAAAGGTATTTGCCGAGGGTGTAAACATTGGAAGTGAAGAAGAACCGGAGATTACCATGCCCGGGAAGCTGGAAATTATAGACAGTGGAGAGATTTCCGAAATCCGCCTTACCATTCAGGAAGGAAAATTCCATCAAGTAAAGCGGATGTTTCAGGCGGTGGGAAAAGAAGTGGTGTATCTGAAACGGGAGCGGATGGGTTCCCTTGTGTTAGACGAAACGTTGAAACCGGGAGAATACCGGAGCCTTACAGACGAGGAGATAAAAAACTTATGACAGAATTATTGAAAGATATAGACGCGGTTATTTTCGACATGGACGGCACACTGATCGATTCCATGTGGATTTGGACGGATATAGATGAAAAATATATGGAGAAATATCATCTGACAGAGCCGGAAAACTTTGGAAAAGGCATGGAGGGCATGAGCTTTTCCGAGACAGCACAGTATTTTCTGAAGGTGTTTCCTTCCTTAAACCTTACGCCTGAGGAGGTTATGGAGGAATGGACACAGATGGCATATGAGCGGTACGTGACGCAGGTGGAGCTGAAAAAAGGCGTTCGTGAGTTTCTGGCATTGCTGAAAGAGCGGGGCATAAAACTTGGAATTGCAACAAGCAACGGACGAACTCTTGTGGACGGAACGTTAAATGCCCTGAACATTGTCTCTTTCTTTGACAGTGTGAAATGCGCCTGTGAAGCAGGGGCGGGAAAGCCGGCGCCGGATGTGTATCTGCTGGCGGCAGAAGAGCTGGGCGTAAAACCGGAACGCTGCCTTGTGTTTGAAGATGTGTGTATGGGTATCCTTGCAGGGAAAAATGCAGGCATGAAAGTCTGCGCTGTGGAGGATGATTTTTCCAAACTTCAAAGGGATGAGAAGCGAGAACTGGCGGATTATTATATTCAGGACTACGATGACATCAGACAGGGAACTTATGAAAGATTAAGTAAGTATGAGGTATTCAGATAGATGAAACAGGGATTTTTACCAATCTGTAAACAGGATATGAAAGAACGGGGCTGGGAACAGCTGGATTTTGTCTATGTATCCGGGGATGCATATGTGGATCATCCGTCTTTTGGACACGCTATTATTATGCGGACACTGGAAGCTCACGGATATAAAGTAGGCATTATCGCACAGCCGGACTGGAAGGATGAGGACAGCATTACGGTTCTCGGAAAGCCAAGACTTGGCTTTCTGGTGTCTTCCGGGAACATGGATTCTATGGTAAATCATTATTCCGTATCCAAAAAGCGGAGGAAAACGGATGCATTTACGCCGGGCGGCGTCATGGGAAAACGCCCTGACTATGCGACGGTAGTATACAGTAATTTGATACGCCGGGTATATAAGGATACGCCGATCATTCTGGGCGGCATCGAAGCCAGCCTGCGCAGAATGGCGCATTATGATTACTGGTCGGACAAATTAAAGCATTCTGTTTTGCTGGATTCCGGCGCAGATCTCATTTCCTACGGAATGGGAGAACGTTCCATCCTTGAGATTGCAGAGGCGCTGGACAGTGGACTGGACATAAAAGACATTACCTATATTGACGGTACGGTGTGCAAAGTAAAGAGTCTGGATTCGGTGTATGACGCCATTGTCCTGCCGTCTTTCGAGGAGTTAAAGGCAGACAGATTAAATTATGCGAAAAGCTTCTATACACAGTACTGCAATACGGATCCGTTTTCCGGCAAACGAATGGCAGAGCCTTACGGAGAACATCTGTATGTAGTGCAGAATCCGCCTTCCAAGCCGCTCAGTCAGGCGGAAATGGATCGGACCTATAGTTATCCTTATAGGAGGACTTATCATCCGTCTTATGAAGAAGCGGGCGGTGTTCCTGCTATTTCTGAAGTGAAATTCAGCCTGATCAGTAACCGGGGCTGTTTCGGAGGATGTAATTTCTGCGCCCTTACTTTCCATCAGGGCAGAATTATACAGACCAGAAGTCATGAGTCCCTGCTTGCCGAAGCGAAGAAATTCGTCTGGGAAGATGATTTTAAAGGGTATATCCATGATGTGGGCGGTCCCACGGCAGATTTCCGGCATCCATCCTGTGACAAACAGATGGAGCACGGCGTGTGCAAAAACAAGCAATGTCTGTTTCCGAAGCCGTGTAAGAATTTGAAAGCCGACCACCGGGATTATATTGAATTATTACGGAAACTCCGGGAACTTCCTAATGTAAAGAAGGTGTTTATCCGCTCCGGTATCCGATTTGACTATGTGTTGGCAGATAAGGACGATACTTTTTTCTATGAACTTTGTAAGCATCATGTGAGCGGACAGCTGAAAGTTGCGCCGGAGCATGTGGCAGACGCTGTGCTAAACAAAATGGGAAAACCGGAAAACAGCGTATATCAGGCATTTGTGAAAAAGTACAAACGGATCAACAAGGAGATTGGGAAAGAGCAGTATCTTGTGCCTTATCTTATGTCTTCCCATCCGGGTTCCACGATGAAAGAGGCTGTGGAGCTGGCAGAGTATCTGCGTGACCTTGGTTATATGCCGGAGCAGGTGCAGGATTTTTATCCGACGCCGTCCACGATTTCCACCTGTATGTACTATACGGGGGTGGATCCAAGGGATATGAAACCGGTTTACGTACCGAAGAATCCTCACGAGAAGGCTATGCAAAGAGCGCTCATCCAGTACCGGAATCCCAAGAATTACGATCTGGTCTTAGAGGCGCTTCAAAAAGCCGGGCGTATGGATCTTGTGGGATATGACAAACACTGTCTCATTCGCCCGAAGCACCGGTCTTTTGAAACGAAAGACGGGAAAACAAGATATGAAGCGGCGAACCGGAAAAGTATGCCGGAAAAGAAGACTGCAAAGAAAAAGAAAACCATTCGAAACATACACAAAAAGAAACATTGAAAGAAACACCGGAGGATATGAAAATGGAAAAAGGACAACCTTGCTATATTAGAATGAGAAAGCGTCACTACCTTTATTGGACGATCGGAGAATTTGGTGTTGTGATCGCACTGGTGCTCCTTGGATATTTACAGACAGGCTCAAAGATGAATCTTATGACGGTCTTTGCCGCTGTAGGGTGTCTGCCCGCTTCCAAAATGCTGGTGGAATATATTACAATGGCTCCGTATCAGGGGATCATTCCTGCGAGATACTACGATATTGAGACACGGGCAAAACTTCTTACAAAAATATACGAGCTGATCCTCACAGGAGACGATAAAGTAATGGCTATTGACGCTATTGTCATATCCGAGCATATGGTGTGCGGATACGCGTCTAATCAGAAGACGGACGAAGTGCAGGCGGCGGAATATATTAAAGAAATGCTTCAAAAAAACCATGTGGAAAAGGTAACTGTAAAAATTTTTCACGACTATACTGCATTTCTGTCCCGGGCGGAGGGAATGAATAACATTGCCACCGTTGAGAATCCAGATAGTAAGAAAACAGAAGAGAAGATAAAACAGTTGATATTGTCAACGGCTATGTAATCTGTGGGAAAGTTATGAGAGAAATAGAGATCAAAAGCAATGAGGCCGGGCAGAGATTCGATAAATTTCTGAAAAAATATCTGTCCGAAGCTTCCGCAAGCTTTATTTACAAAATGCTGCGCAAAAAGAATATTGTGTTAAATGGGAAAAAGGCAACGGGGAATGAGAAACTGGCAACCGGGGACCGGGTAAAGCTGTTTCTTGCCGAAGATACCATAGGGAAATTCGCCGGGAAACCGCCGTCTGTGCCAGAACCTGCATTTTCGGCACAAAAGCCGGATATTCTTTACGAAGATGAGCATATATTGCTCATCAATAAGCCGGTGGGGCTGCTTTCTCAGAAAGCAAAGCCACAGGACGTATCGGTTGTGGAAGGTGTGATCCGGTATCTGCTGGAGGAGGGGGCACTGAGCAAAGAAGACCTTTCGACTTTTAAGCCTTCCGTCTGTAACCGCCTGGATAGGAATACCAGTGGCATCATTACAGCGGGAAAGAGTCTGGCAGGACTTCAGAAGCTGGGAGAACTGTTCAAAGACCGGACGGTTCGAAAGTATTATCTTTGTCTGGTGCATGGCAAAGTGACCGCTTCCCGGCATATCTGTGGCTATTTGGTGAAGGATGAAAAGACCAACAAGGTGACAGTGACCAAGAAACAGCAGACAGAGGATGCCCTTCCCATTGAGACAGAGTACGTGCCTGTCGCCTACAGCGATCAATTGTCTCTTTTGAGAGTACATCTGATCACGGGACGTACACATCAGATCCGTGCACATCTGGCATCCATGGGACATCCTCTGCTGGGAGACAGAAAATACGGAACAGGCAGGAAAGATGGGAGGGCAGATCATCAGATGCTCCATGCTTACGAGCTGATATTCCCGGAGCTGGAAGCGCCTTTTGAGGGGCTGTCCAAGCAGAAAATCTGCGCACCTGTTCCGCTTACATTTTATCGTATCATAAAGGAGACAGCATGGGAACATGGAACTCAAGAGGCCTTAGAGGTTCTACATTCGAAGATATGATCAACCGGACCAATGAGCGTTACCGGGAAAAGGGACTTGCCCTGATCCAGAAAATACCGACGCCGATCACCCCGGTGAAGATGGATAAGGAGCACCGCCAGATCACGCTGGCGTATTTTGAACAGAGAAGTACTGTAGATTATATCGGAGCAGTGCAGGGAATTCCGGTCTGTTTCGACGCAAAAGAATGTGTGGCAGATACCTTTCCATTACAGAATATCCACGAACATCAGGTGAAGTTCATGGGAGATTTTGAACGGCAGGGAGGGGTTGCATTTTTACTGATCTATTACTCTGCCAAGAATATGCTGTATTATATGCGTTATGAAGAAATGGCAGAATTCTGGGCGCGGGGAAGGAATGGCGGAAGAAAAAGCTTTCGTTTTGACGAGCTGGACGATTCGTTTTTCCTGAATCTGCAAAATGGCTGTCTGGTCCCTTATCTGGACGGCATGAACCGGGATCTGGAGCTTCGGGACAACCTTGAAAATGAGTAGTGTTTGACAGGAGGATATATGAAGAAATTACTGCATACTCCGGAAGGAGTCCGAGATATATATAACGTAGAGTGTGGGAAGAAGCTTGCCTTGGAAGGCAGGATCAAAAAGACGTTCCATCTCTATGGATACCACGATATACAAACACCGGTCTTTGAGTATTTTGACGTATTCCGAAAAGAAATCGGAACCATTCCGTCCAAAGACTTATACAAATTTTTCGACAAAGAGGGAAACACACTGGCATTAAGGCCGGATATTACGCCTTCTGTAGCGCGGGCGGCGGCGACGCTTTTCGGAGAAGAGGAACTTCCTGTCCGTCTGTGCTATACCGGCAATACTTTTATCAATCATTCCAGCTATCAGGGGCGTTTGCGGGAAGTCACCCAGATGGGGGCAGAGCTTATCGGAGATGATTCCGTGGAGGCAGACGCAGAGATGCTTGCCATGGTCATCGAAGCCCTTCTCACCATTGGTGTGAAAGAATTTCAGATCCATGTGGGGAATATGGAGTTTTTCCAAAGTCTGATGGAGGATGCCAATCTGGACGAAGAAGCCAGAGAACGGGTCATTGAACTGATCCATAACCGGAATTCTTTCGGTGTAGAGGACTATTTGGACAGTATCCATGTAAATCGAAGCGCCAAAGAAGCTTTTGTGGCATTGAATGAGCTCACAGGGGGTGTGGAAAATCTTGTGAGAGCCAAAAATCTGGCGCCCAATTCCCAAGGGATTCTGGCAGTAAAACGTCTGGAACGCATTTACGATATTCTTCGTATCTACGGAGTGGAGAAATACGTGACCTTTGACCTCAGCATGACGGGAACTTACGGCTATTACACGGGAATTGTATTCCGTGGATACACTTACGGAAGCGGAGACGCCATTGTAAAAGGCGGCAGATATGATAACCTGCTGGAAAAATTCGGAAAGAAATCGCCGTCCATTGGATTTGCCATTGTAGTGGATGAGCTGATGAACGCCATGAACCGGCAAAAACTTCGGATTGTATATACGAGAAAGAACACCATCCTTCTCTACGATAAAGAAAAGGCAAAAGAAGCGGTAAAGCTCGCCATGGATTTCCGACGAAAGGCGAAAAATGTGGAATTGTTGATGAAAGCAGACAAACGTCTTTTGGAAGAATATGTAGCGTATGGCAAAGAATATTATGCAGGCAGTTTGATCTACATGAAGCGTTCCGGGGAGATTACGATGGTCAATCTGGTGACCGGGGAACATAAAGTTGTAAATGCAGACGGATAAAGGATAAATAGATAAAGCATAAACAGATAGGAGACGGTATCTTATGAGGTATCTGACATTTGCCCTTGGAAAAGGGCGTCTGGCAAAACAGACATTGGAGCTTTTTGAAAAAATCGGGATTACCTGTGAGGAGATGAAGGACAGGGAGTCCAGAAAACTGATTTTTGTAAACGAAGAATTAAAACTCCGGTTTTTTCTTGCGAAAGGCCCGGACGTGCCGACCTATGTGGAGTATGGCGCGGCAGACATCGGTGTGGCAGGAAAAGATACGATACTGGAGGAGCGGCGTAAGGTTCACGAGGTTTTGGATCTGGGCTATGGGAAATGCAGGATGTGCGTGTGCGGAGATAAAAGTGCGGAACCACTGTTAAAACACCATGAGCGTATCAGGGTGGCGACTAAGTATCCGAACATTGCCAAAGACTATTTTTATAATACCAAACATCAGACGGTAGAGATCATCAAACTAAACGGTTCGATCGAACTGGCGCCCATCGTCGGTTTGTCCGAGGTGATCGTAGATATTGTGGAAACCGGTTCTACTTTAAAGGAAAATGGTCTGGAGGTGCTGGAGGAGGTGTGTCCTCTTTCTGCCAGAATGATCGTAAATCCGGTGAGTATGCGCATGGAACAGGAGCGGATTAAAACGCTTTTGACAAAGCTTCGTACGCAGTTATAGGAGGCAAGGATGAGAATACAGCATTTGAATCAGGATACGAAAGAGAATTTGTTACAGGATCTGTTAAAGAGAAGTCCCAATCACTACAGGGAATATGAGGAGCGTGTGGCAGAGATTCTGGAACGAGTGAGAATAGAAAAAGATGCGGCGCTTTTTGCATATACAAAAGCATTCGACGGTGCAGACATCAGCGCCGAAACGATCCGCGTGACGGAGGCAGAGATAGCGGAAGCATATGAGAAGGTGGATGCGTCCCTGCTTTCCATTATCCGAAAGGCGTTACATAATATTCGTATTTACCATGAGAAGCAGAAACAAAACAGCTGGTTTGACAGTCGGAGGGACGGAACTATACTTGGGCAGAAAGTGACTGCTTTGCAGCGGGTGGGTGTCTATGTGCCGGGAGGAAAAGCCGCCTATCCGTCTTCCGTTCTTATGAACATTGCTCCTGCAAAGGCAGCCGGGGTAGAGGAAATCTTCATGGTAACGCCTCCGGGAGCAGATGGAAAAGTCACGCCGACTACGCTGGTGGCGGCAAAAGAAGCGGGTGCAGATGTGATATATAAAGTGGGAGGGGCACAGGCGGTTGCGGCTCTTGCCTATGGAACAGAGAGTATTCCGAAAGTGGATAAAATCGTAGGACCGGGCAATATATACGTTGCCCTTGCAAAAAAAGCGGTGTACGGTCATGTGAGTATTGACGCTATCGCGGGACCAAGCGAAATCCTGATCGTTGCGGACGAGACTGCCAATCCCCGGTATGTGGCGGCAGATTTATTGTCTCAGGCAGAACATGATGAACTGGCTTCTTCCATTTTAGTGACCACCAGCGAGGAACTGGCGCACAGCGTTTCCCGGGAGGTGGATGTGTTTACTGCTCAGTTATCGCGAGAAGAGATCATTCGGAAGTCACTGGATAACTACGGATATATTCTGGTGGCAGATACGATGGAAGATGTGATCGACATTGCAAATGAAATTGCCTCTGAGCATCTGGAGATCCAGACAAAAAATCCTTATGATGTGATGACAAAGATACGAAATGCAGGGGCAATCTTTATCGGGGAATATTCCGGCGAACCGCTGGGAGATTACTTTGCAGGACCAAACCACGTGCTTCCCACCAATGGGACGGCAAAATTTTTCTCCCCTCTTTCGGTGGATGATTTTATCAAGAAGTCCAGTATTATCGCTTACTCCAAAGAAGCATTGGAACAGATACACGAAGACATTGAGGCATTTGCCGAAGCGGAACATCTGACGGCTCACGCCAATTCCATAAGAGTCCGGTTTGAGCATACCAGCGAGCAGTAGGAGGAATCAGCTATGAACAGAATCGTAACATGTGAGAGAAAGACAAAAGAAACAAAGATTTCCATCACGCTTAACTTGGACGGTTCCGGAAAGAACCAGATCCATACGGGCATTGGCTTTTTTGACCATATGCTGGACGGATTTGCAAGGCACGGTCTGTTTGACCTGACGGTGTCTGTGTCGGGAGATTTGGAAGTGGATACCCATCATACGATCGAAGATACCGGGATCGTACTTGGAAATGCCATAAAAAAGGCGGTGGGAGACAAGGCAGGGATAAAGCGATACGGCTATATGATACTGCCCATGGATGAGACGCTGGCGCTGTGCGCGGTAGATCTGTCCGGCCGCCCATATTTCCGATACGACGCAGAATTTACGGCAGAGAAACTGGGAACTATGGATACGGAGATGATCCGGGAGTTTTTCTATGCGGTGTCCTACAGTGCAGGCATGAATCTGCATCTGAAGATCATGGATGGTGAGAACAATCACCATATGGCGGAAGCTTTCTTCAAAAGTTTTGGAAAGGCTCTGGATATGGCGACTATGGAAGAACCGAGAATCAAAGAAGCGTGGACAACAAAGGGAAGTCTTTAAAAGGAGTTAAAAACAATGAGTTATAAAAGATTGATCCCCTGCATTTTTATCGCAGGAGGAAAGGCAGTAAAGTGGTTTCACGACAAAAGTGTTCTGCACGATGACGTGGTAGGACTTGCGAAATATTACAGTGATCACGGAGCAGACGAGCTTTTAGTGTTTGACCTGTCGGATTCCGATGATGAGCATGAGGAATCTATTCAGCTGATGAGGAAAATTAACCGCAGCATCCGCATCCCCATGGTGGCAGGAGGGAATATCAAGCGTCTTGAAGATGTGAAGAAGATCCTCTATGCAGGGGCAAAACGGGCAATGCTTAATTTTTCTAAAACAGACAGCGTAAAAACGATCGAAGAGGCGGCAAAACGGTTTGGAAAAGAGAAGATCGCAGTGTCGCTCAATGATTTTGACGCTCTGTTTAAACATCTGCATGTCATTGAGGACTATTCCACGGAAATTATCTTTATGCACAGACTGGATCTGGACTCTGTGGTAAATGTAACCGATGTTCCCTGTGTCGTTCTTACGGATACGGAAGAAAAGCCGGAGCTTTTTAAAATCCTGCAATGTCCCGGCGTGAAGGGATTATCCGGGAAATATGTCAGTCAGTCGGATATGGATTTTGTGACCTTTAAAGAAGAATGTGCACAGGAGGGAATCCAGATGACTTCCTTTGAGAGTATTCTGGATTTCTCCCAGTTTAAATTAAACGAACAAGGACTGATCCCGGTGGTGGTACAGCATTATAAGACACGGGAAGTGCTGATGCTTGCCTACATGAACGAAGAGGCGTTTGACCTGACTATGAAAACAGGAAAGATGACTTATTACAGCAGGAGCCGGAAGGGACTTTGGACAAAGGGAGAGACAAGCGGACATTTTCAGTATGTAAAATCTCTTGCCGTTGACTGTGACAAGGATACCTTACTTGCGAAAGTGGAGCAGATCGGCGTAGCGTGCCATACCGGAAATCCCACTTGTTTTTTTCAGCCTTTGGCCGGAACAGATCAAGATGAGGCAAATCCGCTTCGGATCTTCGAGCATGTGTACAATACCATCTTGGACCGAAAGGCAAATCCAAAAGAAGGTTCTTATACCAATTATCTTTTTGACAAGGGTATCGATAAGATTTTGAAAAAAGTAGGGGAAGAAGCGACAGAGATTGTCATTGCGGCGAAAAATCCTAACGTGGAAGAGACAAAATATGAAATTGCGGATCTTCTGTATCACATGATGGTGTTGATGGCAGAAAAAGGCCTGTCCTGGGAGGACATCATTACAGAGCTTGCAGATCGTTAAAGAAAAGAATACATAGACCAAACCGGACATATACTTCTGTAAGAGGAGGTGTCCGGTGGATGAATGAATCAGAAAAACGCAGAAAAATGCTTTTGGAGCAGACGAGGGAACGCTACAGTGACAAGTATGCGCCTCCGGCAGTACACCCAAGATACCGTGCGGCATACCGTCAGATCTACGGTGGGGAAGAAGAAGAGGTGAACGCCGGAAGTCTCGGAATACGGACATTTTTCTGCCTGCTTTTATTTACGTTGTTCGTTGCCATGGACTATAAAGGCGAAGAAGTCTTCCATATGGGAAGTGAGGAAATCGTAGAAACCATAAGCGAAGATCTGGACGTAAAGGAAGTGTGGAAAAATCTTTGAATTAAAAAACTATCGATTACAAAGGAGGATGACAGTATGTTGACAATATGGATCGTAGGCGCCGCCGGACAGCTTGGAACGGCGATCAACGAAGTGTTGGATCCGATGGAAGTAACGGTATACAATACGGATAAAAATGAGCTGGACATTACCGATACGGATGGGGTGCTGAGTTTTGGGGAGATCAACCGCCCGGATGTGATCATTAACTGTGCGGGCGTTACGGATACGGAGCTTTGTGAGGCAGAACCGGAACTTGCTTACCGAGTAAATGCATTAGGGGCTAGGAATGTAAGCATTGTAGCCAGAAAGATCGGAGCAAAGGTTGTCCAGTTGTCTACAGACGACGTGTTTGACGGCATCCGCACGACCCCTTACAGTGAGTTTGACGATACAAATCCCCGAACTGTATACGGCCGCTCAAAAAGAGCCGGCGAAAATTACGTGAAAGAATTTACCCACAAGCATTTTATTGTGCGGAGCAACTGGGTATATGGAAAGGGAAATAATTTTGTAAGCCGTGTGCTTGCAGCCGCTGAGGACGGAAGTGAACTGGCAGTGGCTTCCGACCAGTTTGGTTCACCTACAAGCGCCAAAGATCTGGCAAGAACCATCCTCGCTCTTATCAAGACAAATGAATACGGAACCTATCATATTACTTGTAAAGGGGTATGCAGCCGCTATGAATTTGCAAAGGAGATCCTTACGCTGTCAGAAAAACAGGTAGCGTTAAAAGCTGTTCCTACGGCGCAGTCCGACCTGTCCTCGGTAAGACCGCCTTATGCGGTATTGGATAATTTTATCCTGAGGATCTTAGGAGAGGATCGTATGCCGGACTGGAAAGTATCTCTGAAAGAATATCTGGAAGAAAGAAAGGAGAATGCCCGTGAATAATACGACAAAAGAGAAGAAGAAATTAGGACTTACCACGAAGATATTTATCGCACTGATCCTGGGCGCAATCTTCGGTGTTGTGCTTTGTTATCTGGTGCCTGCCGGACATTGGAGAGACGATATTCTTGTAGAAGGTATATTGTATGTGATCGGACAAGGCTTTATCCGTCTTATGAAAATGCTGGTAGTACCTCTTGTGTTTTGCTCTTTGGTGTGTGGAAGTATGGCTATCGGAGACACAAAGAAGCTTGGCACGGTGGGTGTGAGAACGTTGATTTTTTACTTGTTTACAACAGCCCTTGCCATCACCGTGGCATTGTCCGTGGGAAATCTTCTGGATCCCGGTGTGGGACTTGACATGACAAAGATCCAGTCCAATGCGGCAAAAGTGGAGACTATGGAAGCCACGTCTTTGTCTGAGACACTACTCAATATTATCCCGGATAATCCGATCAACTCTCTGGCATCCGGAAGTATGCTGCAGATCATCGTGTTTGCACTTATTATCGGTATTATCCTGGCAAAGCTTGGGGACAAGACAGAAACGGTCGGAAACTTTTTCAGCCAGTTTAACGATATTATGATGGAAATGACCATGATGGTCATGAGACTTGCTCCGGTAGGTGTGTTCTGTCTTATTTCCAGAACGTTTGCCAATATTGGATTTAATGCCTTCCTTCCTCTTGCAAAATATATGATCGGTGTACTCATCGCTCTGGCGCTTCAGTGCTTTGTTGTATATCTGGGACTGCTCAAGGTATTTACAGGACTCAATCCGTTAAAGTTTATCAAGAATTTTTTCCCGGTTATGGCATTTGCATTTTCTACAGCCACGTCCAACGCGACGATCCCGCTGTCTATTGATACGCTGGCGAAAAAGATGGGAGTATCCAAGAAAATCTCTTCTTTCACCATTCCGCTGGGAGCCACCATCAATATGGACGGAACTGCTATTATGCAGGGAGTTGCCGTTGTGTTTGCTGCCCAGGCATTCGGCATTTCACTGAGTATGACAGATTACCTTACAGTGATCGGAACTGCCACACTGGCATCTATAGGAACGGCAGGCGTACCAAGTGTCGGCCTTGTGACTTTGACGATGGTATTTAATTCTGTAGGACTTCCTGTAGAGGCTATCGGATTGATCATGGGAATCGACCGTATTCTGGATATGACAAGAACGGCGGTGAATATTACGGGAGACGCTGTTTGTACAACTATTGTGGCACACCAGAATAAAGCTCTCGACAAAGAGATTTTTAAAAATTCTTAGTACGGGACGAATTTATACAGCTTTGTTTTCCAGCGCCAGCAGTTTCCGCTTGCGTTCTACACCTCCGGCGTATCCGGTCAGGCTTCCGTCCGTACCGATGACCCGGTGGCAGGGAATAATAATAGAGACAGGATTATGCCCCACAGCTCCGCCCACTGCCTGGGCGGACATGCTGGGGCATCCTTTTTGTCGGGCGATCTTCCTGGCAATTTCACCGTAGGTCACGGTTTCCCCATAGGGAATAGTAAGGAGAAGCTTCCAGACAGCTTGTCGGAAAGGCGTAATCCCTTCGATACGGGTTCCTTTATTGAGAAAGAGGGGAGGTGTGAAGTCCGGTTCTTTTCCGTCAAAATATAGATCCAGCCAGCGTTTTGTATCCTGAAAAACCGGAAGTTCTTTTTCTTCATATTCTTTTGGCAAGGCTGCGCTAAAGTATTTCTGACCGTCAAACCATAATCCGGTCAAGGTATCCCCGTCGCTTGCAAGGGTGATGTCTCCGAGAGGAGAAGTATAATGATCGATACAGATCATAAAAAGATACCTCCTTTTTAAAATTTTACTTGATTTTCGAACGTTAGTTTTGATATAATCATTATAAACAAGAACATAAGTTCTGTCAAGAGGTTCCGCAGAAGGGAGGCATTTCAGATGAAAACAAAAGAGCGTACGTACATTGCCATTGATCTGAAGTCCTTTTATGCCTCTGTGGAATGTATAGAACGGGGTCTGGATCCTATGACTGCCAATTTAGTGGTGGCAGATAAAAGCAGGACGACAAAGACCATATGCCTGGCAGTCTCGCCTTCCCTGAAAGCCTATGGGATTTCAGGAAGAGCCAGATTGTTCGAGGTCGTCAGGCGAGTAAAAGAAGTCAATGCACAAAGACGGCTGCAGCTTCCAAACGGTGAATTTTCCGGTTCTTCTTATGACGACAATGAGCTGCAGAAGTCTATGGATCTGGCGGTGGATTATCTGGTTGCACCCCCGAGGATGGCACATTATATCCAATACAGTACAAGGATTTACAACATTTATCTAAAGTACGTTGCTCCCGAAGATATGCACGTCTATTCCATCGACGAGATTTTCATGGATGTGACGCACTATCTGAATATCTATAAAATGTCGGCGAGGGAACTGGCAGGAACGATCATCCGGGACATTTACGATACGGTTGGGATTACGGCAACGGCAGGAATCGGGGAGAACCTTTATCTGTGTAAGGTTGCGATGGATATTGTGGCGAAACATATTCCACCGGATAAAAACGGCGTACGTATCGCCAAGCTGACGGAAAAGTCTTACCGGCGGATTTTGTGGACACATCAGCCCATTACGGATTTCTGGCGCGTGGGACAGGGGTACGCGAAAAAACTGGCAGAACACGGGATGTATACCATGGGAGATGTTGCCAGATGTTCCATCGGAAAACCGGGAGATTTTTATAATGAGGAGCTGCTCTATAAGTTATTCGGGGTAAATGCGCAGCTTCTTATCGATCATGCGTGGGGATGGGAGCCGTGTACCATTGCGGACATCCGGGCATACAAACCGGAACACAACAGTATTGTTTCCAGTCAGGTCTTGCAGTGTCCCTATACATTTTCCAAAGCACGGCTGGTCGTAAGGGAAATGACAGAATTACTGGCGCTTGATCTGGTGGATAAACATCTGGTAACTGCGCAGATAACTTTGACAATAGAGTATGATATTGAAAACCTTTCTGTCGGAAACACGTATAAGGGAGAGGTAGTTGTGGACCGTTATGGAAGAAAAGTTCCCAAGCATTCTCATGGCACTGTAAATCTTGAGGACGCTACGTCTTCTGCAAAAAGCATGCAAAAAGCGGTGCTGGAATTGTATGATAAGATTGTCGATCCTGCGCTTCTTGTCCGCAAGGTAACCATAAGCGCCAATCGGGTGATAGACGAAGATACCGTCAAAAAAGAGCAGGGCTTTGAGCAAATGGATCTTTTTACGGACTATGCTGCAGTATTAAAAGAACAGGAAACCGAGAAAAAGAATCGGGAACGGGAACGCAGACTACAGGAAACGATGCTGGATATTAAAAAACGATTTGGGAAAAATGCGATTTTGAAAGGGACAAATCTGGAGGAAGGCGCTACGGCGAAAGAACGTAATCGTCAGATTGGCGGACATCGGGCATAGGATAAAACATATGTGCCAGAGGTTCTGTCTAAGATGTTTTTATATAGGAGAGAGAAAGAATGTCTGGGAAATCTTTGTTTCATACGAAAACAGAACAAACGTTGCAGGAAAAATATGCAGATATGTTATCCCTTGCCCATCCTGTGTCTAAAAATCACCCGCCTATGCCAATGGCAGACCGGGCGGCTCAGTTTGCACCCTTTGCCGCACTGACCGGACACGGGGCTGCCATAAAGGAAACGGCAAGGATGACCGACGAAAGGATCGAGCTGGACGAAAATCTTCAATCGGCTTTGGATCGAAAGCTACAGGCATTACGGCGTCGGATAAAGGAGATGCCTGAGGTTTCGTTCACTTATTTTTTGCCGGACACACAGAAAAGCGGAGGGTCTTATGTATGTGTAACCGGAAAAGTGAAAAAGATCAAGGAATATGAGAATGTTATTGTTTTGCAGGACGGAACACAGATACCCATTGACGATCTGTTGGAGGTGGAAGAAAAAATATGATACAATGATTCCTGTATTTGGCGCTTTGTCAAACTCTTTTGACAAGGAAAAACAGGGATGTCGAAGAAGTTTGATAGACATAGAAGAGGCTGTTCCTTATAATACAGATAAAAAATGGAGGGAAGGACAATGGATATAGGTTTGAAACTAAAAAATGCCCGTATAAAAGCTGAGCTCACACAAGAACAGGCGGCAGAGGTACTTGGAGTGAGCCGCCAGACAATATCTAATTGGGAAACTGAAAAAACCTATCCGGACATTATAAATGTCGTTAAAATAAGTGATTTATATAATGTAAGTCTTGACCACCTGCTAAAGGAGGAAAGGCCAGTGTCAAATTATCTTAATTACTTAGAGGAAAGTACGAACCAAGTGAAAAGCAGGGACAGGTTTTCGAAATTGCTTCTGATCATAACATATCTTGTAATATGGACGATTTCACTCGTTACGTTTTGGTTCTTTGTAGACGACATGGATCCACTAACTTACAGTATTATGAGCTTTGGGGTTTTACTTCCGGTTACAACCTTTGTATTATCCTTACTGATCGGTAAAAATGACTATTGGGGGAAATGGAAATGGGCGTCTGCAATTGTATTTGGATGCTTTTATATGCTTGCGGAATATGCGACTTTCAGCGTTGCCAACATGGTTTCCTTTCATCAAATAAATTTGCCGGAAGTATCCGCTCTGGTGATCGGAAGTATCATTTCTGTTATTGGATTGGGAGCAGGAACAGGTATAAAATACTTGCAGAAGAGGATGTAACATGAAACTGAAAAACATATTGATCGTAGAAGATGATACGAATATTAACGGGCTTCTAAAAGAGGCTCTGGAAAGAGAACATTACAGATGTACCCAGGCATTCTCCGGCACAGAAGCGCGGCTTCTTTTGGCACAGGACACTTATTCTGTGGTGCTTTTAGATTTAATGCTTCCGGGGATTCCGGGGGAGGAAGTACTAAAGGAGATCCTAAGCAAAGGCAGTACGCCGGTCATTGTGCTGACTGCGAAGGATACCATCGATGACAAGGTGGGATTTTTGAGAAACGGTGCGGATGATTACATCACCAAACCTTTCGACATTCAGGAAGTGCTTGCCCGCGTGGAGGTGCAGATACGCCGGAGAGAAGGTTTGCCGAGGGAAGAGAAGCTGTCCTATCAGGGGATGAATCTGGATAAGGAAACATTTTGCGTGAAAATAAACGGGGAGGAATTGCCCCGGATCACGAAACAGGAGTTTGCAATTTTGGAACTGTTATTAAAACATCCGAAGAAGGCATTCAGTAAAGAAGAGATCTTTGAATATGCATGGGACGAGCCGTATATGGGCGAAACAAAGACATTGGGCGTACATATCAGCAATATTCGCAAAAAGCTGAAGGCGGTAACAGATCGGGAATATATTGAGACGGTGTGGGGAATCGGCTACAGACTGCATCCGTAAGCTTTACTCTTTTTTTACTTTTTATTTGCGATTTATTAGGGGTTCATTTGTACAATGAAAACAACTTAAGAAAAGGAGTGACAACCAATGAGCGAATATTTACTTTGTACAAATGGACTGACAAAACAATTCGGACATCACAAAGCAGTAAACCATGTAAACCTTCATGTGAAAAAAGGCGCCATTTATGGCTTTATCGGAAGAAACGGCGCAGGTAAGACTACGTTTTTAAAGATGATCAGCGGACTTTCCAGTCCAACTTACGGAGAGATTGAACTGTTTGGCTGTAAAAACAGTGAACTTAAAAGTATCCGTTCCCGTATCAGCTGTCTGATTGAGGCGCCGGGGCTGTATGGAAATATGTCGGCTTATGATAATCTTGCCATTAAATGTAAATTATTCGGGATCAGAGATGAAAGCTATATTCAAAATATTTTAAAAACGGTAGGACTTTCTGAGGTGAAAAAGAAGAAAACAAAGCATTTTTCTCTTGGTATGAAACAAAGACTCGGGATCGGTCTCGCCCTTGTGGGTGACCCGGATCTGCTGATATTGGATGAGCCGATCAATGGACTGGATCCACAGGGAATCGCAGAAATCAGGGATATGATCTTAAGGCTGAAAGAAGAGGAAAATATGACTCTCCTTATATCCAGTCATATTTTGGAAGAACTGTCAAAGATTGCCACACATTATGGGATTATTCATAACGGAAGCCTGATCCAGGAGCTTACAAGGGAAGAACTACTGCAGCGTTGTTCGGAACGCATAGAACTTGTGCTGGAAGATCCCAGGCAGGCAATCCCTGTTTTAGACAGGATGGGATTTACCGACTATCAGGTAATAGATAAGAATACCATACAAATTTATGAGCGTTTGGACGAGAGTGCAAAGGTAAATATGGAATTGACCAAAGCCGGAGTTTTTGTAAAGAGTATCGGTATTACAAGCGAAGAACTGGAAAATTATTTCTTAAATCTGACAGGAGGTACGCACAATGCTTAATATGATTCGAATGGAAATATTCCGTATGTTTAAAACAAGGAGTATGTATGTTATCTGGGGGATCCTTACACTTATGATCGTCTTTACAACCAGTCTTTCTGCCCATGATTTTAAAACTTATACGATGGAAGAAAAGCAGGAAGTGTATGAGTGGGCGATGGAACAACAGCACAGTGAGGAGCTGAATTTGGGAATGGATGTGACTGCTCCTACAAAGCCGGGAGAGGATGTATCAGTATTTGATCTGTTCTATGCCAATGTGAAAGGAAAATTTATTGCACTTTTCATGGTGATTTTTGCAATTCTCTATTCTACGGCGGACACTACCAGCGGTTATATTAAAAATATTGCCGGGCAGGTCAGAGACCGGAAGGGATTGGTGGCTGCAAAAGCGGTAGCATTGTTTGTATTTTCGGTGTTGACTTTTTTACTTTTTGCCTTTGTTCAAATGGGAAGTAATGTTCTGTTCCTGGGGAAATTCGTTTTGGGACCTTGGAAAGAATTTCTGCAATATGCAGGAGTACAGCTTTTCTTACATTTTGTACTACTGATGATTGTTATGTGTATTGCCATGCTTTTGCGCAACAATGTCATCAGTATGGTGATCGGAGTTATGCTCTGTATGAACGCCCTTATGATTTTTTATGGTTTTATCGAAAAAATAATCGTAAAAGCCGGCATTTCGGATTTCCACATTATGGACTATACCGTAAGCGGAAAGATTGCGCTCCTTCCCATGGAGGTATCGGTGAAATCCGCAGGTACGTCTCTGGCGGTAGGCGCTGCATTTCTTATTGTGGCACTTTTGCTTAACAGTGTTGTATTTCAGAAGAGGGATATTTAAATGTATATTGTGATTGGAATTTTATCCGTTATGATTTTGATTCTGACAGGTATATTGGTAAGCTATCAGCGGCAGGTGAAAGACATCTGCCGCCAGCTTCGTTTTCTGAGGGAGCACGAAACCAATATGCTGCTCACAAAAGAAATGAATGGGGGCGGTATAGAAGAATTGACAGAACTTTTAAACGATCTTTTAAAGGAACGAAAGAAAGAACGCAGTGATTATCTTCGAAAGGAGCGTATGATCGCGGATACTTATACCAACCTTTCCCATGATATACGCACACCTCTCACATCTTTGGACGGTTATTTTCAGCTTCTGGAATCGGCGGAGAACGAGGCAGACAGAAAACGTTATCTGCGTATTATCCAGGAGCGTATCTATAGCTTGAAAGAAATGCTGGAGGAGTTATTCACCTACACAAAACTTCAAAACGAAACGTATGAGCTTTCGCTAAAGCGGGTGAATGTGAACCATATTCTAAAAGAAGCAGTCTTCTCTTATTACGATAACTGGACAGCACAGGGGATTACACCGAAATTTGACATTACGGAGAAACCTCTGTATATTCAGGGAAATTCTCAGGCGCTTAGAAGGGTGATCCAAAACATTATAAAAAATGGGTTGGATCACGGGAATAAAGAAATAGAGATTCTGCTCTGCCAGAAAGAAAAGGTGGCGGAGCTGGTATTTAAAAATCATGTGGATGACGGACAGAAGATTGACGTAACCAGAATTTTTGACCGCTTTTATAAAGCAGACGAAGCCAGAAGTAAAAATTCAACCGGACTTGGACTGTCTATTGCCAAAGGTTTCATAGAGAGAATGAACGGAGAAATCCAAGCGGAGTCGGAAGAGCACCTGTTTACGGTTAAGGTGCGACTTCCTTTGAAATAATGAAACAGATTCTGCTTTTTGGTTGAATTTATCCGGTTTTTCCAATATAATTATATTGGTATTTTATGTTCTTGATAAAAGAAAAACGGAGGATAAAAGAGTGGAGCGATATTAAAAAAAGGTTTTAAAGTATATTCCGGCAGATATTGCTGTGATACGTTGTGACTCGCAAGGCAGATTCTTTCCCGAATTTCTGTCGGAAGGTTTTTTGAAGATGACAGAAATGACGAGAGAAATGGCGGAGGAAATATCCGATAAAGAGACTTTAGAAGGTGTGCATCCGGAGGACAGGGATTCTGTGAGAAAGAATCTTGAACAATGTCTTTCGGGAAAAACAGATACTTTTGAATTGCGATACCGTATAAAAAAAGGAACGACCGGCTATGTATGGGTGAGCTCTAAATACTCTTTGATCCAAAATGAGGGAAAAGACGATTATATTTTTATCAATTACTATGACATCACGGAAGAAAAAAACAGCAGGAGAGATTGCGCAAGCAGTACAGAGAACAGATTTTGCAGCACTATCTTCTGAATGATGACGATATATTATTACTTGGTCATTGTAATATCACGCAAAATAAAATTCTGGAAATGGTTGACTATACAGATTCTGAATTGTTAGAGAAGTTTGGCAGTGAAAGAGAAGATTTCTTCACAGGAGTCGGCACTTTGATAACGGACAAAGAGGAACGGGAATTATTTTACAGTAAATACTTAAATGAACCGTCACGGATCGCATATCAGAACGGAGTGACGGAGGTTCTTATGCCCTGTTACATCGAACTTCCGAATAGCAAAGAAGGAAAATATGTACAGTTTCTAGTGAATCTGGTTCCGGCGCCGGATACCGGAGATCTTACAGGGATCTTAACTGTCACGGACATCACGGAGAAGATGATCCAGGACAAGATTTTTTCGCGGATGTCATCTGTCAATTATGATCTGGTAGTTGATGTGGATTTGAACCATAATACGTACAAGATCATAAGCGGAAAAGATTGGGATAATAGAGAAATGGAGGGCGATTTTTTAGCTAGATTGCAATATGTCAGGGGAAATGTGATGCCGGAGGATCGGGAACGTTTCTGGGACATGATAAATCCGGAACATATTTTACAACGTTTGGAACAGAGAAGCTCCTTATTCCTGCAAAAATCAGAATGGGATGACAACCACAAAAAATATGGTGCTTACAGCCATTGATTTTCGACTGAAACGTATTTGTATGGTGCGTTCAGATATTACGGCGATGCTTGCGGCTGAAAGAAAAGAAAAGGAGAGATTAGAGAAAGCTTTGTCTGAGGCTAAGGAGGCAAATCGTGCGAAAAGTGATTTCCTGTCCTCTATGAGCCACGACATACGGACTCCGATGAATGCCATCATGGGAATGACAACGCTGGCGTTGAAAAATATGGATAACCAAGAAAAAGTGCGGGATTATTTGAAAAAAATTTCCGTTTCTTCCCATCATCTCCTCAGCCTTATTAACGATATTTTGGACATGACTCAGCTTGACTATGCCCGTATGAAGCTGGATGAATCCTGTATTTGTCTGGAAGAGCTTTTGAATCACCTGTCATCGATCATGTCTCCGCATGCACAATACACAGGGATTAATTTCCAAATGGAGATAAAAAACATTCAACATCCGTATTTTATAGGAGATGCTCTGAGATTGAAGCAGATTTTTATCAATCTTTTGAGTAATGCATTTAAATTCACGATGGAGGGTGGAAACGTATGGTTTCGAGCGGAGGAAATTCCAACGTCAGAAGCTGAGAAGATCCGTTACCGTTTCGTTGTTCAGGATACAGGAATCGGAATGAGCGAAGCATTTATGGAGAATTTGTTCGAACCTTTCGTGCGTGATAAAAAGGTAGCCAAAGTTGAAGGAACCGGACTTGGATTGAGTATTACAAAAGGATTGATCAACTTGATGGATGGTCAGCTTCGTGTAGAAAGCAAGCAAAAAGAGGGAACTACTTTTTACATAGAGCTGGAATTCAGGAAGGCGGATAAGCGTACCGCAGAGTCAGAAGCTATACCGAAAGAAACGGAGGAGACAGCGCAGAATCTGAAAGGTTGCCATTTCCTGATCGTAGAGGATAATGAGATCAATTCTGAGATCTTAGGAGAATTATTACAGATGTGGGGCGCCGAATTTACGGTGAAAAGAGACGGGCTTCAGGCTGTAGAGGAGTTTAAACGTGCAAAACCTGGCACTTATGACATGATTTTTATGGATGTTCAGATGCCTGTGATGAACGGTTACGAGGCAACCAAAGCAATCCGAAGCCTTTCACGTCCGGATGCGAAAGAAATTACGATCCTGGCAATGACCGCAAATGCATTTGCCGAAGATATACAGGCAGCTTTAGAGTCGGGAATGAACGAGCATGTTGCCAAACCTTTGGATGCAGGCTTGCTTCATAAGACGATTTCTAAGCTGTTGAAGAAGCGGTAGAAGAAAGGGAGGTATAGCCAATAGAAAAGGGGTGTGGATCATATGGGTGAAGAAAAGAAACGCCTTCCGGTAGGAGTGGAAAATTTTGAGCAGATTATTAATGACAACTATTATTATGTGGATAAGACAGGGCTGATTTCAGAACTGCTCCGTAACGGTGGAATGGTAAATCTCTTTACCAGACCAAGGCGCTTTGGAAAAACTTTAAATATGAGTATGTTAAAGCACTTTTTTTCCATAGAGCGGGATCAGAGTATTTTTGATGGATTGGAAATTTCAAAAGATACAAAGCTGTGTGAAGAGTATATGGGGAAATATCCGGTTATTTCAATTTCCCTGAAAGGAATCAATGCGGCCGCTTATGAGGATGCATTTGATTTTGCGGTTCAGATTATGAAGAATGTAGCAGGTAAAATGCAGTTTCTTTTGGAAAGTGGGAATCTAAGTGATTTTGATAAGTCAGAATATAAGAAACTTTTAGATAGCGGAATGAGTAAAGCTGTATTTTGCAGCGGATTGAAAACTTTATCGGAATTATTGGAGAAACATTATGGAACAAAAGTAGTTCTTTTGATTGATGAGTATGATGTTCCATTAGCAAAAGCATTTGAAAACGGGTATTATGATCAGATGATCTTTTTAATCCGTAGTTTATTGGAACAGGCATTGAAAACGAATGACAGCTTGAAATTTGCAGTGATGACAGGATGCATGCGTATTTCAAAAGAAAGTATCTTTACGGGGCTTAATAACCTGAAAGTATTGTCCATTACAGATGAACGGTATGATGAATATTTCGGTTTTACAGATACTGAAGTAAGAGAAATGCTGAAGTATTATGAAATCGAGGATCATTATGAAGAAGTAAAGAACTGGTATGACGGGTATCAGTTTGGCTCTGTAGAAGTGTACTGCCCATGGGATGTATTGAATTACTGTGATAAATTAAAAGACCATGGGGATTCTTTTCCGGAAAATTATTGGATCAATACCAGCAGTAATGATGCTGTCAGGAAATTCATTCAAATGTCCGGTAATTTAAAAACCAAGCGTGAGATTGAAACTCTGCTTGCCGGAGAGGAAATCATAAAAGAGATTCATCAGGAGCTTGTCTATCCGGAAATGTATCAGTCCTTAGAGAACGTCTGGAGCCTGTTGTTTATGACGGGATATTTAACACAGCGTGGAAGGGTTGATGCAAAACGGTATAAACTTGCGATACCGAATCTGGAAATCCGGGATATTTTTCAGACACAGATTATGGAATACTTTAAAGAGCGTGTGAAAAAAGACGGTGATATGTTAAGCCGGTGCTGTGATGCCTTGAAAAACGGTGAGGAAACGAAGGTAGAGGAGATTTTTGAAAGTTACCTAAAAAAAACTATCAGTATCCGGGACACTTATGTAAGAAAAGCAAGGAAAGAGAATTTTTATCATGGTATTCTGCTTGGTATTCTGGGTGTGAAGGAAGAATGGTACGTATCGTCCAATCAGAAAAGCGGAGAAGGCTACAGTGACATTCTGATAGAAACGGAGAACGGTGAAACGGCAATTTTGATCGAAGTGAAATATGCAGACGATGAAACTCTTGATCAGGCTTGTGAAAGGGCTGTGAAACAGATAAAGGAAAAGAAATATGACGAGGGACTTCGGGAAAACGGAGTGGATAAAATTTTGAAATATGGGATTGCGTGTTATAGGAAGCGATGTAAAGTAAAGCTGGCAGATTCATGATACGTTAAAAACAATCCGGTGATAATGGAAAAAAGTAGCAGTTGATTAAGTAGGAATATTATCTGTTAAATGACATCATCATTGTAATCTGCCAAAAAGAAAGGTTAAAACACGAGAGTAAGGATCTGCATAGATTTTGCTTTCGTGTTTTTTGTTTGTCTGAAAATAGCCTTTGCTCTAGAGGTTTTGCCTAAGAATAACGCCGCACAATTGATTCCGCTTGACGAAAGATATTTGCTTGAAGTTCTTCCCTAAAATGTATATAATGATGTAGATTGGATGAATTCAATCACATCATCGATTTTTCACCTTGAAAAGTCAAAAACAGGTTCGAAAGAATTTGTGAAATATATACAAAAACAGAAAGGAAATATATGAGAAAACTTGCATTAAATGATGAAATATTACTAAAAATCGAGAAGCCCGCCCGGTATATCGGGGGTGAAGTCAATAGTGTCATGAAAGACCCGGGAAAAGTGGATATTAGGTTCGCCATGTGCTTTCCGGATGTGTATGAAATCGGAATGTCCCACCTTGGCATTCAGATTCTCTACGACATGTTTAATCGAAGAGAGGATGTATGGTGCGAGAGAGTCTATTCGCCTTGGCTAGATTTGGATAAAATTATGCGGGAGGAAAAGATTCCGCTGTTTGCTCTGGAATCCCAGGAGCCGGTGAAGGACTTTGATTTTCTTGGTATCACCATCCAATATGAGATGTGCTATACCAATATTTTGCAGGTACTGGAGCTTAGTCAGATTCCGCTGCATGCAGCCGAACGTACCGAGGAGCATCCGATCGTAATCGGCGGAGGACCTTGTACTTATAACCCGGAGCCACTGGCAGAGTTTTTCGATCTATTCTATATCGGAGAGGGCGAGACTGTTTACGACCAGCTTCTGAACACCTATAAAGAGAACAAAGGAAATGGTGGTTCCAGACAGGACTACTTACGGAAAGCGGCACAGATAGAGGGAATTTACGTTCCTTCTCTCTATGAGGCGACTTATCACGCGGACGGTACACTGGCTTCTTTTCAGCCGGTCTGCGACTCTGTGCCTGAGAAGATCAAAAAGCAGATGGTGTTGGATGTGACCGATACTTGCTACCCGGAAGCTCCTGTAGTGCCGTTTATTAAAGTAACGCAGGACCGCTGTGTGCTGGAGATCATGCGCGGCTGTATCCGGGGCTGTCGTTTCTGTCAGGCAGGAATGCTCTACCGTCCGACCAGAGAGCGCGACGTGGAAAGACTGAAACACTATGCTTACGAAATGTTAAAAAATACAGGACATGAGGAAATCTCTCTGAGTTCGCTAAGTTCCAGTGACTACAGCGAATTGAAAGAGCTGGTTACATTTTTGATCGAAGAATTTTACGGAAAAGGAATTAATATTTCTCTGCCGTCTCTTCGGATTGATGCATTTTCACTGGATGTTATGGAGAAGGTGCAGGACATAAAAAAGAGCAGTCTGACCTTTGCGCCGGAGGCAGGTTCCCAGCGGATGCGAAACGTGATCAACAAAGGACTTACGGAGGAAGATATTTTATCCGGTGCAGGTCAGGCATTTGAAGGCGGCTGGAATAAAGTGAAACTGTACTTTATGTTAGGACTTCCTACGGAGACGGAAGAAGATATGCGGGCAATTCCCGAGCTTGCAGATAAGATTGCCAGAAGATACTACGAGATTCCAAAAGACAGAAGAAACGGGAAATGTCAGATCACTACCAGTACCTCCTTCTTTATTCCGAAACCGTTCACGCCGTTCCAATGGGCAAAAATGTACACCAACGAAGAATATATCGCCCGGGCGGCTACGGTGAAACATGCCTTTCAGGAACAGCTGAATAAAAAAAGCCTGAAATATAATTGGCATGATGCAGAAGTGACGGTATTGGAGGGAGTTTTTGCCAGAGGTGACCGCAAGATTGGGAAAGTTATTGAAGAAGCCTATGCTATGGGTTGTATTTACGACGCATGGAGCGAGCAGTTCCAATACGAAAAATGGCTCTCCGCTTTTGAAAAATGTGGGCTTTCCCTTGCATTTTACAATGAGAGAGAACGTGGGGAAGAAGAATTATTCCCTTGGGACTTTATCGATATTGGCGTGACAAAAGCATTTTTGCGAAGAGAGTGGGATCGTGCCATGAACGCAGAAGTTACGCCTAACTGCCGACAGAAATGTTCTGCCTGCGGTGCAAATGTGTTTGGAGGAGGTGTCTGTATTGAAGGCAAGAATTAAATTCCGAAAATATGGTGTCCTGCGTTTCATCGGGCACTTGGACGTTATGCGCTATTTTCAAAAAGCAATGCGTCGGGCAGAAATCCCCATTGCTTTTACCGGCGGCTATAGCCCCCATATGATCATGTCCTTTGCCCAGCCCCTTGGAGTCGGCGTGACCAGTGACGGTGAATATCTGGATATTGAGCTGAAAGAACCGATTTCTTCGGAAACGGCGGTGAAACAGTTAAACGCCGTGATGGTAGAAGGAATCGATATTGTAAGCTTTGTTCAGATCCCGGAGGATAAGAAGTCCTGTGGGATGACGATTGTTGCGGCGGCAGAATATGAGGTGGATTTTCTGAAATCTGCAAAGTCTGCCTACGATATTGTGCGTATGGAAGAGGCGTTCGGGCCAGACGTGGACTGTGAAAAAGCGGTGGCGGATTTCTTGGCACAGGATAAAATTACAGTGCTGAAAAAATCCAAAAAGCAAGTGCGTGAAATAGATATTAAACCGTTGATCTATCAGATGAAAGCAGATACGGAGACGGGAAAATTTCATCTGTTTCTGGCTGCCGGAAGCGAAGAAAATTTAAAACCGGATCTGGTTATGGATGCTTTCTTCAAATTTATGGGAATTTCTGCGAAAGACTGTCCGGTGCATTATCACAGACTGGAAGTGTACGCTAAAAATCCAGACTACAGAAAAGGGCAGGACATGGCAGAATTTGTGTCTCTGGAGAGCTTGGGGGTTCCGATTGTAGATCCCCTGCAAAATATAGATACAGCCATTTTCGATATTGGGAATGTATTGATTCATTTTGACTGGATGGGATATTTGAAATCCCTGGGGTTTGATGACGAAACTTATGAGCATGTGGCAAACGCTGTATTTTTAAGTGATGACTGGGATAAAGGAGATTCGGGACTTTACACGACAGAAGAATGGTTACAGGCATTTATCGAAAATGACCCTGCATACGAAAAGGAAATCCGCAGGACTTTTGAAAAGTTCGGCGCTGCCATCGTACCTTATCAAATAACAGAAGAATGGCTTGCTTATTTCAAAGAAAAAGGGATAAAGAGATATTATTTGTCCAATTATTCCGAAGAAATGTACCGCCAATCCAAAGAGCAGCTTTCATTTATCGAAGATTTGGACGGCGGAATATTTTCATGGAAAGAAAAATGTATGAAGCCTCAGGCTGAAATCTATAAGCTTCTTCTTGATCGATACCGGATCGACCCGGAAAGAGCCGTTTTCTTTGACGACAAAGAAGAAAATATAGAGGCGGCGAAAAAAGCAGGCATAAAGGGAATTGTATTTACTACAGATATTCCGTTGCACATGTTAAAAAAATAGAGTACAATGGTTTTTACAGAGTGCGCTCTGGAACAAACAACAGCAATGGAGGCGACAAAAGATGATAAAGGTTGTGAAATTTGGCGGAAGCTCACTGGCAAGTGCAGAACAGTTTCAAAAGGTGGGCAGTATTATACGGAAAGACGAGACAAGACGGTATGTGATTCCGTCTGCCCCCGGAAAGCGAACGTCAAAAGACACGAAAGTTACAGATTTATTATACAGTTGTTACGGGCAGGCAATTTTGGCAAACGATGACCGTGATGATGAACACGATGAACACCAGGAGAATTTTGAATCCTTACTAAATCAGATAAAAGAACGTTACAACGAGATTATCCGGGGGCTTTCTCTGGAGCTGTCCCTAGAAGAAGATTTTAAGACCATCCGCGAAAACTTTACGAAGAAGATCGGCAGAGATTATGCGGCTTCCAGAGGAGAATATTTAAACGGAAAGATCATGGCGGCGTATCTCGGAATTGCATTTATTGATGCTGCGGAAGTGATCTTCTTTGATGAGGCAGGCAATTTTGACGATAAGAAAACAAACGAGGCGGTTGCCGACAGGCTTTCCAAAATTGACCGGGCTGTGATACCCGGATTCTACGGAAGCAGACCAAACGGGAAGATCAAGACATTTTCCAGAGGAGGTTCTGATATTACCGGCTCCATTGTAGCGAAAGCGGTACATGCGGATATGTATGAGAACTGGACAGATGTGTCGGGATTTCTGATCGCCGATCCGAGGGTGATCACAAATCCGAAACCCATCGATGTGATCACCTACCGGGAGCTTCGGGAGCTTTCTTATATGGGCGCAACGGTCCTTCACGAGGACGCTATTTTCCCGGTGCGCAAAGAAGGGATTCCCATCAATATCCGAAATACCAACGCACCGGAAGATAAGGGAACGTTGATCGTGGAAGCAACCTGTCAAAAGCCGAGATTTGTCATCACGGGAATTGCGGGAAAGAAGGATTTTGCTTCTGTCACCGTTGAAAAAGCTATGATGAACGGGCAGATCGGTTTCTGTCGCAGGACGTTGGAAGTATTTGAGAAAAACGACATTTCCATTGAACATATGCCGTCCGGTATCGATACCATGACGATTTTCGTACATCAGGATGAGTTTGCGGAAAAAGAACAGCAGGTGATCGCCGGCATTCACCGCGCCGTAGAGCCGGATTATCTGGAGCTGGAGTCCGATCTTGCGCTGATCGCCGTGGTGGGAAGAGGCATGAAAGCTACCAGAGGAACATCGGGACGTATATTTTCAGCGCTTGCCCACGCAAGTGTGAATGTGAAAATGATCGATCAGGGTTCCAGTGAGCTGAATATCATCATCGGTGTGCGAAATCATGATTTTGAGGCTGCGGTAAAAGCGATTTACGACATTTTTGTGACAACACAGATTTGATACGAGGAGAGTTTAAATATGAATATTATGTTTTTTCTAAAGCCAAAGAGCGAGCTTGCATATATTTACGATTATCATACGCTCAGACAGGCGTTGGAAATTATGGAGTACCACAGGTATACTTGTGTTCCGATCTTGAATAAAGAAGGAAAATACGTGGGCTCTATTACAGAGGGAGATCTTCTGTGGGCAACTAAGAAAATGAAGCTGTTAAATATAAAAGAAGCGGAAAATATAAGTATTATGAAGATTGACCGCCGTCTGGATTATTTGAGCGTTACGGCGGAGTCCAAAATGGAAGACTTGATCGAACGCTCCATGGAACAAAACTATGTGCCGGTGGTAGATGACCGACAGCATTTTATCGGCATTATTACGAGACGTGATATTATCGGATATTTACATAATAAGCTAAAGGAGTGTGCTCAAAATGATCATTGATTTTCATACGCATATGTTTCCGGATAAAATTGCAGAAAACACCATTCGGTTTCTGGCGGAGAAATGTCAGACTCCTCCGCATACGAACGGAACTTCCGAAGGGCTTCTTGCCTCCACGAGAGAAGCCGGCATTGACATAAGCGTAGTTCTTCCTGTGGTGACAAATCCATCGCAGTTTGCGTCCATCACAAAGTTTGCCGAAAAATTCCAAGAAGGAGAGCTCCTCTCCTTTGCCGGAGTGCACCCGGCGTCTGCCCATGTAAAAGAGGAGCTTAACCAGATCAAAAATCTGGGTTTTAAAGGCATCAAACTTCACCCGGACTATCAGGATACGTATTTTAACGATATTCGGTACAAACGAATTGTAGAGAAGGCTTCAGAACTGGATCTGATCGTAACGGTTCATGCAGGCGTTGACCCGAAATGCCCGGACGACGTACACTGTACGCCGAAGATAGCAGAAGAGATGCTGGATGAAGTACAACCTACAAAATTAGTACTGGCGCATTTTGGTGGTAACGAGATGTGGGAAGAAGTAGAAGAGTGCCTAATCGGAAGAAATGTCTATCTGGATACCGCGGTAGTTTTGGATACCATGAAGGAAGAGCAGTTCCTTCGTATGGTAAGAAAACACGGCGCGGATAAAGTGTTATTCGCCACAGATTCTCCGTGGCGGGGACAGAAAGAGTTTGTGCAAAGAATGCATGAGATTGCGCTGACGGAAGAGGAACGGGAGCAGATCTTCTCCGGGACGGCGAAAGAACTGCTGGGGATTTGATTTAAAAAAAATATAAAGTAAAAGACTATGAAAACAAGTTGTACGATTGTTATCATAGTCTTTTTATTTATGACATTATGTCGGAAATTCGTGTTTGTGGTTCGTTAGTCCACAAACATAATTCATGTCCACGTTATAAAACTTAGCAAGTTTTATCAAAGATTCTACCGGAATTCTTGTTTTACCAAGTTCATAGTCAGCATATGTGCGCTGTCCCACATGAATTAAACTGGCGATATATGCCTGTGTATAGTCATGATCTTCGCGTAAATCTCTTATGCGCTGTTGATACCCCATATCAATGTAATACTCCTTGATGTTTTTGTTTACATTTTATTGTAGAGCTATAAACTCTATTGATATTTAGAGTCATAAACTCTAAAATAGAATATGTAAGATTTTATAAAAATATGAAGGGGGGAACATGTATGGAAATATTAGTTGTTCTTGGATTTTGTATATAGAAGATTTATAAAATACGAAAAAAAGCGTGCAGAAGCACCTATGTGGGAGAATCTTTGCCGGAAAATGGAAAGGCAGAGAAAAGAAGAACAATTAAAAAATTCGTGGATAATAGGTCGTGATGAATTTTAAGCAAGAGGTGTGCAAAATATGGATAAGCAAATGACAATGGATTATCTGAAAGATATTGTGACATTGGAATCAAGGAAAAGAACTGCCGGTAATATGTACAATCGAATGCTCGTAGATGAGAAAAATTGTAAAGCCGGACTGGGGGCAACTGCTGTAAAACCCAAACTGCAAATTGGGTGGAAAAAACTTTTAATACGTTATTGGGTATGGGGAACGGTATTAGGTCTAATGATAATGCCATTAGAAGTAGTTTCTGAAAATGCTGTTATGGGAGATGCCGTTTTAAGCATCTTTATAATATTATTTTATGTTTTTTATATTGGTTATGTAGTATGGAAAGTAATGGAGGCAAAACAGGCACAAGAAAATACTTATGAAGATAATAAACAATATGCTATTTCAACAGTGCAGCGCAGTACAACACAACTTGCACTCATACAGCAAGAAAAGCCGAAGCTAAAAGCAGTATATGTACAATGTGACGAAACTTTACAAAAATTATACACACTAGGAATTGTGCATCCTAAGTATCGTGATTTTGTTCCCTGCGCTATGTTTCTGGAATATTTAGGAACGGGAAGGACACATTCTTTGGAGGCATCTCCCGGAGACAAAGGAGCATATAACCTGTATGAAGAAGAATTGAAATTTCAAATTATTAGTAATAAATTAGATCGTATTCTTCAGAACCAGAAAGTGATTTGTCAGGAAATCCGTAATATTAATGCTACAGTAGAAAGTCTTTACAGTAGTATGAAACAAATTGAGACAAATACAAAGCAGATAGAACATAATACGAAAATCAGTGCATGGTGTAATTCGGTTACAATGTATAACACTTCTGTTATGGGAAAAAGAATCGATGATTATTACAAATTCGGCTAATATATAATAAAAGAGGTGGTTATAAAAATGAATTTTGAAGAAAATAGAATGAATTTGCGTGAAGAATTGGAAATGGAAAAACATAAATTAAAATCAGCAATAGAAAATTGCTATTGTAAATTAGGTGAAATTTTTCTTGAAAAATATCAAGATGCAGCAACAGGTGAAGATATTCAGTATATAGAAAGAATAACAAGACTACAAGATAAGCTGGCTACATTAAATGACCGGTTAGAAGAATTAAAAAACGTATTGTTTTGCCCTATATGTTGCGGTCAAGTACCTGCAAATTCGAATTTTTGCAACTTGTGCGGAGCAAAACTGGAAAAAAATTCTTCAGATAATGAAACCAACGAAAGATCACATACGCAGAATATAAGAGAGAGAATTTGTCCGAAATGCGGAAAAAGTGTGGGCATGCAATATGATTTCTGTATTCACTGCGGTGAAATTATATTATAGATAACAGGGGGAGAATATAAACGATTCAAAAAATTGCCTTATATTTTGAAAGTGAATTTACAGCAAAAAGATTGTTAACTTTAATATTCGTTTTAATTGTTCTAAGAATTTTAGTATTAATTATAATTTCAGTTACATTGTTTAAGCTCACAGGGCATTTTCCTTTTGAACAATTGATAAATAGAATATTTTAAAACATTAGATCAAGAGGTGACAAAAATGAAAGGAAAACAGTGTCCACGCTGCGGTGCACATCTTCCGCAAGAAGCGTCTTTTTGCGGGAAATGCGGTTCTTCTATTTCAAAGAACAATAAAGAATTTCAGAACTCACCTAAATGTCCAAAACACACTCCTAGGTTAAAAAGGCTTTTAGCAGGATTTATTATAATAGGGTTTGTATTGTTTTTAGTATACGGTGTTACAAATCATCTTAAAAATAACAAGAAAGAATTAAGGGAAAAATATCAGGGGTGTGTTGGTTCAGAACCAAGATTCGTTTGACGATTTTTCAATATCTGTATCTGAACTGGTTAAATCGTATGATGGCGAATCTCTATCTCAAGAAGCATTTAAAAATGAATACTATTCCAAACGATTAATAGTACAGATTAAAAAAGGAAAAACATTAGATTTATCCCAATATGGTGCAGAAGCAGTAATTTGTGGTCCAAATGGTTTAAATATTATGCAATTTAATTCAGAGGAAAAAGCCCAAAATGCATATACAGAGATTATAAAATCAAAAAAAATAGATTATTGTGAACCTGATACATATGCCAAAACTAATGATATTAATAACAATAATATGAATGATAAAAAACATATGTCATGGGGAGTTTCAACAATTGGAGCCGATACATATGCTGAGTATGTTAAAACGCTTACTAATGATAGTGTTACTGTAGCAGTTGTAGATACAGGTGTGTACAAACATAAATTTTTAAAGAATAGAATACTGGAAGGAGGATATGATTTTGTAGATGGTGATAAAAATCCAGATGATAAACAGTATCATGGAACACATGTCGCAGGAACGATCGTTGACTGTACTCCCGGATTGTCTGTTAATGTACTTCCTGTTAGAGTTCTTGATTCTAATGGCAGTGCACCTTGGTCGATTATAAGCCTTGGAATTAGATATGCAGCAAATCGTGGAGCAGAGGTGGTCAATCTTAGTATCCAAGGAAATGCCAGTGAAACGTGTGATAGGGCAATTGATTATGCCATTCAAAAAGGTGCAATCGTTGTAGTATGTGCAGGCAATTATAACATAAATACTAAATCGTGTTCTCCTGCACGTTTAAAAAAATGTATTGTTGTTTCGGCTATCGACTCCCAATTAAAAAAGGCGGACTTTTCAAATTATGGAAATAGTATTGATATAGCCGCACCGGGAGTAAGTGTACGAAGTTGTGTTCCAAGATATATTGGGGAAATCAGATTAGGTGGAACTGAAAAAGAGTTATCTGGAACGTCTATGGCAACACCTCATATTTCAGCGATTGTAGCAATGATGCTTTTAGAAAATCCTAAACGCACACCGAAAACAATAGAGAAAAGCATTTTGTATATGTGTAAAGATATTGGCAGTAAAGGATGGGACAAGTATTACGGCTATGGAGTTCCTGATCTAAACAAATATGTACAACAAAAAGGATTCACACCACAAAAGCCTGGGAACCATTCTAAAGATAATATCAATTTTAAAAATATATTAGAAAAAACATATGTATATTTTGATGAAAACAAAAGATTATTATATGGTTTTATTATGGGTAAAAACGGTAAAGCATATTTAGGAATATGGAATGAAACCGGAACCAGTTCATCCTATGAGGATTTTTACTTTAAAATTCAAGAAGAAACTTCCGTATACTCAGTAACAGGTGGAAGAAGCGAAAATATCTACAAAATAAAACTTATTCCAAGAAGTAAAAATAAGATAAAAATTTCCATTCAATGTGATGATTATACGGATTTTAACATAAAGTCAGAAGTATTTGTTTATGAACCGAATTTAAATCTCGAACCCTATATAAACGACAATGCAGATTTTAAAGAAAATACCAAAGATGAAATAGACACATCTAAACCAGAACTTGAAACACCGATTGTGAATGACTGGTACATAGAAAGTGATGAGTATATAAATTCTGATGTTAGAACTCAAGCAATAACTTGGAGCAGTGTATCAGAAGCAGATGGATATGAGGTGGAATTTTCAAATCGAGAATATGGGGAGGACAATTGGTATCAAGAAAAAACAGAAGTGAAGGATGAATATTATTCTTTCAGTTGTTCCGGTATTTATATAGATTTAAAAATTCGCGTCCGAGCATATTTGAATTTGCATGGACAGACGTACTATAGTAAATGGAGTGACGAAAAGTCCGCTAGATTTAGAGAAAACGGTTTGGAAAACTTGTATTAAAAGAATTATTTCAGTAAGTATTTCAAAAATTAAACCATTAAAAATTATAATTTTCGGTTGCAAAGTAAGGCAAATGAAAGTACAATAAAATAAAAACAAATCATTTGCAGAGGAGAAAAAGTTATGAAGAAAAACTTATGCAAAAAAATCATGGTACTCATAGCAATACTTACATTAGGCTTTGCACTTTCTTCCATCACAGGTTTCTGTGCCGAAGGCGGAAAGAAGATAATCGGAGCAAAAGACCGGGTCATCGGCGTTTATAATGAATCCGGTCAAATTGTGTTTAAGCCGGCAACCAAGGATTATAAAGGATATTCTTATGAGAAACTGAACGCCTTGGCTTTAACTCAGCTTTGCGAAGGGAATCAGAAAAAAACAATTGTGATCCCATCCGGTTCAACGGTAAAAATCAATTTTGCGATCAAAGTCGGAAATAACACGACCATCAACGCAAAAGGTGCAACGATCATCCAGACCGACTCCAAAAAAGGTATGATGGCAAACGATGTGGATGCGCTGAATTATAATTCCGTAAAAAATGTCACAATTAACGGCGGAACATGGAAGCATTCTACAAGCAAAGGCTTAAAAGGAACCATGTTCAAATTTGCCCACGGACAGAACATTGTGTTTGACGGCTGTAAGATTACATGCAATTACAAAGGTCACTCTATTGAGTTGATCGCTTGCAAAAATGCTACAGTAAAGAATTGCAATATCAAAGCTCTTGGCAGTGCAGGAAAAACGTGTCTGGAAGAGCAGGTTCAGATTGATATTGCCACACCGAAAACTGCGCCGGGCATTGTTTCCTATGGCTCTAAGTATGTAAAAGGACAAACCTGTAATAATATCAAGGTCATCAACAATACCATTAAGGGTGCGAGAGGTGTTTGTGCAAACTACGCATCTACAGAGCCTAAGTATAAAAATAAATTTCATAAGAACATTACGATCATAGGCAATACGATCACAGGCGTGACCAGCGAGGCAGTAGCGCTTTTCAATACTACAAGTGCAAGTGTAAAAAACAATAAAATATATTCCAAAGGAAAGCGTACCGGAAGTGCGTATTCTATAGGTTTACATGTCGCTATGTTTGGGAAAGCTCCGAAATCAATCAAAAAAGCAAAGATAACAATCAGCAATAATACTATTAAAGGCGGCAGACAGGCATTACAGGTATTTTCTCACACAAGTTCTAAGTATGGGAAGGTGTCTATTGCGAAAAATAAATTATATTGTAAAAAGGGAAAATCAAAGGCTTTGAATGCAAAAAAAGCATCTATTTCCAAAATTTCCAATAAAGGAAACAAAAAATATAAATGGTAAAAAACTCTTGCTTTTATATACATCTTATGCTAATATATATGAGTATGCCGCACAATGAGGTTAAAGTTCTGCCCGTATATAGGACAGACACCGTAGTTGGCGAGTAATGATAATAGGAGGTGCCATATGTACGCAATTATAGCAACAGGTGGTAAACAGTACAAAGTAGCCGAAGGCGATATCATTAGAGTAGAAAAACTTGGTGTAGAGGCCGGAGAGACTTTTACATTTGACCAGGTGCTTGCAGTAAGTGACAATGGATTAAAAATCGGTAATCCGACAGTTGCAGGTGCAACAGTAGAAGCTTCTGTAGTTGAGAACGGTAAAGCAAAAAAAGTTATCGTTTACAAATACAAAAGAAAAACAGGTTACCATAAGAAAAATGGTCACAGACAGCAGTACACAGCAGTTAAGATTGAAAAAATCAACGCTTAATTATTTTGGAGAATATCCATGTTTCATGTAACCATTTACGAAAATGAAAAAAAAGAATATATAGGATTTCAGACAATAGGACATGCCGGATATGCGCAAGCAGGTCAGGATATTGTATGTGCTGCGGCATCTGCGCTGATCATCAACACAGTAAATGCCATTGAGAAATTTACGGATATGGAAGCTTCCCTTGTATCTGACGAAGAGGAAGGCTTTATCCAGTATGAACTCAAAAGCAGGCCGTCAAAGGAGTCGTCCCTTTTGCTGAAAACCATGGTTCTTGGATTGTCTGAAATGGCGCATGAGGAAGACTATGCAAAATATATTGATTTAACATTCGAGGAGGTGTAACAACCATGATGAAATTAAACCTTCAGTATTTCGCTCATAAAAAAGGAGTAGGTTCTACAAAGAACGGTCGTGATTCTGAGTCCAAGAGACTTGGTGCAAAGAGAGCTGACGGACAGTTCGTAAAAGCCGGCAACATCCTTTACAGACAGCGCGGAACAAAGATTCATCCGGGCGTGAATGTCGGACGCGGTGGTGACGATACATTATTCGCACTTGTTGACGGTGTTGTTCGATTTGAGAGAAAAGGAAGAGATAAGAAACAGGTTTCTATCTATCCGGTTGCTCAGTAATCAAGAATCTAAGAGAGTGTTGCGATGTAGCTGATTTCAGTTATAAGGCAGCACTCTTTTTTCAAAATTTAAAGGAGTATTTTTATGTTCGCAGACAGAGCAAAGATATTTATCCGGTCAGGAAAAGGCGGCGACGGACATGTGAGCTTCCGTCGGGAGCTTTATGTTCCAAATGGCGGGCCGGACGGAGGAGACGGCGGCCGCGGAGGAGACGTTATTTTTGAGGTCGACAAAGGACTTAACACTCTTCAGGATTACAGACATCGCCAGAAATTCGCCGCAAAGGACGGAGAGCAGGGCGGTAAGAGACGCTGTCATGGAAAGGATGCCGAAGATATTGTTTTGAAAGTACCGGAAGGAACTGTAATTAAAGAATTTGAATCCGGAAAAGTAATTGCGGATATGTCCGGTGAAAACCAAAGACAGGTGGTGTTAAAAGGCGGAAAAGGAGGTCTCGGAAACCAACATTTCGCAACTTCCACTATGCAGATCCCAAAATATGCCCAGCCGGGACAGCCTTCACAGGAGCTTTGGGTGAGTCTTGAACTGAAAGTGATCGCTGATGTGGGACTGGTAGGATTTCCGAATGTCGGAAAATCTACGTTATTATCCCGCGTGACCAATGCCCAGCCGAAAATCGCCAATTATCACTTCACAACGCTGAATCCGAATCTGGGAGTTGTAGATCTTGAAGGTGCAAATGGTTTTGTGATCGCAGATATTCCCGGGCTTATTGAAGGGGCATCTGAAGGTGTAGGACTCGGACATGAGTTTTTGCGCCATATCGAACGTACAAAAATGATGATCCATGTGGTAGACGCTGCCGGAAGTGAGGGCAGAGATCCCATCGATGACATTCATAAGATCAACGCCGAACTGGAAGCGTACAATCCGGAAATTGCAAAACGTCCGCAGGTAATTGCCGCTAATAAGACAGATTTGATTTATGCGGAAGACGAAAATCCGGTAGATAAATTAAAAGCAGAATTTGAGCCAAAAGGGATCAAAGTATTTCCGATTTCCGGCGTTACTGGTGAAGGGATCAAAGAACTCTTGTATTATGTATCTGAAGAAATCAGTAAGTTAGACCACAAACCGATTGTATTTGAGCAGGAATATTTTCCGGAAGAGGAACTTCTTTATATTGATCTTCCTTATGCCGTGGAAAAAGAAGAGGATATGTATGTGGTGGAAGGTCCAAAGATCGAGAAAATGCTTGGATACACAAATCTTGATTCTGAAAAAGGCTTCGCTTTCTTCCAGAAATTCTTAAAAGACACCGGAATTTTGGATGAATTAGAAGCAAAAGGGATACAAGAAGGTGATACCGTCAAAATGTACGGCTTACAATTTGATTATTATAAATAATGCACAGAAAGAAAGTGCAAAGCGGATGCGAAGCAGCCGGATCCTGAAAGGGTAGTTGATAGAAAAAGGAGAAAACTATGACAACAAAACAAAGAGCATATTTAAAAAGTCTTGCCATGAAAATAGAACCTATTTTTCAGGTGGGAAAAAACAGTATGACTCCAGAACTTACCAAGGCAATTTCCGAAGCTCTGGATGCCAGAGAGTTGATCAAAATCAGTGTATTAAAAAATTGTGCCGACGATCCGAAGGATCTGGCGACAGTGCTGGCAGAAAGAACACGCTCTCAGGTAGTACAAGTTATCGGTAAAAAGATTGTCCTCTATAAAGAGGGAAAAGATCAGAAGAAAAAAATCGAACTTCCATAAGAGGGATTCATTATGAAAATAGGTATTATGGGAGGAACCTTTGATCCCATTCACAACGGACATCTGATGTTAGGGAAAACAGCTTATGAACAGTTCGGACTTCACGAAGTGTGGTTTATGCCAAACGGCAATCCGCCCCACAAAAAACAGACGAGTATCGAATCAAACGCAGAACACCGCCTGAAAATGACAAGCATTGCCATTGAAAACATGGCGGGGTTTAAGGTACAGGATTATGAGGCGAAGAGAGAAGGCGTATCCTGCTCCTGGGAGACAATGAAACATTTTAAGAAAGTATATCCAGAGGATGAATTTTTTTTCATTATCGGTGCAGATTCCTTGTTTGCAATTGAAACTTGGGTGCATCCGGAGCGTTTATTTCCAAATTGTGTCTTGCTTGCGGCGTATCGGGACGATATAGATACAGAAGAGGATATGAATCGGCAAATTGATTATATATGTAAAAAATATCATGCGGATATACGTATCCTCCCAAGTCCATTAATGAACGTTTCGTCCAGTGAACTACGACGAAGGATTGAAAACGGTAAAAGCATTACTGGATTTGTTCCGAAAAAAGTGGAAAACTATATTATCGAGGAAGGATTATATGGAGCATAAATTTCAGGAGCTACAAAAAAAACTGAAAAAAGAGTTGGACAGTGAAAGATATGCGCATACGCTTGGCGTGATGTATACAGCCGCATCCCTTGCCATGTGCCATGGCGCCGACGTAGGAGAGGCAATGACTGCCGGACTGCTTCATGACTGTGCAAAAGGAATTCCAAATGAACAGAAAATCGAGAAGTGTAAGCAATACCATCTGGACATTTCCGATGTAGAATATGCAAATCCGGGACTGTTACATGCGAAACTCGGCGCTTTTCTTGCGGTACAAAAGTATCAGGTGGAGAGTGAGGATGTTATCCATGCGATTTCTGCTCACACAACCGGACGTCCGGGAATGTCACTTCTCGAAAAAATTATATACATTGCCGATTATATGGAGCCGGGAAGGGCAGAACTTCCCAATATGAAAGAAGTAAGAAAACTGGCGTTTCATAATATCGATGAATGTTTGTACCGAATACTCAAAGATTCTTTGATATATCTTGCTTCTAAAAAACTGCCTATTGATCCAATGACACAAAAAACCTATGAATATTATAAAGAAAAGTTAGGAAAACAGGAGGATTCGTAATGGAACAGAGAATGGATATGATACGTGTCGCATACGATGCTCTTGCAGATAAAAAAGGGGAAGACATCAAAGTCATTGATATTTCCCAAATCTCTGTAATTGCAGATTGTTTTATCATCGCAACCGGAAACAGTGACAGCCAGGTACAGGCGTTGGTAGATCATGTGGATGAAAAAATGCATAAAGCAGGATTCGCACTGAAACAGCAAGAGGGAAAAGGCGGAGCATGGGTCCTTATGGACTATGGCGACATCATTGTACATGTATTTGATAAAGAAGGACGCTCTTTTTATAATCTTGAAAGAGTATGGGCAGACGGAACAGAAATTACAATGTAGTTTCCGATGTCTCGATCTTTTATAGAAGTCTTTATAGAAGTTTTAAAATCTGTCGGCTGAATGGAAATTCAGGTCCGACAGATTTTTTATATATTGATTTTACTGTTTCGTAATCTTAGTGGAAGAAACGGAATACACCGATAACCTTACCGAGAATGACACAATCCGGCACGATAATTGGCTCCATCGTATCGTTTTCCGGCTGTAAACGAATAATCCCTTCTTCTTTATAGAAAGTTTTTACAGTAGCGCCGTCCTCCACAAGAGCCACGATCATTTCACCGTTACGTGCAACCTTACGTTCTTCTACAAGCACATAATCACCGTCTAAAATTCCAGCGTTGATCATGCTTTCTCCTTTTACCTTTAACAGAAACGTCTGAGCATTTGGCATGTATTCCATAGGAATAGGAAAGTACTCCTCAATATTCTGCTCGGCAAGCAGTGGCTCTCCGGCAGCTACACGACCTACAATCGGAACATTTACCATCTCTCTGCGTGTAAAGTTAAAGGAATCATCCAGGATCTCTATTGCACGAGGTTTTGTCGGGTCGCGTCGGATATATCCGTTCTTTTCTAATGTCTCTAAATGAGAATGGACAGAAGAAGTTGATTTCAAATGCACTGCCTCACAAATGTCACGGACTGCCGGTGGGAATCCACGCTCCAGAATCTGTGATTTAATATATTCTAATATTTCTAATTGTTTTGCACTGATCTTTCCCTGCGCCATCGTCTTCCTCCTTTAATAACAATAACAGTCGTTCATCTTAGTGATATATTAATATTAACACAGCCCTTCGGAAAAAGCAAACAAATGTTTAGAAAATATGTTCGAATATTTTAATCGAAACTATTGACAAACATTTGTTTGTTATATATAATTTGATTAGAACAAAAGTTCGGAACAGATATTCGGACAAATTATATGTTTGCCCTTATAAAGAACAGATAAAAAACAACGTTTAAAACGTTTTAATGGAGGGGGAGTTTTCATGAATACACAGAATACACACAAATTATATGCAATCAGTAAAAGGAGAAGGCAAGCATATATGAGAAAGATTTCCATTGTATTATCTGTTCTTATATTTGCTGTAGGAGCTGGTATTTTGTTTGGAGATGATTCTGTATCTGCACAAGATAATCATGCAGGTATCTGTGTAACAAAGTCGAACACAGAAGATGCTTCTCTGCAAAAGCGTTATAAAAGCATTCAAATTGTATATGGTGATACTTTATGGGACATTGCCGGAAAGTACCGGACAGATGGATATTCTTCTACAAAGGAATATTTACAGGAGATCAAGGAAATTAACGGATTGTTGGAAGACGATATTCATGAAGGACAATATCTTACCATTCCGTACTACGAAATTTTATAAATTACGAAGTTTTATATATTTTATATATTATGAAACTTTATATACTTTTTTATAAATACTGATATATAAGGATAATCCTATCTTATATATATTATACTCACCCATGGCAATGAACAGAGAGCATCGAACATATTTGACTGCAACCCCTGTGCGTTGCCTTTTTATTACAAAAAGCTGGAGTGGTTCTATTAAGAAACACTATTGATGTACGAATTACTTTATCACATTCTCGATACATCTATACGACAAATACTGATTTTTCCAAAAGATATAGACGTAGAATGTGAAACGTGCTATACTGTTAAATATATAAATATAAGTATATAAGGGGATTTATTATGGCTGATACAAAGACATATCATGAACAGAAACAGATTGACAATACCTTACGTCTGCGTGAGGTTTTAAAAACATTGCCACCATTTGCCAAAGATTATTTTCGGGCTATTGAACCACGTTCATCTGCACGTACAAGAATCAATTATGCATATGATATTCGCGTATTTTTTCATTTCTTAATGGAGAATAATCCTGTTTACAAAAACTATACAATAGATCAGTTTACTCCGGGCGATCTGGAACGTCTAGAGCCTGTGGATATTGAGGAATATATGGAATATCTGAAAGTCTACGATCGTGAAGGTGAAAGGATCACCAACAGTGAAAAAGGTCTGGCACGAAAAATGTCTGCTCTTAGAAGTTTCTATCAATATTATTTTAAGCATCAGGTTATCGAAAGCAACCCGACACTGCTCGTAGATATGCCGAAACTTCATGAAAAAGCCATTGTACGTCTGGATGCCGATGAAGTCGCTTTATTATTGGATTTTGTAGAGTCTGCGGGAAGCGAATTAACTGGTCAGGCGCTCAACTATTATTTAAAAACGAAAGACCGCGATCTGGCAATCTTAACTTTACTTTTAGGTACCGGAATCCGTGTGTCTGAATGTGTCGGTCTGGATGTCAATGACGTAGATTTTAAAAACAACGGAATTACTGTTACCAGAAAAGGTGGAAACCAGATGGTTGTATATTTCGGAGACGAAGTTGCCGATGCCCTTCTAAACTATATAGAAGGAGACAGAAAAGCGATCACTCCCCTCTCCGGTTACGAAAATGCTCTGTTTTTATCCACGCAGAAAAAGCGGATGGGAATTCAGGCAATGGAAAATATGGTAAAGAAATATGCCCGTCAAGTGGCCCCTAATAAGAAAATTACACCTCATAAGCTTCGAAGCACATACGGTACGTCCTTATATAAAGAAACCGGAGATATTTATCTTGTGGCAGACGTTCTGGGACACAAAGACGTCAATACAACGAAAAAGCACTATGCTGCCATAGATGAAAACAGACGCCGACAAGCGGCGTCTGCGGTAAAACTAAGAGAAAGCTAAGGTTATTTCTCAAGTCCCTCTGTTTCGATAACAAATTTAACACTTCCATCCATATCTTTGGATTTTCCGGCATAGGAATCATAGCTGCATGCATCGGAAGTCAGAGCATCAACTCTGTCCAGAACGCTTCCAAGAAGTTCATCTGTCGTTTCCTGCAGTTTCTTAACTCCGTCTTCGTTGAAGGTTACGGTACCGTCTTTTAATCGGAGTGCTCCGTTTTGTAATGCTGTGATTCCGTTCTCCACTTTACTGCTTCCTATTTTCAACTTGCCTGCACCGGAGGTGAGCTCGTTGGTACCGGAAAGTAATCGAGAAGCCCCTTTTCTCAGCGCTGCACTATTCATAGTGAGGGCTGCGGAACCATCGGAAAGTTCCCTGCTCAATGTGGAAAGTCCCTGATTTAACTGTTTGGTTCCTCCGGCAAGTGTTTGTACGCCATCCGTCAGTACAGGCGCATTTGCTTTCAGTTCATCTGCTCCCTGTAATAAGAGCGGATTTGCTTTTGAAAGTTCTTTTAACCCGGTTGTCAGTGTTTCCATGCCCTTTACTGCTTCTGGAAGGCTGTCGGTCTTTTTATCTAACGTTCCTACTTTAGCGGAAAGTGTTCCGATTGCCCCGTTTAATTGCTGCATTCCGGTATTGAGTTTTGCAACAGAATCTTTCAATTGTGCCATAGGATTTGTCGGAATCGTATCTTTTTGAGAAGCAATATGTTCTAACTGCCTCTCCATCTTCTCTACCTTTGGAGTCAGACCGGAAAATCCTTTCTGAACGGCTTGATACTGTTTCTGCATTTCAGAGACCATGGATTGTAATTTGCCAAGATCCGGCGCCTGAATATTGACCGCTACCTTTGGAGTCTCTACTTTCCCCAAAGCGCTTAGCTTTCCTGTATTTACTTTTGCGCCGGAAAGTTTCTTTGCAGTTTCCGAAAGAGCGTTGGCGGCCTCAGTATCCCCATTTTCCTTAAGCTTTGCAGCCTGTGCGTTCAGTTCTGAAATGGCAGAATCCATCTGCTTGTTTGTTTCTTCGGCTTCTTTTTTCGCTGCTGCAATTTCACTGTTCTTTGCCGAAATCTGTTCGTTTACATCTTTGGCAAGACTTTTTCCGGCTTCCTCCACCGCATTTTGGCAGGTTGCTTTCATGCCTTCCAGCTCTTTTGTCAACGACTGGAGATTTTCCATGATCTTCGTACTTGTAGCCATCATCTTTTCTGTCTGTTCCAGAACTTGAGACTGCGTTGTCTTAGACATTTCTCCTGCCTGTGTTGCCAGTTTCTTTCCGGCAGCTGTCATCGTATCGACCTGCTCCGTCATAGCCTTCATAGACGAAAGGCTGTCGTTTAATTTCTTTGTTCCAGCTTCTAATGTCTGAGAAGCAACATAGATGTCCTCCGAAGAGCTTCCTTTGCCGTCTACTGCCTTATCTAACGCGGTAATAGCTGTCTTGATTTCCGTAAGTCCCTCTTTTAAGGTACTAAGCTTTTCTGCTCCTGTGGCGATCTGCTCCTCTCCTGCAACATAGGATTTTACACCGTCGGCAAGGGAAACCGTTCCCTTTGTATAATCTTCCACGCCTTTTACGACTTTATGGACTCCATCCACATACTCGGACACCTGACTGTTTAAGGCGCCGTCTTTTCCCATATATTTCTGGATTCCCCGGTTCAGCGAATCTGCACCTTTTGTATAGCGGCCGATCCCGCCGGATAATTCAGAAACTCCGTTTTTTAACTCGCCGATTCCATCCTTCAGCGTTCCTACGCCTTTGTCAAATTCTCCGTAGCTTTTCCCAAGAGTGTCTGCTCCCTTAGAAAGTTCTGAAGAACCGTCTACAAGCTGAAGTGCGGCGTCTTCCAGTTCATTCAGGGCGTCCATGACAGCATCTGCGTCTTCGGTATCGTCCAGATTCATATCCTCCAGTACATCAGAAAGCGCCACCGTGAACGTCGGCTTCATTGTGAAATCCGTCACATCTGCCGTGATTTCCAAGCGCTCCGGCATGGTAATCTGATCGAATGCTGAAAAATTCTTTGCTTCGTTGAGTCCAAGGCTTTCTTTCAATCCCGGCATTCCCACGCCAAGCACTATATGCCTGTCACCGTCAGAAATCACTTTTCCGTTATCAATGACTACGTTGGAGAAATTTTCCTCCGGGAAGATCATTCCCGTTACCAGCACAAAAGGACTGTAGATTTCCTCCTTTTTTCCGTCAATGACTGTTTCTGTCTTTGCATGATTCTTATAGTCGATCCGAATTTTTAATTTCCCGCTTTTTCCTATCAGTTTCTCGGGAGCTGTCTTTTTACCGTTCAGATAATAGGTGAATTTTACAGAAACCGGAAGTTCTTTTTCGCTGGTTCCCTGATAATAAATGTCTTTTCCGTCGGTATTCCATGTAACGTTTCCGTTGGCAGTTTCAAAGGTCTCCTCACCTTTTACATTTTTTATCCCGGTAAGCTCAGAGCGGTCTTTTAATACATTTTGTACACCTGCATTTTTCAGCCAGTCAGACACCGTGATCTTTGCCTCGTTACCGTTTGCATCGGTATTGACATAAACTGTCTCTTCTTTAGATACAACAGTATCTTTTTCTGCCGCGCAGACCGGCATGGCGCTCATAATTCCTGCCATGCTCACTGCAAGCCCTGCCGTCATTTTCTTTTTTAGATTTTTCTTTTTATTCATGATGTTTACTCCTTTCTTTCAACGCTTTTAATTCTGGATTCTTCCCGAAGGTTGTCATGATTATCGGTCTGTCAAAGAGAACGAACATGGCAGGAAGAATCAAAATAACGACAAACATACTGATCAATGCTCCTCTTGCAAGCAAGGTACAGATTGAACCGATCATATCTACCTTTGAATACATTGCCACACCAAAAGTTGCGGCAAAGAAACTCAGTCCACTACTGATAATAGACAGCATACTTGTTTTATGTGCAATGGAGATAGCGTCCCGTTTGGTCTTTCCTCTCAGTCGTTCTTTCTGATAGCGGCTGGTCATCAAAATCGCATAGTCAACGGTTGCTCCAAGTTGGATCGTACCGATGACAATACTTGCAACAAACGGAAGGCTTGTTCCCTGATAAAAGGGAATCGCCATATTGACGAAAATCGCAAATTCGATCACTGCCACAAGGATCACCGGAAGCAGGAAGGACTTAAAGACAAAGAAAATGATCACAAAAATCGCAAGGATGGAAATGATATTGACCGTTTTTAAGTCCACATCTGTTACATCCTGTAAATCTTTCATAAGAGGCGCTTCTCCGATAACCATGGCGCTCTTATCACTTGCCTTTACAATCCGGTCGATCTCGGCTATCTGTTTGTTTACCTTCGGTGTTGCGGATTCATATTCGGAGCAGACAAACGCCAGCTCACAGGAATCACTCTGCAACATTTCTTTTACATCCTGCGGGATCATAGTATCCGGAATAGATGGTCCAAAGAGTTCTCCCATACTAATGGTCCATTTCACACCGTCTACCTGACGGATCTGTTCCATCATATCCCGCTTCACCTTACCGTCCATATGTTTATCCATCATAACCATATGGATATTGCTCATTTCAAAATCTTCGGCAAGCTTTTTATTTGCCACATTTCCGGGAAGACTTTCCGGTAAGGACTGCGCGATATTGTAATAGATCTTTGTATGATTGTTTCCGTAAATTGCAGGAAGAAGCAAGAGCAGGAATACAAAGATCCATACTTTATAATGCCTGGTAATAAAAGCAGACGAGCGGTCTACCGATTGGATCAGTGGTTTGTGCTGCGTCTTTTCAATCTGCTTGTCAAAAATCAAGATCAAAGATGGAAGTAAAGTGACACAGCATAATACGCCGATTACAACTCCTTTTGCCATAACGATCCCTAAGTCCCTGCCAAGTGCAAATGTCATGAAACAAAGAGCTGTAAATCCGGCCACCGTTGTCACAGAGCTTCCCACGACCGACTTAAAAGTATTGGCAATGGCATGCCCCATGGCACGTTCCTTCTCTCCCGGGAATCTCCGTTTATTTTCCTCATAACTGTTTAACAGGAAAATGGAGTAATCCATCGTCACACCAAGCTGTAACACGGCGGTCAACGCTTGCGTAATATAAGAAATCTGTCCCAGAAAGAAGTTACTTCCCAGATTGTACAAAATTGCCGCTCCGATACTGAGTAGGAAAAGTACCGGAACCAAAAAGGAAGTTCCTGTTATTTCCAATATAAAGAAAGAAAGCAGCGTTGCGATCACGACGTAAATCGGAAGTTCTTTCAGCGAAATATTTTTAATATCTGTAACGATTCCTGTCATTCCACTGATAAAACACTGTTTCCCGACGACTTTTCTCATCTCTGTCACTGCGTCCATGGATTCATCTGATGACGTTGTATTATCAAAAAGCGCCAGCATCATCGTAGCGTCACCGTTAAAAAATGCCGTTCGCAGATCTTTCGGCAGCATCTCTACAGGAAGAGAAATATCTGCCACATCATCATACCAAAGGACGTCTTTGACATGTTTGATCTTACTGATCTTATCTTCCAGCTTCTGTACGTCCCGAAGTTCCATATTTTCTACAACCACCATGGAGAATGCTCCCATGCCGTATTCGTCCACCAAAACATCCTGCCCTTTTACTGTCTCCAGTTTTTCCGGCAGATAGCTCAAAAGGTCGTAGTTGATCTTTGTTGCCGCCATTCCGAACGCTGCCGGAACGGATAACAAGATGCAAAGCATAAGAATGATAACTCTGTGTTTTGCAATCCATTTTCCTGCTTTTACCATTCGTTTCATCTCCTCAAATCTTTTCTACAATGACTATTATACGCAAAACTGACCAATAGTCAATACCAAAAAATGAACTTTGGTCATTTTATTGACAAAACATATTTTTTCAGTAATAATAATGGAAAGCATATATTTTGTCGGATCAGGGGGAATATGGATATGGGAAAAATCGATACGAAAAAGAAAGTAAAAGAAAATTCTCTTTTTCAGAATGCATTTGAACTCTTTGCAAAGAAAGGATTTACAAAAACAACCATTTCAGATATTGTAGAACGAGCGGGACTTGCAAAGGGCACTTTCTATCTTTACTTTAAAGACAAATACGATCTTCGCGATAAACTGATCGTATATAAGGCCGCGCAGCTTTTTACAGAGGCTCATCAGGCAATCCTCGAACGTTCCGTCGCCGGCTTTGAAAACCAGCTTTTGTTTATGACGGACTATATCATTGATTGTTTCAAAAAAGAGCACAGCCTTCTGCAGTTTATCGCCAAAAACCTGTCCTGGGGCGTATTTCGAAACGCTTTCGGCAACACATCCGCAGACGAAGCCGGTTCTTTCTATCACTACTATTTACAGTCCATGGAACAGAACCATATTCACTGTGAAAAACCGGAAATCATGCTGTTTACAATTATTGAACTCATAGGCTCTACATGTTACAATTGTATCATATTGGAGCAGCCGGTCACTATGGACGAATATCTTCCGTTTCTACACAAGTCTATCTTGCAGATCGTGGAAGGATTTACTTCTTAATGCCGGGACCAAAGATACGCTTTCAGGAAAGGATTTTACAGCATGAAATTACAACAACTTTTAAGCTATACAAGAAAAGCAGTCGACGAATACCAGATGATAAATGAAGGCGATCATATCGCCATTGGAATTTCCGGTGGAAAAGACAGCTTGACACTTCTTTATGCCCTTCACGGATTAAAACGTTTCTATCCGAAGAAATTTGAACTGAGCGCCGTCACCGTAGACTTAGGCTATGAAAAATGTAACTTTACTCCGGTAGTAAACTTATGCAGGGAACTGGAAGTACCCTATCACATCGTAAAAACAGACATTGCGCATATCTTATTTGAGGAACGAAAAGAGTCCAATCCTTGTTCCCTGTGTGCCAAAATGCGAAAAGGCGCGCTCAATCAGGCAGTAAAAGAAATGGGCTGCAATAAAGTAGCATATGCTCATCACAAAGATGATATTATCGAGACGATGCTCCTGTCCCTGATCTTTGAAGGACGGTTTTATTCTTTCTCGCCAAGAACTTATCTGGATCGTATGGATCTTACCGTCATCCGCCCCATGATGTTTGTGGATGAAGCAGACGTCATCGGATTTCGCAACAAATATGAGCTTCCGGTAGTAAAAAGCCGTTGCCCTATTGACGGCTATACAAAACGCCAGTATGCAAAGGAACTAGTAAAACAATTGAATCAGGAACATCCGGGGGCGAAACAAAGAATGTTTACCGCCATCCTAAACGGCGATATTAGCGGATGGCCTGCACGTATCCCTCATACAAGATGACCATAGACGTTATCTTGTATGATTTATAAAAAGCACCGGAAGAGGTTTCTTCCCGGTGCTTTTTTCTCACATTACAGCTATTTATAAATGTTTGTCTACATCACGTTCTTTTAATTCTACCAGTTTCAAGAGTGCTTCTGCCGTACCGTTAATGCCGAGAACAGAACTGTCCAAAGACATCTGATAACTGTCTACATCTCCCCATTTTTTGTTGGTATAGTAATTGTAGTAGCTGGCGCGTTTTTTATCTGTTTTTATAATCATCTCTTTTGCTTTTGCATCAGTCAGATCATAGATTCTTGCGATTCTGCGTATTCTGGCCTCTAAATCTGCATGAATAAATACAGACAATACATTCTCGTAATCTTCCAACGCATAATCTGCACAACGTCCCACTAAGATACAAGGACCTTCGTTGGCAATCTGTTTGATGGCGTCGAACTGTGCCAGAAATACTTTGTGATTGATCGGCATATCCGTATAGCTTCCGGCAGAATATCCCATAGAATATGTATCCATCACAAGGGAATATAAGAAACTGTTTGTCGGCTTTTCGTCATGGGATTCAAATAATTCCTGACAGATACCGCTTTCCTTTGCTGCACGATCCAGCATTTCCTTGTCATATAATTTGATGCCCAGCTCCTTGGCAACTACATAACCGATTTCACGTCCTGCGCTTCCGAATTCTCTTCCTATTGTAATGATTGTATTTGTTTTAGCCATACATATCACACTCCTTTTTTTTATATGGAGTATTATACAATAATTCCATGAAAAAGTATATCATTTTAAGAATCTTTTACATTTTTCATTTCTAATTGCTCTAACAGCTTTTGAAAATACTCCGGCAGGGGCGCTTCTGTTTCTAAGTATTCTCCACTTCTCGGATGCCGGAAGCCCAGCGTCTTTGCGTGAAGTGTCTGCCCTGTTAATTTGGGAAAAGGGCATTTCTTGGGACCATATACCGAATCTCCAAGCAAAGGGTGTCCGATACTTGCCATGTGCACACGAATCTGGTGTGTCCGTCCGGTCTCTAATTTACATCGGATATACGTATAATTCCCGAAACGCTCCAGCACTTCATAATGCGTGATGGCATTCCTTGCATTTTTGGCATGTACGCTCATCTTCTTGCGCTCCGTCGGATGACGTCCGATTGGCGCGTCGATTGTGCCTTTCTCTTCTTTTACGTTACCGTGGACGATCGCCTCGTAAATACGGTTGATGGAATGTTCCTTTAACTGCTCGGATAGACTTTGGTGGGCAAGGTCATTTTTACAGACGACTAGAGAACCTGTCGTATCCATATCAATACGATGGACGATCCCCGGACGCAGATCCCCGTTAATACCGGACAGATTCTCCCGGCAGTGATACATCAAGGCATGGACCAGCGTTCCACTGTAGTGTCCCGGTGCAGGATGGACCACCATTTGTTTTGGCTTATTCACCACAATGACGTCTTCATCCTCGTACAGGATGTCCAATGGAATATTTTCCGGCTCAATATCCGGTTCCTTTACTTCCGGAATATCCACAACTACCCGGTCACCTGAACCAAGCCTGTAATTGGCTTTTACAGGCTTGTCATTGACACAGATATTTCCGTCTTTGATTAACTTCTGAATGCGGGAACGGGAAACATCGGGAAGCTCTTCAGCAAGATACACATCAATCCGCATTCCCTCTGCGTTTTCTTCCGGAAAATATTTGTTCAAGGTCATCCTCCTTATAATAGAACATCAACAGCACAAAAAATACAAATGCTGACACAGTTACATAAATGTCCGCCACATTGAAAATCGGAAAATCGATCAGTTTGAAATACAAGAAATCCACCACATAGTTCAGTCTTACACGATCGATGAAATTCCCAAGCGCTCCGGCAGTCACAAAAACCGCACAGAACCTAAGTGGCAGAAATTTCTTCTCCATAGGAACTTTCCGATAAAACCAGATGACAAGAACACAGATCAACAAAACGCTCAAATAGAAAAACGCACGTTGGTTTTGCAGCATCCCAAACGCCGCGCCACGGTTTTCCAGATATTCCAACTGGAATACACCCTCCCATAAGACCAGCGGTTCCTGCCCCTTCAAATTCATAACAACCAGATATTTTGTCACCTGATCTAAGATTACGCCTAAAATGATTCCGACAGCCGCTATTACATAATGCCGGGTTCTGCTGTTATTGTTCATGTCTTTCCTCTCATTTTTATATCGTCTTTTTATATCGTCTATATTATATATACTTTTTTACAAGGATCATGAAACGTCCTTTTTTCGTCGTTCCCAAGATTCCCTCATAGGAGATCCTGCCAAGTCCTCTGGCAGAGATCAAATCTCCTTCTTTCAGATGACAGCCATTACTTGTTGTCATCTTTCCGTTGACAAATACTTTCCCGTTTTCAATATACGGCACCAGCTTGCTTCTGGACAGCGGATATGCCGTGGAAAGTACGGTATCCAATCTTACCGAAGCTACATTTCCTTTGATCTCTTCAAACCTTGGTTGAAATTCTGCTTCTCCCACTTCTTTCACAACAGCTTGCACACTTGTGTGGCGGATACGGGTGAGATGCTCTGCGATATAGGGCGCAATGTCCTGCTTTGCAAATAAAATCGCTGTATTTCCGAAAATGACAATATCCCCCAGACGGCTCCGGTCGATTCCTAGGTTCATCAAAGAGCCAAGATAATCCCGGTGAGACAATTCTCCTGCGAATTTCTCCCGTAAAGGTCTGATTTCCACCGCCGCCACAGGATATTCATAATCATAATAAAGAGCATCAGGTAGAAAAGCAACCATCTGACGCTCTGCCATATCATACCCGCCATATGTCTCGTATCTTGCCGGAAACATATCTTTCGGTGTTGTATGAAGAATATGAAGTTCGTTCAAATTCAAGAAATCTGAAAATGTTACAATATCCTTTATAAATGCCTGATTAGATAACTCGACCAGGCGTTTTCTAAACATCGTCTCTTCTTTGTTCATACCCGTCTTTTCCCGATCATTACTAGAATCTAGATCTCATAGATGACGCGTCAAATGAAGTGTTTAAAAGATCCTGCAGATCACCGGAAATATCCACATTCGTCGGTGTTACAAGGAATATGTAATTGGAAATCTTCTGAAGATTTCCGCTGATCGCAAAAGTTGCACCTGAGGTAAAATCAATGATCCTCTGTGCGATCTCAAGATCCAGACCTTCCAGATTTAAAATAACGGTCCTTCCACTGAGAAGAGTCTCTGTAATCTCTCTTGCATCCTCCACAGAATTTGGTTTGATGACACATACTTCCATGCTTACGTTGCCTCTTCTTGCAGGCTGACGCATCGGAGTTACTTTATTATTTGCACGGGAAGATCTAGACGGCGCTTCAAAGTCGTCATAATCCTCCTCTTCCAGCTCGTAATTCTTCTCGCGTTTGAAGAAGCTCTTCTTTGCCGGTTTTTCCTCGTAATCGTCCTCGTAATCATCATCAAAGAAATCGTCATCGTAATCGTCGTCATCGCTCAACTTCATGATGTCTAAAAACTTATCTAATACTCCCATTTATATTTCTCCTATCTTACGTTAAACTCGAGCATAATCCCGCTCGCCGAATATACCTGTTCCAACGCGAACCATTGTTGCTCCTTCTTCTATGGCTACCTGATAATCTCCGGTCATTCCCATAGAAAGTACACCCACATTACTATTATCAACGTTTTTGTTGTCAATGTCAACAGATAATTTTCTTAATGACCGGAAAATCGTTCTGTTCAACTCAGGATTTTCCACAAAAGGTGCGATCGTCATAAGTCCTTTTACCCGAATATGAGGAAATTCTGCAATTTTATCCACAAATTCTTCCAGTTCTTCCGGCATTAGTCCAAATTTGCTTTCTTCTCTTGCCACATTGACTTCGAGCAGGATATTCGCCGTAATTCCCCGCTTTGCAGCTTCTTTTTCAATCGTTTCCGCCAGACGTACAGAATCCACCGAATGAATGAGGGCTACCTTATCGATAATATATTTTACCTTGTTTCGCTGAAGATGCCCGATCATATGCCACTGAATGTCCTTCGGGAGCGCTTCATATTTGTCCACAAGCTCCTGGACTTTATTCTCTCCGAAAACACGCACTCCGAGATCATATGCCTCTTTGAGGGTTTCCACCGGCTTTGTCTTACTGACTGCGATCAAAGTTACATCCTCCCGGTTTCTTCCGCTTCTTTTGCATGCAGACCGGATATTTTCTTCTACTGCCTTTAGATTTTCTTTTAACATAAATTCCACTCCTGTATCTTAATCAAATACGACGTCATTTTCACGAACAGTACTACCGTCCAAAGCAATGTGGTCGTAATTCGACAGTCCGTAATCGTTGCCTGATTCTATCACATAATACTCCTCGCTTTCACAGAGGATTTCAATCTGCTTAAACACAGCATACCCTTTGTTGATATTATAGACTCCTTTGAGGCTCTTCGTCTCTTTTAAGTCGTAGGTTTCGGCGGAATCTGTCTTAATAAGCGTCTTAGAATCTTCAAAGACATTGGGATCTAAGTAAACCTGCCCGGTTTCGTTATCTCTGTAGTAGACGTATACTTCTTTAAACCTTGCATCGTCAGAACCGTCTTTTAAAAGTACGCCTGTTGTCTTACTGTTGCCGCCCTGCGTCAGATACTCCTCCGGAACTACGTAAAAGTCTTTTTTTACAACCGAGGACTTTGGAATCTTCAGACCGGACTCGTCTTCCAGGACCAGCTCAATATCGAGATAACGTTCTTTCGCATAACGGATCATTCCGCTCTGGAAGGTCAGGAAACCAAGGTTTGCATTGGGCGTATGATAGATTTCAAATTTTGCCGTTGCTGTCTCATTGTCTTTGGCGAACCTTACTTTTACCCGTTTCGTATCCGCCATTTCCTTTGCTGTCTCATCGCTTAATGCGATCACCACTGTCCAGGTGTCGTCTTTGATCAGCTTATATACGGGTTCGTCTTTTTTCACCTGCATATTGTTCTGCATGTCTACTCGCGCATAGTTATCTTTCGAAAGCATCTTCTCGGTCACTTTACTGATGTCCGTATCCTCATAACCGTCCACAGAGTAGACGATCACGCCGTCGGACGTTCCTTTATAGACGTTTAATCCCTCCCCTTCCGACTCCAACATATCTGTAAGCTGTGTCTGCCGGTTTTTGCTGGATCTGCTCTCCAGCACAGAAAGAATGTTTTCTTTTAACGTGTAAATATCCTGAAATTCTTCTTCTTTAAAATTCTCGCTGAAAGATTGCGCCCGGAGTAGGAGCATTTTTTGTTCATCTGTGGAAAGCTCTTCGGATTTCTCATCACTTTGCTCTTTAAAATTCAGCTTCTGTTCGGAAATCGTATAAACATTTGTCTTAGCGCCTACTTTGTCACCCTCCGGCACAAAATAATTCACATATCCGTCTTCCGCTGCGCGGACTACCTGTTCCTCCCGGACAACGAATCCGTTATACGCCCGGTCCTTTAAGATAGAGCCCTCACGCACTTCATAGGCAGATACATGCTCATTGGTCAGATACAACAGAATCAAAACAACAAGGTAGATAAATACTGCCCCGAATATAATAAGTCCGATATTCATCTGTGTTTTTTTTCGATATACCGCAATATTCGTTGGTTTTTTTCCTGCCAAAAGTAAGCCTCCTGTTCTGCATCAACCTGTATTTTATGGTAACAGTTTCTTATAAATTTTGCAAATCGTCCGAATAGAAATCCTCCATGCAGGTCATACTAGGACTAGCACGAAAAGGAGGATTTGAGAAATGAAATGGTTTGACAATACCGCTCTTACAATTGTGATCATCGGTGCTATTAACTGGCTGCTGGTGGGTATCTTCCGTTTTGATCTGGTAGCCCTTTTATTCGGTAACCTTTCCTGGTTGTCCCGCATAGTATATACGTTAGTAGGCTTATGTGGTCTCTATCTGATCAGTCTCTATGGGAGAATCGGAACCACATCCGACATACCTTCCTAATTGCCTGTATCATGAACAAAAGGGGTATCCTGTCACATAAGGATGCCCCTTATTATCTTATTCAGACACGTTTATCCCGTTGATCAAAGCGGTCATATCCGTATACAGAATATCCTTTGTTTCTGCGCCCATAACAACAGAAATAAAAGGTCTTCCATCTTTTGCCTGATTTAAAAGGACCAGACAGTTTCCGGCTTTCTTTGTCGTTCCGGTCTTTCCTCCGACTATATCTGCCGCTTTCGGAAGCTTTGCCTGACCATGTGCATAATAATGGCTCGGCTCCCATTTCAGCGACCGCTTTGTGCCGTCTGCGCCTGTAATTTCGGCAATATAAGAATCCGCACTGATAATCTTTACAAATTCCTCATGTTTGATACATTCGTTAAAGATCAAATAGATGTCATATGCCGTCGTATAGTGGTCGTCATCATGCAGTCCGCTTGGATTTGTAAAATGAGTATTGGTCGCCATCAACTCCGCGGCTCTTTCATTCATCATTTTTGCAAAGTCTTCCAGACTTCCCGCCACATGATATGCGATAGCTTCCGCACAGTCATTGCCGGACTGCAAAAGTAAACCGTATATTAACGCTTCCAGCGTAAGCTTGTCACCCTTTTTAATCTTGGCAACAGACTCATCCGGCGCAAAGTCCTCTGCTCCTACTTCCGTAGTCACCTCTTCGGATAAATCTGCATGTTCCATTGCCACAAGCGCCGTCAGGATCTTCGTGACGCTGGCAGGGTACAGTTCCTCATGCACGTTAAATGCGAACTGTGTATTTGCACCGTCCACATCAAACAACGCTGCCGACGTAAGCGCCGACGTATCCGGTCCTGCGGAATGCTCCACATCCTCGGATACCACGCACAAATCCTCTGCAAATAATTTTCCTTTGTAAACAGAGGCATTATAATGTTCTGCCTCATATTTTGCCGCCAGCGTTTTACCGCCGACAAGCATATGGATAAATAAATATCCCGCTCCGCCGATCATCAGAAACAGAATCAAGAGCATCGTACGTAAAATCCGTTTCTGTCTCCTTCTTCGGGCGCGCAGTCTTTTTCTTCGGTTATTATCGGTACATCTCACGCCAATCAAGATCTCCTCTGTCAATTGATAAAATAATAAGTTCTGCCGTGGCAAGATTTGTTGCCATCGGAATATTGTATGAGTCGCAAAGCCGGATCACATCATTGACATCCGGTTCGTTCGGCTTTGGTTTAAACGGCTCCCTCAAAAAAATCAGGGCGTCAATATCATTCTGCGCGATCTGTGCTCCCAACTGCTGCTGTCCGCCCAACGGTCCTGCAAGATATTTATGAATGTTTAGATTCGTCACCTCTTCGATCAGCCTTCCTGTCGTTCCGGTGGCAAACAGATTATGCCTGCTCAAAATGCCGCGGTACGCAATACAGAAATTTTGCATCAGAGTTTTCTTGGAATCATGCGCGATCAACCCTATATTCATTGTTCTCACTCCTTATTGATATTTTTTCGGTTGTAATCCGACGTTTAATACAAATCCCATGCCGATATACAGACTGACTAATGACGAAAGCCCATAGCTGACAAATGGCAGCGGCACTCCGGTATTCGGAATAAGACCTGTAGCAACTCCGATATTGATAAAACTTTGGACTCCTACGAGTCCTCCCACCCCGCAGGCGATGATCCTCCCCGACAGGTTCTGGGCTCGTATTCCGATTAATATACATTGTATCACAATCATCAAGATTAGCGCAATAACTATACAGCTTCCGATAAATCCCAGTTCTTCGCCGATAATGGCAAAGATAAAATCTGTCTGCGGCTCCAGAATAAAATTACCGTTTTTCACAGAAGTTGTCGTATTATTGTTCAACCCTTTTCCGGTAAGCTGCCCGGAGCCGATTGCCATAACAGAGTTATTCTGCTGATATGCCGTATCATCGGCGTATTTTTCCGGTTCCAGAAACGCAAGGATACGTCTTTGCTGATAATCTTCCAGAAACGGCTGATTCGGCTGCACCGCAATACTTAAAAAGATAATAACGGTAGGGACCAAAATCAGTAAAACCGTACCGATAAACCGATAGCTTAACCCTGCAAGGTAGATCAAAAGACATAATACCAATGCAGTACAGATGGTGGTGGAAAGATTCGGTTCCTTCAGGATAAGTCCCAGCGGAACCGCACATAAAACGGCATATTTCAGAAGCATTCTCTTTTCATGGATCTCCTGCTCATGCTCCATTAAAAATCTCGCAAAGAATAAAATCAAAAGGATCTTTGCAAACTCCGAAGGCTGAATGGTTATAAAGCCAAGATTGATCCATCTTGTAGCTCCGTTTACTTCCTCTCCGATCACCAGAACCAGTCCCAGTCCTCCCACTGCCACTGCATACAGAAACCAGTAGAAATCCAGCACCCATGCGTAATCAATGACAGAGACGATAAGCATGGCGATCAGTCCGATGATAACTCCGAAGATCTGTTTGCCCTGATAGATCTCTTTTGCGCTTCCCACTACAAAAATACCCAGAACGGATAAACTAAAGATCAGCGCTATCAATGTGAAATTATAATCTCTTAACCGATACAGTTTTGTAAATCTTAATTTTGGTAATCTCACGCTTCTTCTCCCGAAAAACTAATTTGTATGTGTGTTCTTTCAATTTCTACATTGAAATTATCTTCTGTGATTTCCATATACTTGGAAAGCGTTTCAAACAATTCCCTGCATATATTCTCATAGGAATCCGGCAGACATTGTACACGGTCACTGGTAACAAGCGCTTTTAGCCGGTTTTTTGCTACTGAAACAGAAGATTTTTTAAGCATGTTTTCCCTCCTTACCCTCTGTGAAAGAGTCCGGAAAGTTTGGAAAACAAGCCGGAATCTGAATTTAAGTCCATGAACGGAACCTCTTCGCCGGTGATCCGTCTGCAAATATTGGCATATGCTTTTCCTGCCCGGGAATCAATTCCGATCACCGGTTCTCCCTGGTTCGTGCCGATGACAACGTGCTCGTCGTCCGGGATCACACCTACCAGAGGAATCGCAAGGATTTCCGTAACATCTTCCACCGACATCATATCTCCTCGTTTCACCATATCCATGCGGATACGGTTAATGAGTAATTCACTCTGCCTTAAGCCGCTTTTTTCCAAAAGGCCGATGATCCGGTCTGCGTCCCGGATGGCAGATACCTCCGGTGTTGTAACAATGATCGCACGGTCTGCCCCGGCAATGGCATTTTGAAATCCCTGTTCGATCCCGGCAGGGCAATCCAGAAGTATGTAGTCAAATTCTTCCTTTAGTTCCATGGTCAGCTTTTTCATCTGCCCCGGAGAAATCGCCGATTTATCCTTTGTCTGTGCAGACGGAAGCAGATAGAGATTCTCGTATCTCTTATCCCGGATCAGCGCCTGTTTCAGGCGGCACGTTCCCTCGATCACATCTACCAGATTGTAGACAATGAGGTTTTCGAGTCCCATTACAACATCCAGATTACGAAGCCCCAGGTCCGTATCTATCACAACGACCTTTTTGCCGATCTGTGACAGACCCGCCCCGATATTTGCTGTCGTGGTTGTCTTTCCAACCCCGCCTTTTCCTGATGTAATTACAATCACTTCACCCATGAATAACATCCTCCTATCACTGGTCTTGCATTTTGCGGTTCTCTTTTGTACTTTTTTCTCTTTAGTCTCCTCCGCTTGATGCGCCAATCTTGGCTGCCTCTCCGGTGATGATCTCTTTTTCCGGCGCTTTATCATAATAGTATTTCATAACGTCACGGCCGACTTCTGCGGCTCGTGAGGAACTGTATCCGTTGGCAATACGAATGGCAAATGCCACCTCCGGACTGTTGCTTGGAGCAAATCCTACAAACAATCCGTGATCCGGATGTGTTTTGCTCTGCTGTGCAGTTCCCGTTTTCCCGGACAATTCCAGACCACTTCGATTTAATTCTGAGAATATATCCGGGTTATGTTCTACCCTTACTACGTTGCGCATTCCGGTGTGGATCGCATTCCATTGTGAAGCTGTAACATCATCAATGGTGTTTTTGACTTTCGCTTTATAGTCCTTGACTGTTTTTCCTTCCGGAGAAGTTACTTTGTCAAGAAGCGTAAGGTCATATACCGTTCCTTTATTTGCAACAGCCGTAATATATCTCGCAAGCTGACTGGTAGTATAGTTATTGGTACCCTGACCGATGGAGGTCGGAACAGAAGCCTCGTCTGAAATCTCTGGTTCTGCTTCCGGGATCTCCAGTCCGGACGTCTCTCCCAAACCAAATTTTAACGCATATTTTTTCAATGTATTCGTACCAAGGTCACTGGAATAGTACTTTTCTGTCTTTTCTCCTTCCGCCGTATCGGAATCCACGCTATCAAGCCCCTGGCTTTTCAGACTCATACGGTAACCGGTCTCATAGAAGAAACTGTTACAGGAATGCTGGATCGCCTGCGATACGTTTACACCCCCGTGATAATCTGGATAAGCCCAGCATTTGGGGTTCGGTTCTACTTTTTTATAAATACCGTAACAAGGGAACACTGTGCTTTCATTAATGATCCCTTCCTGGAATCCTGCAACGGCTACCAGTGGCTTGTATGTGGAACCAGGCGCCGTCTTTTCCTGTGTCGCATTGTTATAAAACGGACGGGCGCTGTCTGTGACAAGCTTATTATAATATTCTGAGTCCATAGTATTGGCAAGACGATTGTTATCATATCCGGGATAAGACACACATGCCAGTACGTCGCCGGTCTTCGGGTCCGTCATAACGAGAGAACCGGTACTTGGTTCCAGTCCCAGCTGCCCGGGTGTGATCTCAAGTTTTTTTATCTTGCTCCGGATAAAATCATAAGCGCCCATTTTCCCGGAAGCAAGGCTGTTATAATGAGCATCGGTTGTTTTTAAAATCCCCTGTTCATACAACATCAGACAAATCTGCGTTCCGGTAATTTTCCCGGATTTGATCATATATTTGTAGATCAGCTTATCAAAACTATGATTGGAACTGACCGCCTCGGTAATATAATCCATCAGCCCTTCATATACTTCTGATGAGTCCGAATATTTTCCTTTTTTTGGCATATGATCCGCAAGTTTTGAAGTATCGATCCAATTTTTTGAAATGGCGTGGTTCAAATACGTATACACATTGATCGACTCGTCCTCCTGCCATTTTTTATACACTTCGTCATTGGTATCAATGGCATCTGCCATCAGAATCTGCGCGCTGTTTTTCAACAGATCATTTACTATATACAACATATAGGCCTGAAATTCATTGGAACAGTTTTTGTAAGTCTTTCCTTTCGGATCCCGCAACAGCGCTTCCACTTCTTTCAGTACCGTTTTTTTCCTTTTCAGGAAAGCCTTTGCAACGTTCTTTTCCGTCGGCTTCGCGTCCTTTTCAAAGAAATGCGTCAGATCCAGAATGTCGTTGGAAATAAACGCGTTGTACACGTCTCCCACCGGAATGATAACGTCGCTGGCATCCTTTGCCTTTGTACGGTCATAATTCAGGGTGTTCTGAAGTTTGGAAAGAATAATTCCCGCAAGCTCCTGCTCCAGAATGTTGTAAGCCGCCTTCTGCAGATCGGCGTCAATGGTCAGATGTAGGTCGTTTCCTGCCTCCGGTTCTTTGCCCTGTACGGTTTCGATCACTTTTCCTACGTTATTGACATAGAGCCTAACTTCGCCCTTTTTTCCTTTTAAGTGAGCGTCCATGGTCTTTTCCAGACCGGATTTACCGACCGTATCGTTACGGTCATATTCTTTTTGCTCTTTTTTACTGAGAGCGTCATACTCTTCTACGGAGATCTGTCCCGTATAGCCGATAATATTGGCAAAGCATTTGCTGTCGGTATACCGTCTCAAAGAAGTTTCCTCAATCGTGACTCCCTGTAGACGATCGGCATTTTCCATAACATCGGCAACCGTTTCCTCCGAAACATCCTCGGCGATTATGGTGGCAATGTATTTTTGGAAACTGTTCAAGGAAATGGCGTAACGGATATTGATCAGCTTCAATACCTCTTTTTTACTTAATTTCTTCTGATCGATACCATAGCCATATTGTTTATCTGTACAAAGGTAGTTGATAATGTCCTCTGCGGACTGGTTCTTCTGTTCTTTGCTTAGCTTGTCAATGGTCGCCTGTCCGTAAATGTCCGCGATAAACCGAAGACGCTGGGTATCCGACTCCGCCGTGAAGATATAGTCGTCATTCCGGTCCAGAATAATTCCAAAATCATTCACTACCGTATCGCCGTTAGATTCTACCATTTGGATCACCGTGGAGATGACTTTATTCAGTTCTTTGTTTTTCTGTTCTTTATCGTCGTACTCTCCGTTATCCTCTATAGTTACCGAATAGGCAAGCTCGTTATAGGCGAGCAGCTTCCCGTTCCGGTCATAGATGTTTCCTCTGGTTCCCTCTACATCCTTCGTCTTTTGAATCTGAAGTTTGTAGTTTTCCGTATATTCCTGTCCTTTTACGATCTGCAAGTAAAAAACACGCTGGATCAATACTGCGGACAAGATACAAAATACGATAATAACAACAAATATTCTGGATTTTATCAGTTCTAACACGCCGTTTTTCAGACGATTCCAAAAATTAGACAAATCTGCTAGCACTCCTTTGTTCTTCTGCTTCAAGTTTCTTGTTTATATGCAGGATCATCTGATATAAAATCAAAGTCACCAAAATGGTATATACCAGCTCCGGGATAATGATATGAGAAAGATATACGCCGAATCCAAAATCTCCTCTCAGCATATACATAAAAAAATAAGTTATCACACCGTACACCAGCTCGCTGACTGTGATCAGTCCGATGGGAAGTTTAATGTCGTCATCATAGAACAGACGTTTAAACGCACCGTTAAAATAACCGATGATCGTGTACAACAACATATTGAATCCCATCAGATGTCCCCAGAACAGATCTACAAAAAAACCGGAAACAAACCCTACCGCCATTCCCGTCTTTTTTCCTCTCATAAACCCGAAGGAAGACGTAACAATGATCAGAAGGTTTGGACTTACAGTCGTAATTTTTATATTATGAAAAATTGTACTTTCCAAGAGAAAGCATACCAGTATGATGACAAATGTGATCACCTTTCGCTTCATAAATCTTTACTCCTGTTCTTTCTTCTTTTCCTCTTTATCGCTCACCATCTCATCTTTTGTAGTGGTAATTACAAGAACCTCCTGCAGCTTGCTGAAATCGACTGCCGGAGTGATATATCCCGAACGTGTCAGGTTGTTCGCGTCTGTCTCAATGTCACTGATATATCCGATAAAAAGTCCCTGGAGAAAACGGTCGCTGACATGGGACGTCACAACCTGCTCTCCCACTTCGATTTTATTGCCGTTGTTCGGAAGTTTTTCAAATTTAAGTCTCCCGTCTTCTGCAAGCTTTAAGTCTCCACGGATGATACAGGTGTCCGATGTGGATAGAACCATAGCGCTTACGTTACTGGAATCATCGATGATGGAACGCACCTTCGCATAATCCGGACCTACCTCTGTAACGATACCGACCAGTCCGCTTCCTGCAAGAACATTGCAGTTCACCTTGATCCCATCGTTTTTCCCTTTATCAATAGTAAAATCACTGAACCAGTTTGTCCCATTATTGGCGATCACATGAGCGCCTATTTTTTTATAATCCGAATAATTTTCATCCAGCTTATACAGCTCACGGAGACGATCCAGCTCGTACTGCTCCTGACGAAGCCTAGTATTATCAATAGTAAGATCGTCCACCTTTTTCTGAAGCTTGTCATTTTGCTTGCGCATCTCTTCCATTGTCGCAAAATTACTGGATACATCGCTCATCCACATGCCCGCATAGCTGATTCCTTTCTGCATGGGGATGACCGTATAGTTGGCGATAAAGTGAAGCGGCCCTTTTCCTCCCGCGAGCGTCTCGATCCCCATCACGATCACACAGACAACTGCCAGGATCAAAAGCCAGTATTTACTTTTCAGCGAAGATTGATTTTTGATTTTCATATTATCTCATCCACCTATAACTTTCATTTAACATAGAGTAGGCAAATTTACCAAGCTCCTTGGAATTAATGATCTTTTCCAGTCCTTTTACCGCACAAATATCCGGTTCGGCTGCCGTCTTTACCGGAAGTCTTGCCGCTTTCTCAATGTATGTCTGAAGTCCCGGCATCTGAGCCATTCCTCCTGTCAGAAAAATTCCGTTGGAAGAAACCGCCTTTCGGACTTCCGGGGGCGTACGGTCTAACAGAGAATGGATCGCTCTCACACATTCCAGCAAAGGATCGCGAAGAGCTGCCCGCACCAGATTATAAGAAACTGCCTTTCTCATAGGAACGCCTGTGATCAGATCGCGTCCGGCTACACTGAGCGCGGAATCCGTCTCTCCGGTAAACACACCGAACCGTTTGCGCAAAGCTTCCGCAGTCTGCCGCCCGATCAGGAAGTCCTGACTGTGGCGCACAAGCTCTACAATGGACTCGTCATAGGCGGTGCCTCCCAGTTTTAGCAGACGATTTAAAATCATACCTCCTCCGGCAAGAATTGAAAGTTCTGTGGTTTCTGCGCCGAAGTTGACGATCATCATTCCTTTTGTATTCTGGACGTCCAAGTTCAATCCGATGGCATCCGCAATCGAACGCTCCACAATATTTACCTCTTTCGCCCTGGCAGTAGAATGGATCACCAGATCGAAGAAGGCTTTCTTCTCCACTTCTGTCACGTCTGTCGGAACGGCGATCACATACTCAGAACCTCTGGCAAACTGCCGTCCTTGTTTCAACAGGTTCTGAAGAAGAAACTGCATATTGTTAAATCTGGAAATAACGCCGCCCTTCATAGGGAAAATAACCTCTATATTCGCAGGCGCTTTCTGATACATACCATATGCCGTATCACCGACTGCAAAGATCTGTTTCTGATCCTTGATGGCGATCACATTCTTCTCTCTCCAGATAATATCTTTCTTTTTATCGTAAACTTTGATCTCATAGGAACCAAGATCCAGTCCATATGTATTTCTTGCCATTTGTTATGATCCTTTCTCCAGTAACTTTTCTTCTCGAAAGCTTATATAACAATTATCCCCAATAATGATATGATCTAACAGATGAATGCCAATTAAAGCTCCTGCCTCATAAATACGCATCGTCGTAACAATATCGTCCCGGCTGGGCGCAGGGTCACCGCTTGGATGATTGTGCAGCAATATAATATTCACCGCCTCCTTTTCCAGCGCCTCTATAAAAAGTTCCCGGGGCGTAATAAGAGAAGCATTCACCGTCCCTTTGGAAACGGTTGTCTCTCCGATCAATGCGGTTTTCGAATTTAACAGCAGAAGTTTCATCACTTCCTGTTTCTCATGGCGTAAGTCTTCCATATAATATTCTGCAATGGAAAGTGGCGAGGAAAATTTGAGATGCTCCCCTGCGGACGCTTTGGCAAGTCTTTTTGCCAGTTCCGAAAGACATACAATCTGGATCGCTTTTACTTTTCCGATTCCCCGAAGCTTCATAAGACGTTGCCAGGAAAACTGGTGGATTCCCAGAATTCCATGGTTCCCTCCCATATAAAGCAGCCGTTTCGCCAGTTCCAAGGCATTCTCTCCCTTTGTGCCGGTACGAAGAAGCACTGCAAAAAGTTCCGCATCGCTTAAACTTTCCACTCCGTGGACGGCACATTTCTCATAGGGACGTTCCATATTCGGAATTTCTTTCATAGTATTTGTCTGATTCATCTCATCTTTAGATTCGTATGACAAATGAATAATTTTTCACATTTCCCTTTGAAAACTCAATACATTTTATCATATTTGAGAAAATGTGTATAGGGAAATCCCATTAATTTTTTCTTAACACTTTCCGTAGTTGTCGAACGGTGTATAAATCCGGCTGATGGATTCTGCCACTTTTAGTCCATCTATGGCAGCTGATGTAATTCCCCCTGCATAGCCTGCTCCTTCCCCACAGGGATAGAGTCCCCGGACCTTACTTTGATGCAGTTCGTCCCGCAGGATCCGCACTGGGGAAGATGTGCGGCTTTCTACACCGGAAATCACCGTATCTGCCCCTGCGTAGCCCGGAATCTTCCGGTCAAACAGACGGATTCCCTGTTCGATAGTCTCTGCGATCTCTTCCGGGAAAATACTCCGTACATTCCTCCACGCATACGCCCCTTTCATCTGCGGAAGGATGCTTCCGGCTCCTGTGGACGGTTCATTCCGGCAGAAGTCCTCAAACCGCTGTACCGGAATTTTTCCTTTTCCAAGCAAAAAGGCGCGTTCTTCCAACTGCCTTTGGAACTGAATGCCCGAAAGAACGTCGTCTCCCGGATAGTCTTTCGGCGTTACCGTTACGATCACAGCGCTGTTGGCATTTTCTCCGTCCCGTCCGCTGTAACTCATACCGTTTACTGCCAACCGCTTCTCTTCCGAAGAAGCGTTGACTACATATCCTCCCGGACACATACAGAAGGTATAGACTCCTCTGCCATTTTCCAGATTTGCCGTCAGCTTGTAGGCTGCCGCCGGGAGTTTCAGCTTCGTATCCTTTCCATACTGGCTGTCATTGATCAGCTTCTGCGGATGCTCCACCCGTACGCCTACTGCGAAGGATTTCGCTTCCATGGGAACGTCCGCCTCTTTCAACATAGAAAACGTATCTCTGGCGCTGTGTCCGATGGCAAGAACAACGGTCTCTGCCGGAATCCGGCTTATCTTTTTTGTGACCGTATCCATCACATCCAAAGCCTGTATCCTCGGCTCCTCCTCCGACAGATCCAGCTGCATATTTATGACTTTTGTATGGAACCGGACGTCTGCTCCCATCCGGATCAAATCCTCCCGCATGGCACGCACAACATTTACAAGAATATCTGTTCCGATGTGCGGTTTGTTTTCGTAAAGGATCCGCTCCGGCGCTCCGTATTTTACAAACACTTTCAGCACCTCCCGTCCACGTCCTGCCGTATCGTGGATCAGCGTATTGAGCTTCCCATCGGAAAACGTTCCGGCGCCCCCTTCTCCGAACTGCACGTTGGAATCAGGTTTCAGTACACCGTTTTCCCAGAAGTCTTCCACGTCTTTCATTCGCTCGTCCACACTTGCTCCCCGCTCGAAAAGAATCGGTCTGTATCCTTGTTTTGCAAGGGCATACGCGCAGAAAAGTCCTGCCGGACCGCTTCCTACAATGACCGGGGGATGGGAAAATTTTCGATCCCCCGAAGAAACATACTTATAATCGGGCACAGGTTCTCGAAACAGTATGTTTTTATCCCGAAGTTTCTTTTGTAATTTCCGTTCCTGTTTCACTTCCACTTCTACCGTATAGACATAGTACAGCTCCGGCTTCCGTCTGGCGTCCAGAGACTGCTTTAAAATACGAAGAGACAGAAGCTCTGTCTCAGGTATCCGCAAAAGTTTGGTGATTTTTTTATACATCTGTTCCTCGGTATGAGGAATTTTTAGTTTTAACTGACTGATTTGGATCATATGCTACTCCTGTTCCGCAGCTGCGCTCCCGGCAAGATAGCCGCTTGCCCACGCCCACTGCAAATTATAGCCGCCGCAGATTCCGTCTACGTCCAAAAGCTCTCCTGTAAGGTAAAGTCCTTTACACAGCTTAGACTCCATCGTATCTTTATGTATTTCATCCAGCCGGACGCCCCCGGCGCAAACCTGTGCGTTTTCGAATCCATTGGTATCTGTAATGGAAAGCGTAAGTTTCTTACACACAGAACAAAGACGCTTCCATCGGTCTACGGAGACTTTTCCAGCCAAAGTACGTTCTTTGATCCCTGCACATTTTAGCAGGCACACAGCCAGCTTCTGATGAAACACACCTACAAAGAAATCCGCCATTTTCCAATCTTCCCTGCCCCGTTTCCTTTCGTCAAGGAAGTCCGTCCATTGTTCCAAAGACATGGACGGCATGAAATCAATATGAACTTCGGCGCATTTCTTCTCATACAATCCTCGGGCAACGTGACGGCTGATCTGAAAGACCGGAATGCCTGAGATTCCATAGGCGGTAATCTGAAGCTCTCCCGTATCAACTCCTGCTTCCTGCCCGTCAATGACCGCAGTCACTTTTGCATCTGTGCGCACACCGGAAGCTCTGGATAAGGGGGAGTCTTTTACCTTTAACTGCACAAGGGCAGGAACCACCGGAACCAGTTTGTGTCCCAGACTTTTGGCAAGGTCGTAACCGCTTCCGTCTGAACCAAGCACAGAGGCCGCCCTGCCGCCGGTGCTTAAAATCACACGGTCACAAGAATAGGTCTTCGCCTTCGTTTTTACAACAAATCCCGACTTCACAGGCTTTACTTCCTGCACATGAGCGCTATAGTCTGCCGTAATACCGTTTTTCCCAAGAGCGGTCCGAAGCACTTCGGCTACAGCCGCCGCCTGACCGCTTTTCGGATAATAATAACCGTTTCGGTCTTTTGGAAGGATTCCCAGTTCCCCGAAAAAACGAAGGGTATCCTCTGTGCCGAATTGTTTCAGCACATGAGGCACCACATTCGGAGTATCGCTGAAGAAACAATCTGCATTCATCACCTCATTGGTGAAATTACAGCGTCCGTTTCCGGTAGAAAGAATCTTTTTACCCAGCATGTCCTTATGCTCTAGTATCTGAACTTTTGCCTTTGGATTTGCCCGTCTGGCGGCAATGGCAGCCGTCATTCCCGAAGCGCCGCCGCCAATTACGATGATGGTAGATGATTTCATATGTTTATACTCCTCTATAACGTTACCAGTCCCTCTTTCACAAGGTATTGCAGGGACATTAAGATTCCCAGTTTCGCATGAGGCCAGGTAAGTCCTCCCTGAAAATAAACGGCATAAGGCGGTTTAATCGGTCCGTCCGCGCTCAATTCGATGGAAGACCCCTGAACGAAAGCTCCTGCCGCCATGATCACATCACTGTCATACCCGGGCATTGCCCATGGTTCCGGCGATACATAAGCATCCACCGGAGCCGCCGCCTGAATTCCCCGGCAAAATGCAATCACACGCTCCGGCGTTCCAAACTCTACCGCCTGGATAATGTCATGCCTGCTCTCAGAACCGGTGGGCACTACTTTATAACCCAGCTTTTCGTAGATATTTGCCGCTAAGATCGCTCCTTTTAACGCACTTGCCACTACCGTCGGTGCAAGAAACAGTCCTTGATAGAAAGACTGCGTAACGCCAAGCGTAGCCCCTACTTCTCTTCCCAGCCCCGGAGAGGTCAAACGATAGCCGCAATTTTCGATCAAATCTTCCCTTCCTGCAATGTAACCGCCAATTGGCGCAAGTCCGCCGCCCGGGTTTTTAATGAGGGACCCTACTACCATATCTGCTCCCACGTCGCTTGGCTCTATGTCTTCTACGAACTCTCCGTAACAGTTGTCTACCATGCAGAGGATGTCCGGCTTGATTTCTTTCACGAAACGGATAACTTCCCCAATCTGTTTCACCGAAAAACTCGGTCTTGTCTGATAGCCTTTCGAGCGCTGGATGGTCACCATCTTTGTTTTTTCTCCGATCGCTTCCCGGATGCCCTCAAAATCAAAACTTCCGTCGTCCAGTAAATCTACCTGACGGTAAGTCACGCCATATTCTGCCAAAGATCCCTTAGAGGGACGGATGCCGATAACTTCCTCCAACGTATCATAAGGTTTTCCGGCGGCAGACAACAGCTCGTCCCCCGGGCGCAGATTTGCCGCCAAAGCAAGGGAGAGCGCATGCGTTCCGCAGGTGATCTGCGGTCTCACAAGGGCGCTCTGCGTATGGAATATAGAAGCATACACTTTTTCCAGCGTATCTCTTCCATAATCATCATAGCCATAACCACTGACATAATGAAAACACTCCGCATTCACCCGGTTCTCCTGCATAGCGCGGATCACCTTCAACTGGTTGTACTCTGCCATACGGTCAATCGTTTCAAAACGTTCTTTCAATGTTTCTTCTATTTGATTTCCAAACTGTAACACCGGAAAACTAATCCCCATTTCCCGGTATAAATTTTCTATTTCTGCCATTATAATTCCTCTCATTTCTTCTATCTGTATCTCATGGCGTCCATGATCTTCGTCTTAACAACCGCACATTTTGCGTCAAATTCAGGATTCAGAGACGGTATCTCCAACACAATATCTGCCGCCATCTGTAGTCTTCTCATATCGTAGAGCAATGCCGCCCGGTTTAAGTCATACCACGCACGCTCTCCTTCTGTCCGAATTAATTTTTCCAGTTTTTCCAGTTCTTTATAGGCAGCCTCCGGATTTTTACTCACCGCATATACTTCCATAAGGGTATTCATCTGCTTCATAAATCTGGAACCCCCGAATAATCTTTTCAATATCATATACTCCTCCTTCTGCCGGATCTTGTGCCGTTTACGTCAAAATCTGCCGTTTTCTTAACACATCCAGCATGTAATCTAACATAAGCTGTTCCTCATAGTGATAGGCTTCCTTCTCCACCCAGATTACCTCTCTCTCCCTCTTAAACCATGTAATCTGTCGTTTTGCAAAATGTCTGGTATCTCGCTTGATTTTATAAACTGCCTCCTCAAGAGTACAGTCTCCGTCCAGATATTCCAAGATCTCCTTGTAACCAAGCCCCTGCATAGAAACCAGATCTTTCGTATATCCCCGTTCCTTCAAAAACCGGACTTCTTCCACAAGTCCGTCGTCAAGCATCTGATCCACCCGCCGGTTGATACGTTCGTAAAGGCGTTCCCTGTTATCATTTAATACAAAATAAGCAAACTGATAGGGAGATTCCTTCTGCCGCTCTGTCTCATTATGCTCTGAGATCCGCTCTCCCGTCTGCGCATAAAACTCCAGCGCCCGGATGACCCGCTTGACATTATTTGCATGGATGTCTTCCGCGGCCTTTGGATCTACAAGCCGCAGTTTCTCATGAAGGGCTTCTGCCCCCTCTTCCTTTGCATAAACAGACAATTTTTTCCGTAATGCGTCGTCCTGCGTACTCTCCGTAAAATCTATATCGTACAATAGCGCCTGGATATAAAATCCCGTTCCCCCTACGATAATGGGCAGATGCCCTCTGGAATAGATTCCTTCCATCGCCTCTTTCGCCAGCTTTTGAAATTTCACCACATGAAATTCCTCCCGGGGCTCTAACACATCGATCAAATGATGGGGAACTCCGCACATTTCTTCTTTGCGGATTTTAGCTGAGCCAATATCCATATAGCGGTAAACCTGCATAGAATCTGCGGAAATGATCTCTCCACCGACAGCTTTCGCAAGATCGATGGATGCTTTTGTCTTTCCTACCGCCGTAGGTCCTGTCAGTACTACTAATGGTTTTTTTTGCATTATACAATCCTCTTAAATTTCTTTTCCAATTCCCGTTTCGACATAGAGATGATCGTCGGTCTGCCATGGGGACAATGATACGGGTTGTCCAGCAGTAGTAATTCACCGATCAGCGCGTCCACCTCCCGGGCAGAAAGCTTCATGTTCCCCTTTACCGCCGCCTTACAGGACATGGATGCAATCTTCTCATCGATCAGATCTGACGTCTGATTACGGTTTACTTCGTCTGACAGGCTGTCCAGCATCTCCATAAAAAGCTCCTTTTTCGCAATACCGAATAAATTATCCGGTACACTTCTCACTGCATAAGAGTCCTGTCCAAATTCTTCGATTTCAAACCCGATCCTCGTAAACTGATCCAGATATGTATTCAGAAGCTGTGCTTCCTTCATCGTCAGATTTAAAATCATGGGCGGACTGAGCATCTGTGAGGTAAACTCCCGGCTCTTCATATGCTTTAAAGTATTCTCATAAAGCACTCTCTCGTGCGCCGCATGCTGATCGATAATGTACAGGTTATCGTCATACTGTACCAGCCAATAAGTGTCAAACACCTGCCCGATCAACGTATACTCTGCCCGGATCTCCCGGTCTAATAACTTCGCTTCAAAGAGATCCATCTGCTTTTCTTCTTGTTTTTCTTCCTGCTTCTCTTTCGGCTTCTCTTCTTGCTTCTCCTCCGGCGCATATCTCGTCACCGCCTCACGGATCCGGTCTGCCTGACGTTCCGGTTTGTATATTTCCGACGGTCCTTTTACTTCCGCAGAAGAATTTTGCTGATGATAAGATTCTACCCGTTGTTTCATCCGCTCCATAAAATACGCCAGATCTTCTTCCGGCTTATCGGCGCCCGGTCGGACGGCAGGTTTTGTACCTGTCGTTTTTTCCGGCTTCCTCTCTGTCTCATATGCCGGCTGCCCTGCCCGGGACGTCGGCAAAATCGTCCGATGTTGCAGGGGGCTTTTCTGTGCCGGATTTTGTCGTTTTTCCGTCTGCGGAACATCCAGCGCCACCTCTGGGATCAATTCTTTTTCATGCAGGCTTGCATTCACTGCCTCATAAACCCCGTTGTATACTTCCTGCTGGTTATTAAACCGAAGCTCCATCTTCGTAGGATGTACGTTCACATCCACATGGCCGCCTTCGATCTCTATATGAAGCACCGTAAAAGGATATTTGTGCTGCATAGAAAAATCCTTATAGGCATCCTCAATGGCTTTGGAAATGATATTGCTTTTTACATATCTGCCGTTTACGAAATAATTCTCAAAATTACGGTTTCCTCTGGAAATGAGCGGCGCGCCGATAAACCCGGTAATATGGACTCCGTTTTTGTGATAGTCTGCCGCCAGAAGATTCGCGGCAATCTCCCTGCCGTATATATGGTAGATCACATCCCGCAGATTCCCGTTTCCGGACGTATGTAATCTGGATTGTCCGTTATTTATAAACTGAAAGGAAATGTCCGGGTGGGACAAGGCAAGTCTTGTCATCAGATCTCCCACATGGCTCGCTTCTGTCATAGCCGTCTTCAAAAACTTCCGTCTTGCCGGAACGTTATAAAACAATTGACGGATTAGAAACGTAGTCCCGTCCGGCGCTCCCGTTTCTTCCAGAACTTCTTCTTTTCCGCCTGCAATTCGGTAACGGGTTCCAAAGGGCGTATCCTTCGTCTTTGTGATTAGTTCCACCTGAGACACTGCCGCAATACTGGAAAGCGCTTCCCCGCGAAATCCAAGCGAGGCAATATCCGTAAGGTCGTCCACACTTCGGATTTTACTGGTGGAATGCCTGAGAAATGCTCCCGGTACGTCTTCCTTATCGATGCCACAGCCGTTATCCGCAATACGCATAAAGGAAATACCGCCCTCTTTGATCTCCACCGTCACTGCCGCCGCTCCTGCGTCAATGGCGTTTTCCACCAGCTCTTTCACAACCGAGGCGGGACGTTCCACCACCTCTCCGGCGGCAATCTTATCAATTGTTATCTGGTCTAATACTTGTATCTTTCCCATGTTACCACCTGTTTTTTAATTTGTTTTGCAGTCGGTAGATCGTGTTCAGCGCATCGATCGGCGTCAAATTGCCCACGTCCAGATTCTGAAGCTCTGTCAGCACATCATCATCTTTCACGGTATCAAATAAAGACATCTGCGCCAAATCCACCTCGTCATATTTCTTCGTTTTTCCTTTCGGCTCACTGCCCTGAACCGCAATGTCTTTGATGCGGGTGGTAATATCCGCATCCACCAATTCCTCCACGATCTCTTTCGCCCGGTCTGTCACCGAAGACGGCACACCGGCAAGGCGGGCAACCTGAATCCCGTAACTTTTATCCGCGCCGCCTTTTACAATCTTTCGAAGGAAAATAATATCATCGCCTTTTTCTTTTACGGCGATACAGTAATTATTCACATTGTCGATCTTGCCTTCCAGCTCGGTCAGTTCATGGTAGTGGGTGGCAAATAATGTTTTCGCTCCCAGCAGTTTGCTGTTGCTGACGTGCTCGATCACTGCCCAGGCAATGCTCAGCCCGTCAAACGTACTGGTTCCGCGGCCGATCTCATCCAAGATCAAAAGACTTTTACTTGTTGCATTTCTTAAAATATTGGCAACCTCTGTCATTTCCACCATAAAGGTACTCTGACCGCTTGCCAGATCGTCAGACGCTCCGACTCTTGTAAAGATCCGGTCCACCAGTCCAATATCCGCAGAAGATGCCGGAACGAAAGAACCGATCTGCGCCATCAGGACAATGAGCGCCGTCTGTCTCATATAGGTGGATTTCCCCGCCATATTCGGTCCGGTAATAATAGAGATCCGTTTCTTCCTGTCATCCAGATACGTATCATTGGTGATAAACATGTCGTTTGGGATCATCTTTTCCACCACCGGATGCCGTCCGTCTTTAATGTCGATCACACCTTTTTCATTCATGTGCGGACGCACATAATTATTCTGCTCTGCCACCAGTGCAAGCGAGGAAAAGGTATCGATCTGTGCCACTGCCTTGGCGGTTGCCTGAATACGAACGACTTCTTTCGCTATAGTATCTCGCACCTGACAGTATAATTCGTACTCCAGTGCATATAGTTTATCCTCTGCTCCGAGAATGGTATCTTCCAGTTCTTTTAGCTCCGGGATAATATAACGCTCTGCATTTGCCAGCGTCTGCTTTCTTGTATAGTAATCCGGCACCATATTTTTGAAAGAATTTGTCACTTCCAGATAGTAACCGAACACTTTGTTGTATTTGATACGGAGGTTTTTGATCCCCGTCTTTTCCCGCTCTTCGGCTTCCAGTTTCGCCAGCCACTCTTTCCCGTCAGATTTTGCCGTCCGCAGCTTATCTACTTCCGCATTGTAGCCGTCTCTTATGATCCCGCCCTCTTTCATGGCAATGGGCGGCTCTTCCTTAATGGCGTTTCGGATAAGCTCACACAGATCTTCCAGAGGGTCTAACTCCTTATACAGCTTTTGATTCAATGTACTTTTCATATCCGACAAAATACATTTGATATGGGGAAGCATAGAAAGGGAGCTTTCAAATGCGATCAAGTCTCTCGGATTGGCAGTCTGGTACGTCACCTTGCTTACCAGACGTTCCAGGTCATACACCGGAGTCAGATATTCTCGGATCTCCTCCCGCAAGATCGCCTGATTTTTAAATTCTTCCACCGCGTCCAGTCTGTCGTCAATACGCTTCCTGTCAATCAGCGGCTGCTCAATATATTTTCTTAAATTTCTTGCTCCCATAGCAGTCTTTGTCTTATCCAACACCCACAAAAGAGAACCCTTTTTCTGTTTCTCTCGCAGTGTTTCGCAAAGCTCCAGATTCCTTCTGGTAGAGCTGTCCAAAAGCATATATTTTCCTGTCATATAAGGCGTCAGCTTCGACATATGAGAAAGAGACGTTTTCTGAGTATCCAGAAGATAATGAAGCAGCGCTCCTGCGGCAATCGTTCCGCATTCATAGTCCGAAAGTCCAAGTCCTTCCAAAGTCCCACAGTGAAAATGCTCTTTTAAGGTCTGCGCACAGACGGCGTCGTCAAAATACCAAGGCTCTTGTGCATAAATCGTAATGCCAAGCCGTTCCTTTAAGTCATCCACATCCATACCGCTCATATAAAAAGCCTCATTGCAAATAAGCTCTGAGGGCATGAATCTGTAAATCTCATCAAACAGCTTGTTGCTGTTGTCAATCTCTGTCACAAAATAATCACCGGTAGTTACGTCTGCCACAGACACGCCGTAGCGATCTGCAATGTAAGCCACACACATGAGATAGTTGTTCTTTGTCTCATCCAGCGCCTGGGTATCAAGGTTCGTTCCCGGTGTTGCAATACGGACAACTTCACGCTTTACGATTCCCTTTGCTGTCGCCGGATCCTCCACCTGCTCACAGATGGCTACTTTATAGCCTTTGGATACCAGACGGTTCAGATACCCGTCCACCGAGTGATAAGGAACTCCGCACATGGGAGCCCGCTCTTCCAAACCACAGTTTTTCCCTGTCAATGTAATCTCAAGTTCTCTGGATGCGGTCAGCGCATCGTCAAAAAACATCTCGTAGAAATCTCCCAATCTATAAAATAAAATGCAGTCTTTATATGCTTCTTTCGTTTTCATATATTGCTGCATCATAGGTGTTAATTCAGCCACAATGATTCTCCTCTTCCGATTTCATTTTTACATTTCATTATATCATTTCCCGGACAGAAAAACAATCATTATAAAATATATATACAGAAAGTTAAAACACATGATACCGCGGTTTTTCCTCCCCGAACAGCCAATATCCCAGATACCCGCTCAAAATGATCCCTGCTGCGCAAAGCCCGGAAAATATCACGGTAAACTGTAAGCAAATCTGTCCGAACAGTTGAAAAGGCAATCGGCTGTAGTCCCACACATGAAGCTGCAGCCATTTATTCACGATCATCCCCGTAATAAACTCCGCCGCCGTCACAAAAATCGTACATCTTAATACTTGACGCCATAAGGGATCTTTCCAGCCTACCATCTTCCCCTGTACGAAGAAAAACAGAAAGCACACGCCTCCAAGTACAAACATACTGATATGGGAAAACCCGCGAAACATCAATTCAAAACTATAATAAAGGCTGCCGCCTGTTATCCAGAAAAACAAATACTCCATCCATCTTTTCATGAAAAAAACGTCCTCACTATCTATTCTTACTACATAGTTTGGACGTTTTCCTTTAGAATATAGGTGGTAGATTCTGCTACCGGCATTCTCCGATATAATAAAATCCTTTACACTCTGTCAAATGTACGTTCACATAACTTCCGATCAATTCCTCGCTTCCGTGGAAATGTACCAGCAGGTTATTGCTCATACGCCCAGTCACCATAGACGGATCGTGATCGCTTACGGATTCCACCAGCACTTCGGCATCCTGCCCCTCATGGACGGCGCACACTTCGGCGGCAATGGTCTGCACCTCTGTAAGCAGACGGTCAAAACGATCTTTCACCACGTCCGCCGGAACCTGTTCTTCCATGGCGGCAGCAGGCGTTCCGGTTCTCTTAGAGTAGATAAAGGTAAATGCACTGTCATAGCGTACCTTTCTCACAATATCAAGCGTTTCCTGAAAATCTTCTTCTGTTTCCCCCGGAAATCCCACGATAATATCTGTGGTCAGAGAAAGATCCGGTACTGCCTTTCGAATCTTCTCTACCAGCGTCAGATAGGATTCTTTCGTGTAACGGCGGTTCATCTTCTCCAGGATCCGGCTGCTCCCGGACTGTACGGGAAGATGCAGATGCTTACAGATTTTCCGGGATTTTCCCATCACCTCAATAAGCTCATCTGATAAATCCTTAGGATGGGATGTCATAAACCGGATGCGTTTTAATCCCTCGATTTTTTCAACTTCCTCCAGAAGCTTCGCGAACGTCACAGGCGTCTCCAGATTCTTCCCGTAAGAATTCACATTTTGTCCCAAAAGCATGACTTCCGACACACCGTCTGCCACAAGACGTTCGATCTCACGGATAATATCCTCCGGCTTCCGGCTTCTCTCCCGCCCTCTCACATAAGGTACGATACAATAGCTGCAAAAATTATTACAGCCAAACATAATATTTACACCGGATTTAAACATGTATTTCCGTTCGTTCGGCAAATCCTCTACGATTTTATCCGTATCTTTCCACACATCAATGACCGGTTTCCCGGATTCCAGACGATTACACAGAAGCTCTGCAAACTTGTAGATATTGTGAGTTCCGAAGATAATATCTACAAAAGAATAGCTTTTCTTTAACTTCTCGATCACTTCCGGCTCCTGCATCATACAGCCACAAAGCCCGATCATCATATGCGGATTCTGTTTCTTTCTCGGCTTTAACTGTCCAAGTCTCCCGTAAACTCTAGTATTGGCATTCTCGCGCACCGTACACGTATTATAGATGACAAAGTCCGCTTCCTCTTCCAATGCCTCCTCGAAACCTGCTTCCAGCAGAATCCCTCTTAATTTCTCCGAGTCTCTGGCATTCATCTGACAGCCAAAGGTTGTCACACAAAACGTAAGCTTTCTGCCGAGTTTCTCTTCTTTTTCTGCTATGTACTGCTTCGTCTTTTCTATGTAATAATACTGTCTCCGCGGCTCTTCGAAAGGCGCTTCCTGAGACAAATCCACTGTTTTTTTCTGTATATTTTCCATCTTACCTCTGCTCCTTATCCTAATATCCGTGTTTCCGTGATCAACGATTGCGGGCGAATGTCCGTCTCCTCTGCCGGGATCTTCTCCACCATCTGACATTCAAACGCAAGTGCCATGGTCCAAAATCCTCCATGCTTTTTCAAATATCTGTCATAATATCCCCTGCCGTAGCCAATGCGGTTTCTGGACACATCAAAGGCAACCCCCGGCAGGATCATCAGCGTCCGCAAAGAATCGTAAGAATCCTCCCGAATCTCCGAAACAGGCGGCTCCGGGATGCCAAAGGTTCCTTTCGTAAGCTCCGTCAGAGACTTGATCGGATAAAACTCCATGTTATCCCCATGAACCCTTGGAACATACAACTGTTTTCCCCGAGCCAGAGCTTCGTTTATAATCTGTCTCGTCTCAACCTCTCCGTCAAAGTCCACATAACAATAAACCGTGTCAGCCTGCATGAAGTACGGATGTGCCATTACCTTTTCGGCAATGCATGTAGAGAAGACATGTCTCCTGTCTGCCGGGTACTGTCTCCTCTTTTTCAGCACTGTCTCTCTAATTACCTTTTTTGTTTCCAAATTTTTCTCCCAGATCTGTAATGCTTCCATCTGCTTCCTGAATGGAAATGTTATTAAGCTGGCCGCGTAAATTTCTCTTGAAATCGTCAATATACTGCCGTCTTAATACCTTCTGCTCCCTTGCTTCTGCCTCTGTAAGTCCTTCTGCTTTTGATTTATGATACAATTCATTGATTCTTGCAATTGATTTATCATCCATTCTCTTTTGTCCTTTCCCAAGTATATTCTTCATAAAATACGTTCTTATCTTACACTATACAAACACAGAAGTCCACTTTATCTTATTACAACTTCTAACTGGAATAGTTTTCCAGAAATCCATAGAGCTCTTCCGTGGACTCAATATATTTTCCGTTTCGGATCTCATCCCGCACCACTGCCGGCAGCTCATCGTATAAAATATCCGTGTATTCATACGCCGTTTTCCGGTCACTTAGATACACTACCACATAACCGTTGACTTCCATCAGATAATAGCACCCTTCTTTCAGTGCGCTTCCGTCCGCCTCTACTGCGGATCCTGCTTCTTCCGTCACTGCTTCCTGCTGTTTTTCCGCCCGCTTTTTCGCAGACTCCTTTGCTTTCTGAAAACTCAACTGATAGGCGCAAGTGATGACCAGCACCGCAATGATTGCCGCCGTAAAAAAACCAATACCATACTTATTTCCCATAAGGACAACTCCTTTTTTCGTATAGTATTGGCCGTTTTCTCAAAAACTATTCAAACACAAAATGTTTCACTTCTTTTTACTTGAACAGACGACATTTTCTGCATACCTTTACAAGCTTTGTACCCATTGGCATCTGTTTCATTTCATTTTCTGTAAGACCGCCCAGCAGAACGATTGCCACACCGTAAACTGCCACCGCTGCCAGAAGAGCGATCACTGCCGCGATACGTGTCCCTACAAAAAGTTCAAATAACAAATGTATCACAAGGACCACAGCTCCCATAATTGCAGACGCGATCACAGGAATTACAAAAGTTTTCTTCTGCTCCTGTACATATCCCGACATTTCCCGCATGGCGTGGGCATTCAAAATACACACCGCCACTGCAAAAACAATCTTGCTGACAACAAGCGCATAGATGCCCCATCGGAAAATAACCAGCATAAAGAATAACGCCGCTGTATGGATCACTAGCGCAATGGCTGCATTTTTCACCGGAACCATCATAGCATTCATTCCTTGCAGCACCGCATTTGTAATGGTAGACAGACAGTAAAATACAACGGAAACAGCGCCGATCTGTAATGTAACTGCCGCCATATCGTTATTTTCCGTAAAGAAGATCAAGTCGAGAAGCGGTTTTGCCAGCACCAGAAATCCGGCAGCGCTTGGAATTGCAACTACCATCGTAAATCTGGTAAATAATTCAATTTTATTATGTATCTGTTTCCGGCTCTTACTCTGGACTGCCGCAACGATACTCGGAATGAGTGACGCTGCAATGGCATTTGCAAATGCAAGAGGAACGTTGATCAGCGTGTCATATTTTCCGCTGATAATTCCAAGAAGCGCCGCATATTCCGACTCTTTATGCCCCTGCGCCTCCATAATCTGTCCGAACATGGCGTTATCGATCACGCCGCACAGATTATAGACAGTGGAACTGAGAAGTACCGGAGCAATGGTAATAAGAAGGATCTTAAAAATCGTCTGATAGCTTTCCCGGTGCTTACTTCTGTCTCTGCGCATCCGGCGTTTCACTACCCGCTTATACGCCATAAAAATAAACACGAGAACAGCGAGAGCCGCCAATGCTCCCACCACAGTACCAAGGGTTCCGCCTGCGGCTCCGTATGCAAGAGGAAGAGAATCGCTGCCCTTTTTTGACAATCCTTTCCCCACTTTTATCAACACATAAGCGCCGCCCACACTGACTACGGCATTTACGATCTGTTCCAATACCTGTGAAAGCGCCGTTGGCATCATAGAGCCGTTTCCCTGGAAGAATCCACGGAAAACGCCCAGAAGGGCAACTACCAAAACGCAGGGTGCAAGTACCCGAAGAGCATAAGCGCTCAGCTTCATAGCCATGATACGCTCTGCGATAAATCCCCCGCCGAAGAACAAGATAAGCGCCGCCGTACCGCCCACCATAATGGCAAAGACAAGCGCTCCCCGAAATACTTTATATGCATTTTTGTACTGTTTTTTTGCCACTCTTGCAGATACCAGCTTGGATACTGCCAGAGGAAGACTATAAGAAGTCAGGGTCAGGGCAATGGAATAAATCTGGAATGCCACTCCATAATACCCCATTCCCTTGTCTCCCAGAATATTGACAAGAGGGACTCTGTATACTGCGCCGATAAGTTTGGTGATCACACCGGCGATGGCAAGGACAGAGCCCTGTACCAGAAGATTCTTTTCCTTGCGATTTGTTTGTTCTGCCATGTCTTACTCCATCTTAACCTGATATTTATCGTAATATATTAAGCTTTTCCAATATTTTCCGCTGCTGATCTTCCATGATAAGACGTTCCTCGTCCTCTATATGGTCATATCCACATAAGTGTAACACAGAATGAGCAATTAAAAAAGCAAATTCTCTCTTTGGAGAATGTCCGAATTCCTCTGCCTGAGAAAAAACTTTCTCTTTGGAGATGACAATATCTCCCAGAAGAAGTTCTCCCGTCTCCGGTTCAAAACAATCGTACCGCTCTTCCAAAAAGTCAAATTCTCCCGGAACCTCATAATCCGCCACAGGAAATGACAATACATCTGTCGGACGGTCCATCCCGCGAAACTCCAGATTCATGCGATGGATGTCCTCATTCATGGTGAGGAGGAGATTCACCTCCGCCTCATAAGGGCAGCCCACATGATCCAGCGCAGCCACAACTACTTCTTTTGCCAGCTTGTGACTGTCGAAAGGCAATTCTAAACTTCCTTCATCTTCCAGATATAACGTCATGATCTTCTCCCCTTACTCCTTGTCTTGCTCCTCGCAAGCTTATTTTCATAATCTTCGTATGCTTTTACAATCTTCTGTACCAGTGGATGCCGCACAACGTCCTTGTTTGTCAAACGGCAAATACTGATGTCGTCGATATTTTTTACTACATTAACCGCCGTGTCAAGACCGGACACCTGTCCTGCCGGCAAGTCTTTTTGTGTCTCATCTCCCGTTATCACAACTTTCGAACCAAACCCGATACGGGTTAAGAACATCTTCATCTGCGCCGGGGTCGTATTCTGCGCTTCATCCAAGATAATAAACGCATTATCCAGCGTACGCCCGCGCATATAAGCAAGAGGCGCCACCTCGATCAGCCCTTTCTCCGAATTTTTAACAAAAGACTCCGCCCCCATGATCTGATACAGCGCATCATAGAGCGGCCGCAGGTAGGGATCGATCTTACTTTGCAGATCTCCCGGCAGGAAGCCCAGCTTCTCTCCCGCTTCAATGGCAGGTCTTGTAAGGATAATACGTCCCACTTCGTTATTTTTAAAGGCAGTGATCGCCATAGCCATGGCAAGATAAGTCTTGCCCGTTCCTGCAGGACCGAGTCCGAATACGATCATTTTGTTGCGGATGGCATCCACATATTTTTTCTGCCCCAGTGTCTTAGGTTTTATAGGCTTTCCCTGAATGGTGTGACAGATAATATCCTTATCAATCTCAACGATGCTTTCCTCCATATCCTCCATCGCAAGAGAAAGCGTATAGTCTACATTTTGTTCCTGTATGGTATTTCCCCGTCTGGACAACTCTGCCAGCTGGTCTAACACCCGCCTTGCCTTCTCCACGCGAAGAGCCTCTCCCATGATCTTCACATGCTCATCTCTGGCGATCAAAGTGACATGGAGTGTGCGTTCAATCTTTTTTGCATATCTGTCAAATTGTCCAAATACATTTCTTTCATGTTCTGCCGGAATTTCAATTACCGCTTCCATCATTCCCATGGACTGTCTCTCCTTGCTGCTCTTCCTTATGATTTTCAGGCGCTTCCGGTCGTTTTGACGGTTGTTTTTCTCCCACCGGCATTCTCACGGTAATCGTGCCCTCTGCCCGGGAAAAATCACGCCCTGTATATATTTTAACATTATTCTCCAGAATTTCTACCCCCTTTTTCTCTAAATCCTCCATACTTCTGTAAAATCTGCCGCTTAGGAGCTTCTGTTCCTGTGCCGGAGTATAAGTTTTTTTCACCGATTCATAGGGAGTGATCTTTTTCACCGCCACCGTGACCGGAAGATAGAAGTTCTCGAAGATTTTCAACTGTTTCTGACGGGTATAGACTTCCCGGTGAGGATAACGATCCTTCACATCTCCGAAAGAAAATCTGTAATTTCCCATGGTAAGACTGACTGCCGTGTGCCCCTGCTCCTCGCCCTTTGGTCCCTTCCGTCTCTTTTTCACTTCATATGTATGGGGATTTGTATCTTGATACGCGATCGTCGTCTCTCCGACAATATCCGCATCTGCCTCCTGATACCGATACCCCGTGACTTCTTTTGCATCATTGACCACCGGAACCTGCCCGGAGACAAGCACCGTTCCTTTCTTCACCCGCTCCCCCGGTTTCACCTTTACGACTCCTTTTCGCACCACAATATCGCGTATGATGCAGTTTCTGTCTGCAACAATGTCCGTAGGTTTGTCTCTATGCGCCATCTGTCCTGCCGTATCCATAGAATCTTCATTTTCTTTGATCTTTACATAGAGCACCGTTCCCTTTACAGAAGCTGACACCCACACAATGTCGTCATATGCTTTTCGCACATCTTTCACAATGCGGCCACAGTCTACTTCAGATTTTCGAATACCTGTCTTCACATCTGTAGAAGCCAGAAACTTTAAAAGTGCTTCGTCTGTATACATACTGTTCCCGGAAATATCAATATTCCATATAAACCGTGACAGGACTACGATCAAAACTACACAGAATACTCCCCCGCAAAAAAAGAAGCGCCGCCCGCGATATTTCTGTAAGAAAAAGGGAAGACCGATTCTTTTTACTACAACAACTTTTGTACCGGTCTTTTTCAGTACCGGTTTTAGCTGCCGGAATCCATGGATCGTTATATTCATTTCATAATTTCCGAAATCACTTTTTAATCCCCACAGACAGATTCCCTTATATCTGCATGCGTTGATAAAACGCTCCGCCGAACGCCCCGTGATACGGATACGCAGATAGCCCTTAATATATCGAAGGAATGTTAACAGCAACTTTTTCCGCCTCCCGATGAATTCTGATATTCAATGGAATCGATACGTCCATTGACCTTCATCTCATCATTCGTATAGTAATCCACGAGGAGATTCTTTCCGGACACTTTGATCTGTCCGATCTTCGTCTGTATCCTGACCACTGTATCGGTATATTCAAGAATCCCTCTGTAGTTTTCCAGGCACAGTTCTGTCTGCCCGGTCATAGTGAGCACCGGAGTTCCCATCACAACATCCTTGGGAGCTTCTGTTAATTCTGCCACCTTATATTTCAAAGAATAACTTCTCTCTTTCATAAAAACGCCATTCCAAGATTTTATTACAATCTATGAAACAGCAGTACCGTCTATTACTGTTTTCTTTCATCTTACCAAAACCACATGTACTGATAAAAAAGGGAAAATAATTAGGAGGCATCCGGGTGATAACAACCTTTGCAGATGTTACACACGGATGCCTCGGAAGAAGAAAATGAATAAAACACTTGATGTCAAACTGATTTTTCCATTTTTCGAAGTGCCTTTTTAAATTGAAAGGAAAATAAAATTGCCGTAAATGTGACTGCAAGCGTATCTGCGATCGGCTCCGCAAGATAGACAGCCATTGTCCGGTTGCTTTTCCAAATCTGCGGCAATATATAGATGAGCGGAAGCAACAATACAAATTTCCTCACCACGGCTACCGTAATAGATTCCATTGCTCTTCCCAGCGAATTAAACGTCATCTGACATGCCATCTGAATACCGAACAGTACCATCACCGCCATATACACCCGAAGCGCCGTTCCCGTAAAGTTCAGAAGCTCTGCGTCCGTTGTAAACAGAGAAGCAAACACTTTGGGAACCGCCATTACAAACGCCCACAAAAGCGCCGCATAGCTAAGACTCACTCCCAGCAGCAGTTTAAATGCCCCTTTGACGCGGGAAGCATCCCCTGCACCGTAATTGTAACTGATGATAGGCTGCGCTCCCTGCCCGAGTCCCTGTAAGGGCAGCATGGCGAACTGCATTACACTGGTTAAAATAGTCATAGCGCCGACTGCAATGTCTCCGCCGTATTTCTGAAGGGACGAATTAAAGCACACGGAAATCACACTCTCGCTGGACTGCATAACAAATGTAGACACTCCAAGCGCCAGACAGGGAAAAATAACTCCCGGTGTAAGCCCTATATTTTTTCTTTGAATACGAAGGGTTGTCTTTTTCCCACACAGGAAACTGACGACCCAGATACAGGACAACGCCTGCGATATAATCGTAGCAAGCGCCGCACCCCGTACGTCCATGTCAAACACAAAGATAAAGATAGGATCTAACACGATATTCGCCACTGCTCCGATCAAAACCGATAACATTCCCGTTTTTGCAAATCCCTGTGCCGTAATAAATGCATTCATGCCAAGGGTAAGCTCCACAAAGATCGTACCAAACGCATAAGTATTCATATACCTTGTGGCATAACCGATGGTGTTTTCACTTGCACCGAATGCCAGCAAAAGTTCTCGGTTCCAAACCAGAAGTACCACGGTTAATACAATAGAGATCAAAATCTGCAATGTAAAACAATTCCCGAGGATCTTTTCCGCCTTCTCGTCATCTTGCTTTCCCATGGCAATGGACGCTCTCGGCGAACCGCCGTAACCTACCAGTGCCGCAAAAGCAGATACGATCATAATGAGAGGCATACAAACCCCTACTCCCGTAAGGGCTGCCGCTCCGATGCCCGGAATGTGTCCGATATAGATACGATCCACGATATTATAGAGCATATTGATAAGCTGCGCAGCAACCGTAGGTACTGCAAGACGAAACAGCAATTTCCCGATCGGTTCTGTGCGCAGAAATTCTTTATCCTGTGTCATAATTCTTCGCTTTCTAAAGTTATATTATCCGTCTTAAGTTTGTTTGTCTTTACTTTAATTTAAACTGTCTCACCAAATGATCCAGTGTATTTGCCATCTCCGACATTTCCTGTGTAGATGCCGCGCTCTCTTCGATCGTAGCTGAATTCGAATTGATCACAGATGCAATCTGGGAAATTCCCTCGTTCACAGCTGCAATAGAAATCGCTTCTTCTGCGGCAATATCCGAAATATTACTGATGGTCTTTGTTACCTCATCGGTATTTTTCGCAGTACCCTCCAGAATCTGCGCCGTATCGTTTGCAATACGAACCCCGTTCTCGATCGCGTCGATAGAACTTGTGATCAGCGCAGTAGTATCTTTCGATGCCTGTGCACTCCGAGAGGCAAGACTTCTGACCTCATCCGCAACAACAGCGAATCCTTTGCCTGCTTCTCCGGCACGTGCCGCCTCTACGGCTGCATTCAGTGCCAGAATATTCGTCTGGAATGCAATATCTTCAATGGTCTGGATGATTTTTTCGATTTCTTTGGAATGCCGTCCCATCTGCTCCATAGCAGCTACCAGTTCTTCCATCTTCTGCGTACTCTCTGACATCTCCGTCTGGACTGTGTGCGCCTGAACCTTCGCATTCTCAGCTACAGATGCGCTTTGCTTCACCTGACTGGAAATCTCAGAAATGGTAGCGGCAAGTTCCTGCGAAGTACTTGCCTGTTCTGTAGAACCTTGGGCAAAATGCTGTGTATTGGCAGACAATTGTCCGGAGGCATTTTTCACCGTATAAGAAGCATCCTGGATTTTCTTAAACGCGCTGTTCAAAGACGCTGTCAAAGATTGAATGGCACGTTGGATCTGAACAAAATCTCCTTTGAACTCTCCGGTATGCTCTACTTGCAGATTTCCCTCTGCCAGTTGCTCCATAGACTCCTGGATCGTCTGGATATAAGATGCCAGCTCAGAGACAGAACTGTTCAGCGCCTCTGCCAATTGCCCCACTTCATCCGTGCTCTGAATATCGATCTGGAAATGTAGATCTCCTTCTGCCAGTTTCTTACTGTTCTCCGTAATCAGAAGCAGTGGATTAATAACTCTTTTGTAAATATATACGATCAATACCGCACAGAGTACTATGATCAAAAGAATAGAAATCGTAATCGCAAGAAAAGTCATTTTAATCGCAGACGCAGACGTAGCCTCCGCAGAATCCGTCATTTCCTGACAGACCGCGATAACTTTGTCCAGCTGTCCCTCTAATTCAGCAATCTTAGATTTGATTTCACCTGTATACATCTCGGCAGCCGCTTTTTCATCTGTCTCCTGTAAAGTCAGAGCTTTATCGGCAGACGCATGGACTTCTTTATGAACCCCCTTCATCTCCGCTCTCAAAGCATCGATCTCTTCATTTCCGCTTTTCTCATCGGAGTACAGCCACTTTCCGAGGACACAGCCGTCATCGACTTTACTTCCTGTAAACTCTGTCCCGAATCCCAATGCAGAACCAAGACCTTCCACCCACGCGTAATGCGCTTTCTGGCTTTCCAGAGCTATGCTGTGAACCCGCGCCGCATTGCTGATCTGTTTGTTGCTGTTTTTAATTTTGCCAAGCCCATTCCCTACACAGAAAAAAAGCAAAATAATAGCCAAAGCCACTCCCGCAAGCAAAATTCCCACTTTTACCTTGATACTGTCTCTTTTCCTCATAGTTTCTCCTTTGTATACTTTATTTTATACATAAAAAAATATAGCATATATTATAAGATTTTACAACCAAAAACACGGAAATGCTCGATACAATTACCGCTTTTCAAACAATCTTTCTACATTTCCGAAGAATAAGTTTCCCGCTCTCTTTTTTCCTCGCAGCCACATCTACTTATGGTAGGGCGCGCCGTTTATGATCCGATAGCTCCGATATACCTGCTCCAACAGTATCACCCGCATCAGCTGATGCGGGAACGTCATTTTAGAAAAACTAAGGGCATAATCCGAACGCTTCAGAACGTCTGCTCCCAGACCGATGGAACCGCCGATAACAAACGTAATATGGCTGACTCCCTGCACTCCGAGCGCTTCGATTTTTTCTGCCAGTTCCTCGGATGTCAGCATTTTCCCCTGTATCTCTAACGTCACTACATAAGCGTCGTCTTTGATATGCTTCAGAATCCTCTCTGCCTCTTTGGCACGTATCAAATTTTCCACAGTTTCACTGGCATGATCCGGCGTCTTTTCATCCGCCACCTCTATCACTTCCAGCTTACAGTATTTCGACAGTCGTTTCCCGTACTCCGAAACGGCGTCCTTCAGATATTTTTCTTTGATCTTCCCGACAGTAACAATTGTAATCTTCATCTTGAACTCCCTATTGACCGCTCTTGATCGTTTATTTTCTTTTTAATAAATTCAGTTCTGCTTTCTCCTCTTTGCTCACCCGGCTGGATTCCCGGATCTTTTGGATGGCTTTATTGTGTGTGAAGTCATCCATTGTATTATTCTCAAGAAGCGCTCTCGTCTTCTCCGGGAACTTCACGTAGCAAACAGAAAGTGTCCAGGCAACCGCCATTTTCACATAATATCCATCGTGTCTGGTATGATGGCAGATCGAAAGAACCCGGTCAATATATGTCTCATTCAGAAAATGATCCAGCAAAGACACGATACCGAATCTTAGTTCGTACTCCTTTTCGCTGTTTAAATATTTCTGAATATAAGCAAAAGATTCCTCCTGATATTTTCCCATAAACTTGTACGTGCTGCAACAGCAGTCACACACTGCCCAATTTGGAATCTTCGGCACAAAGGAATCCAGATAGGAGAACCGCTCAGAAAGCTCCATTTTCCCATAGGCGATGACAAGTCCTTCCAATAGGATCTCCTCATGATAGGAGCCCTCGCCAATCTCTTTTTCCGCCTGTTCAAGATAAAGGCGGAAATTTCCTTTTGCAATCTCCTTTGCAAGCCGGCGTAATTTCGGCATACGAACACCCAGCACCAAGTCCGTTCCCGGCACTAAACTTTGTTGAAAGATCTGAAACTCTTTCTCCGAATCCTGTATCAGTTTTTCTCTTGTTTCTTCTATGACCCGACGCATAAGTATCCCCCTCTCTCTGACACCGCTTTTTAGCCTTCGTTTCTATTTGGCACTAAGATCAATTCGCAGCTGCATTCCCGGTACTTTTCCTTTGTTTTTTCATTGATACTTTTCAGAGCAGCGCCCAGATCCGCAACAGCCAGATTCTTTGTTTCAATTTCAAAATAAATCGCAATCCACAAATGGCGGCCCGTTTTCGTTATATCGTAAAACACCGGAAGAAATCGATAGTCTTTTAAAACGGGATTACACAATTCTTTGATCTCATCTACGAATTCTTCCTCCGGTGAAAATAAAAACACTTCTTTCACTGCGTTCCATAACACTTTAATACTTTCCGGCAGCATCATGATCATAACGACTATAGCAATAACTTGGTCAAAATAAGGCGCTATGAATGCGATCGGTGTATGTTTTAAATATAAGGAAGCAAAAAATGCAAGGGACATTCCCATACTATAGGCAATATCCAATTTCCACCCCAGCAATTCCGCCGCAACTGTGGGGGATGTCAGATTTTCATTTAACCTTTTCATTATCGCAAAAATAAGAATACTTATCACACCCAATACAAATTGGAAGATGGAAATTTGTGTATTATTTACGGCATTTCCGCCGGATAATGCCGAATCGATGATCTCTGCCAAAACTCCCATCGTGACGGACAACATCATAACACTTTTAATGATGACAAATATCGGCTCTATTTGAAAATATCCATAAGGACGTTTTTCCGATACAGGTTTGTAAAATAACGGAGTCAAGAACAAAAGTAAGGCTATAAATACCAGCTCTGACGCATCGTACACCGCATCCGTCAACACGGATTGAGAATGACTGTATATTGCAAAAATAAGCTCAACAACGGCAAATATAAGACCGGACACGAAAGATATTCGTAAAATTTGTTTTTCTTGTTTTTCTTTCATCATTACAGAAAACCTCTTTCTAAAATATAAGTTGTGAACCGGAACCTTCCTTCTATAAATAACGTATTTTTATTCGGGAACTTCCTGTATCTCATAAATATACAACTCATGAAGCGCCCTTGTTGCGCTGATATATTTTGCCTGCCCATACAGTGGATTGCCGTCATTTCTCAACAGGGCAAATACCCGGTCGAACTCCAGTCCTTTCGCCAGATAGAACGTTGTCACCGTAAGTCCCTTTTGAAACGCCGCTGTGTCCCGGTCCATATAGTTTACGGTTAATCCCCGCAATTTCAGTAAGCGGTATACGTCATAGGCTTCCTCTTCCGACATAACAATAACCGCCCCGGTCTCATAAGCCGTCTGTCCTTCCTTATCTTGCTCTTCCGTCTGTTTTTCAATGTGAGCCAGCGCTTCCTCTACATGTCGGCACCTTTTTTCTTCCACTTCTTTTCCATGCCGCTTCAGAAGCTCCAGATTCTCGTCACCGCTTAACGCTCTTGCATACTCGGCGATCTCGATCGTATTTCGATAGCTTTTATTCAGGACGATCTTGCGGATTTTCTTGCCGAAGATCTTCGGCAAAAATGTAAGTACATCCTGTACCTCTACATCCAAGGTCTGCGCCCGGTCTCCCAGAATCGTCATCCGACAGGAAAAAATCTCTTCCAGGATCGTATATTGCAAGTAGGAATAATCCTGCATTTCATCGATCACCAGATGCTTGATCGACTTACGTTTTGTGCTGCCCTTCAAACGGTATTTCAAATAAAGCATCGGAAATACATCCTCGTATTCCAGAATCCGGCGTTCCCACTCCACATCCGCAAGGGGCGGATACCCGCACTCGTCAAGCAGCCACCCGTAGATTTTATACAGATCTTTCGTCACATACATCTTATCAAATGCCTGTTGCAGCGCCTCTTTATCTTCCTCGGAAATATTTTTCCCACGAAGCGTCTCATATTCATCAATCAAATATTCCATCACCGCATCCATTCTGCTTAGAAGCGGTCGGTTTTGGAATTTAAAATAAAAAAGTTTTACTATCTCATCTTCTGATCTGTGGATTCCCTTAAAAGAAATTCCCCGGATGTCCATCAGAGAATCTTCCAGCATTGCAAGGAAGCCTTCCATCTGTCCTACGAAAGCGGTGGACTGCTTCTCCTGATAACGGCATCTCATTTCTCCATCCCGGAACCGCATTAATTTTTCCAGATAATCATATCTGTCCTCACAGTCCTTCGCTACATCCCTAAGTTCCTTATATGCAAAATGTCAAAACTCATTTCCCGGATATGTTCCTCTCCAAGCTCCGGTAAAATATGGGAAATGTAGTCCGAAAACACATTGTTGGGCGATAGGATCAGTATATTTGACGCTTTCAGATTTTCCCTGTCGTGGTATAAAAGATAGGCAATCCGATGAAGCGCCACAGAAGTTTTTCCACTTCCTGCCGCCCCTTGAATGACAAGTATCCGGTCTTTTGTGTTCCGAATAATCGTATTTTGCTCTTTCTGAATGGTACGCACAATATTTTTCAACTGCACGTCTCCGTTATTTCCAAGTTCCTGTTTCAGAATCTCATCGTCGATCTTCGTATCGCTCTCAAAGGCGTAGATCAGCTTTCCGTTCCGGATCTTATATTGCCATTTGGAAGTGATCTCTCCGCCAATGATTCCCGAAGGCGCTTCGTAGCACGCTTCGCCCTTATCATAGTCATAAAACAAAGCGCATACCGGAGCTCTCCAGTCATAAATCAATGGCTGCATCCCTGCTTTGGGCGCAAAATTCCCAATCCCGATATAAAAAATCTCCGCCTCCTCTTCCTCTTCATAGCGAAAGTCTACACGTCCGAAATAAGGAGACTTACGCATTTTCCCAAGTCTTTGGAGCAAACGCGTTTTCTCCTGATTCGCATTCACCTGATGAAGAAGCGCCTGTTGGTTATCATAGATTTCGTAGCCATACTCGTCCATTTCCGCATAATTTTCCCAGTAATAATCATGCATATTTTTGATTTCCTGTTGACCTGCGGATAACCCAGCTTTCAGTTCCTGTATCTTTGTCTCTATTTTTTCTGTTACATCTTGTAAAAACATTTCACTTTTCATTTTTCGCTCTATCTTCTCCGCTTCTCTTTATCCAAGCGCCACATCTAAAATCATCATCAATACAAATCCCACCGCAAACCCAATCGTTCCAATATTGCTGTGCGCCCCTTCTGCCGACTCCGGGATCAGCTCTTCTACGACCACATAAATCATAGCTCCTGCCGAAAATGACAGAAGATACGGAAGTACCGGTGTCAAATACGCCGCTAAAAGAAGGGTGAGCCCTCCGGCAATAGGTTCTACAATCCCGGACATTGCTCCGGCTAAAAACGCTTTACTCCTGCCACGCTCAGAACAGATCGGCAGAGACACGATGAATCCCTCCGGCAGATTTTGAAGGGCAATACCGATAGACAGGGCAAAGGCTCCCGCCATTGTCACATTTGTATTGTTCGTAAGCAGTCCCGCAAATACTGCGCCGCTTGAAATCCCTTCCGGTATGTTATGAATGGTTACTGCCAGAATCAACATCGTAGATTTTTTCAGTGAACAGGCAGGCCCTTCACATTCCTCCGAATTCATATGCAGATGAGGGATAAGATGGTCCAGCAGTAATAGAAAACCGATCCCCAGCACGAAACCGACCGCCGCCGGAACAAAAGCAAATTTCCCCATATGCTCCGACATATCCATCGCAGGAATAAGAAGCGACCACACAGAAGCCGCCACCATAACCCCTGCCGCGAAGCCCAGTAAGGATTTCTGAAGCAGCGGTTTTAATTCCTTTTTCACAAACAGCACACAGGCAGCACCCACAGCCGTACCAATAAACGGAATCATGATTCCCCAGAAAATCGTCATATATTCTTCCTCCCTAATGGCACTATCATACCATAATTGTTCATTTGGGTACACCCCAAAACGCAATTAGGGACGTAGCCCTTTTCAAAAAGTCTACGTCCCCTGTTATTATTTTGACAATAATTCGTGTATTCCTTTCGCTCCTGCTTTTCCGGCTCCCATCGCCAAAATTACAGTTGCCGCGCCTGTTACAGCGTCTCCTCCTGCGAACACTGCCGCCTTTGATGTCTGTCCGTTCTCTTCTTCTGCTACGATACATTTTCTCCTGTTTGTCTCAAGACCTTTCGTAGTAGAAGCGATCAATGGATTCGGTGAAGTTCCGAGAGACATGATAACTGTATCCAGTTCGATCTCATACTCAGAACCCGGAATCTCTACCGGACGACGTCTGCCGGAAGCATCCGGCTCTCCAAGCTCCATCTTTACAACTTTCATACCTTTTACCCATCCATTTTCATCCACAAGGATTTCCTTCGGATTGGTCAGAAGGTCGAAGATAATTCCCTCTTCTTTCGCATGGTGGACTTCTTCTACTCTGGCCGGAAGTTCTGCTTCGCTTCGACGGTATACAATGTGTACTTCTGCACCCAGACGAAGCGCTGTTCTTGCTGCGTCCATAGCTACGTTACCGCCTCCCACAACTGCGACTTTACTGCCTGCGGCAATCGGTGTATCGTAGGAATCGTCAAACGCTTTCATCAGGTTGCTTCTGGTCAGGTACTCATTCGCGGAGAACACGCCGTTGGCAGTCTCTCCCGGAATTCCCATAAACATAGGCAATCCTGCGCCGGAACCGATAAATACAGCCTCGAAATCCTCTTCTTCCATCAACTGGTCGATCGTGGTAGACTTTCCGATGACTACGTTTGTCTCAAATTTTACGCCCAACTCTTTTACTTTTTCAATTTCTTTCTTTACTACTTTTTCTTTTGGCAGACGGAATTCCGGAATACCGTATACCAATACGCCGCCCAGCTCATGAAGGGCTTCGAATACCGTTACTTCGTAACCAAGTTTTGCAAGGTCACCTGCACAGGTAAGTCCTGACGGACCGGAGCCGATGACCGCCACCTTATGTCCGTTTGTCTTCTCTGCTTTTGCAGGTTTAATATCATGCTCCAGTGCGTAATCCGCAACGAACCTCTCCAGCTTACCGATGGATACCGGCTCTCCTTTGATTCCTCGGATACATTTGCATTCACACTGAGACTCCTGCGGGCAAACACGTCCGCAGATCGCCGGAAGTGCGGAGGACTCTCCGATAACCTTGTAAGCGCCCTCAATATCTCCGTCTTTTACTTTCGAGATGAATCCCGGAATGTTGATTGATACCGGACATCCCTGAATACATTTTGCATTTTTACAGTTCAGACAACGGGCTGCCTCTTCCATTGCTTCTTCTTTATTGTATCCGTAACAAACCTCTTCAAAGTTTGTCGCTCTTTCTTTCGCATCCTGCTCTCTTACAGGAACTCTCTTTAATACGTCTGCCATTACTCATCACCTCCGCAATTGCCGCATCCACCGTGATGGGTGTCGCCTTCCTGTAGTTTCAGCATTGCACGTCCTTCTTGTGTCTTGTACATCTGCTGTCTCTTCATTGCATTATCAAAATCAACCAAATGTCCGTCAAATTCCGGTCCGTCTACGCAGGCAAATTTTACCTCTCCGTCTACGATCACACGACAAGCGCCGCACATACCGGTTCCGTCTACCATGATCGGATTCATGCTGACAATGGTCGGAATATTGTGTTTCTTCGTTGTAAGACATGTGAATTTCATCATGATCATCGGCCCGATGGCTACACAGACATCATATTTGTTGCCTTTTTCCACCAGCTCGTCCACCATAGTCGTAACCATACCTGCGTGTCCGTATGTACCGTCGTCTGTACATGGATAGTAGTTTCCGGAAACTGCCTCCATCTCCTTTTCCAGGATCAGAAGGTCTTTGGTCTTGGCGCCGACGATAACATCTGCATCAATCCCATGCTCTTTGAGCCATTTCACCTGTGGATATACAGGAGCGGCACCGACACCTCCTGCCACAAACAAGAACTTCTTCTTCTTTAATACTTCCAGATCCTCTTTCACGAACTCAGACTCACATCCAAGCGGTCCTGTAAAATCGCGGAAGCTGTCTCCTGCCTTTAATTCTGTCATCTTTGTTGTGGATGCTCCGACCGGCTGGAACACAATCGTAACAATTCCTGCCTCTCTGTCGTAGTCACAAATGGTGAGAGGGATTCTCTCGCCTTTTTCATCCATCTTAACGATCACAAACTGTCCCGGTTCGCAATGTCTTGCAACACGGGGCGCTTCTACGTCCATAAGATAAATGTTAGCGGCAAGTTTTTCTGCCTTCAATATCTTGTACATATCGATTCCTCCTAATAATTAATCCTTATAATATGATAATGTATTCGGGCAAAAATATCAAGAGAAAAAGACTGTACATAAAATGTACAGCCTCTCTAAAAATTTTCTCAACTATTCCCCGGTTTCCAACATATAATTTCTTGTGGTAATACCGCTCAGACGTCCGTCCGATGTCACAAGCACCGCCTTAAACAGCGTCTCTCCCTCCGGCATATCCACAGGTCCGGTATATTTCTTAGAAGAAGTCGTAGGATCTTCTCCCGATGTTGTATAATAAGCCTCGTATCCGTCCGGCACTTTAATCTCAATCCTGGTAGCCTCTTCATACTGTCCTGTGGACGGAGATACTGCCGGGGCTTCCTCAATAGGAAACTCTACCATATAGATTTTTTCCACAACAGCACTTGGAATCCCGTCATCATTGACCGCAAATACCTTGATCGTCGTCTCTCCCTCTCCAATCTGGATAGGACCTTTATATTTCTTACTGGAAAATGTAGGATCCGAACCATCTGTCGTATAGTGCATAGTCATTCCGCCGCCGTCCAGACTTAGCTGCTGTACATCGTCAAAGGGCTCTTCCGCATCCAGACTAAACTTCGGCCTGCTCACAACATACTCGGCAAGCTCCTCCTGCACATTTTCCTCCGAATCGTCCAGAAGGATCGGAATTTTCAACGGCTGCTCCGTATCTATATAAAACTGGATACACGCTCTGTAAATGTCTGCATTTTTCCTTTGCTTTGCAATGGCGTTCTTAAAAACATTTTCTGCGCCGTTTAAATCACTCTGTATCACATAAGTCTGCGCCATTCCGGTATAGGCTTCCGGACTGCCGTCATTTTTTTTCATTGCTTTCTTAAAATAATCCTGCGCCAGAGAAAATTCTTGATTGTCAATGGCTTTATAGCCTTTGCGTACCATACCTGCATAAGAATTCTGGTAAATAAGAAAACCAACAGCTCCGAGAAAAGCAATGATCAAGCCAAGCATGAGCAGAACTTTTCTCCGTTTCTTCTTCAGTCTGGCTCGCTTGCGCTCCCTTTGGCGTCTCAATTCTTCTTTTGTCACAGGCCCTCTGCCGTCTATATAACCGGTACGGTTCACGGAGGTTCTTCCGGTATTCATTCTTCCTGTCCCGGTGCGTCCGGTTCTTCCCGTATGCGTTCTCTCCGCTCCGGTGCGTCCGGTTCTTCCCGTATGCGTCCTTTCCGCTCCGGTCCGCCCGGTATTTCTTCGTGTCATATCTCTGCGCTGAGCCAGATGTGCGTCATCATAAACGAGATAGTCTGTGTTGTTCGTTCCATTACCGTCGATGGAGACTTTTATCTGCTCCGTCAACATATCGTCCAACGGATTATAGTCTGGAACGATTTGAATATCCTGACCGCACACATCACAATATAACATACCTCCCGGTATCTCATGTCCGCAGTTTCTGCACCTCATTGCTACCCTAAACCTCCTGTTTCACAGCCGCTTTCAAACAGTTATACATTAACATTGCAACCGTCATCATACCGACTCCACCCGGAACCGGCGTGATCGCTGCCGCCTTTTCTTTTACATCCTCAAAATCCACGTCACCGCAAAGCTTATTCCCTTCATTTCTGTGGATTCCCACATCAATGATCACCGCGCCGTCTTTGATATATTCTTTCGTGATAAACTTCGGTTTTCCCACAGCCACCACTAAAATATCTGCTCTCTTTGTAATTTCTTTCAAATCCTTTGTTTTGGAATGTGCAAATGTTACTGTACCATTTTCCGCCAATAAAAGCAAGCCCATAGGTTTTCCAACATTATTGCTTCTTCCCACGACCACGCATTCTTTTCCGGCAATGGTGATGCCGGAACGCTTGAGCATCTCAATGACTCCTGCCGGAGTACAGGGCACAAGCCCGTCTTCTCCGATAAACAGCTTTCCTGTATTTTCCGGATGGAAGCCATCTACGTCTTTTTCGGGACGGATGGCTTTCACCACAGAAGCCTCATCCATATGCTTCGGGAGGGGAAGCTGTACCAAAATCCCATGGACATCCGGATTCTCGTTTAATTCTTCCACAAGATCTAGCAGCTCTTCCTGCGTTGCAGAAACCGGAAGATTGTAATTGAGTGACTCAATCCCTGTATACGCGCAGGCTTTGTGCTTGTTCCGCACATAGACAGAGGATGCCGGATCCTCACCCACCTGCACGACGGCAAGGCAGACCGCCTTTCCATCCGCCTTTCGCTTTGCCACCTGCTCTTTTACTTCTTCTTTGATTTGTCCTGAGATTACTTTTCCGTCTATCAACTGCATCTGTCTGCCTCCCTCAAAGCATTTAAAATAATCCGGTAATGATTCCCTCCTCGGAAACATCGATTCCGTTTGCTGCCGGAACTTTCGGAAGCCCCGGCATAGTCATGATCGCTCCCGTAAGCGCTACTACAAATCCTGCGCCGGCGCTTACATATACTTCCCGGATATGAATGTCGAAATTCTCCGGCCGTCCCAGTTTCTTCTGATCATCAGACAGAGAATATTGGTTCTTCGCCATACAGATCGGTAACTTTCCAAAGCCCATCTCTGTGATCTTGGCAAGCTGCTTCTGCGCCGCAGGCTCATAGATAACCCCTCTTGCACCGTAAATTTCTGTGGCTATTTTCTCGATCTTCTCTTTCAAAGACAGCTCATCTTCATAAAGCGTATGGAAATGACTCTCTTTGTTTTCTAAGGTGTCCAGTACCTTCTGTGCCAGTGCGATCCCGCCTTCTCCGCCTTTTTCCCATACTTCGGAAAGCGCGAATTCACAGTTTCTTTCCTCACAGAACTTGCGGATGAACTCATTCTCGGCTTCCGTATCACTGACAAAGGAATTGAGCGTAACAATGACCGGAACACCATATTTCTGAATATTCTCAATATGTTTCTCTAAATTTACAATACCTTTTGCGAGAGCTTCCAGGTTTTCTTCTCCCAGATCGCTCTTTGCAACCCCACCATTATACTTTAAAGCTCTCACAGTTGCAACCAAAACTACAGCATCCGGCTGAAAACCTGCTTTTCTGCACTTAATATCAAAGAATTTCTCTGCACCCAAGTCTGCGCCGAATCCGGCTTCTGTAATAGTAATATCACTCATTTTCAGAGCCATCTTTGTAGCGCGCACACTGTTGCAGCCGTGGGCGATATTGGCGAACGGACCGCCGTGCACAAGCGCCGGTGTATGCTCCAGAGTCTGGATCAGGTTTGGCTTGATCGCGTCTTTTAACAATGCCGTCATAGCGCCTGTTGCCTGAAGGTCATCTGCTGTTACCGGTTTTCCTTCAAAATTATAGGCCACCACGATTTTACCCAGCCGCTTCTTCAAATCCTGTATATCATCTGCCAGACAGAGGATCGCCATGATCTCAGATGCTACGGTGATCACAAAATGATCTTCTCTTACCATACCGTCCATTTTATTTCCAAGACCGATGACTACATTTCTCAAGTTTCTGTCGTTCATATCCAGACACCGTTTCCATACGACCTGTCTCGGATCGATGCCTAAGTCGTTCCCCTGTTGGATATGATTGTCAAGCATCGCCGCCAGCAAATTGTTCGCGGATGTAATGGCGTGAAAATCTCCGGTAAAATGCAGGTTCAGATCCTCCATAGGCACCACCTGTGCATAACCGCCTCCGGCAGCTCCTCCTTTGATACCGAAACACGGTCCGAGAGACGGCTCTCTCAGTGCAATGACCGCTTTTTTATGAAGTTTTGCCATTGCCTGTCCAAGCCCTACCGTTGTGGTTGTCTTTCCCTCTCCTGCCGGAGTCGGGTTGATCGCTGTTACAAGTACTAATTTCCCGTCCGGGTTGTCTTTGACTTTTTCCCATACTTCATCGGAAAGCTTCGCCTTATATTTTCCGTAAAACTCCAGCTCTTCCTCTCGAATGTCCAACTTCTCTGCCACATCTTTGATGTGTGCCATCTTTGCTTCCTGTGCAATCTGAATATCTGTTTTCATATGCCCTCAGACCTGCCTTTCTTTCTCTTATGTATTTGTTATCTGGTTACATTCCTACACTGCCTTACACGCCGTCGCTGACGTACTGCTCAAATTCTTCCGGGGACATCAGCACTTTTCGTGGCTTCGTTCCCTCTTCGCCGCCCACAACTCCGGCCTCGCACAACTGATCCATAATTCTTGCCGCCCGGTTAAATCCAATCTTAAAGGTACGCTGCAACATACCGATAGAAGCCTTGTCTTTATCAATGATCAGCCGCCCTGCCTCTACAAAATACTGGTCTCTGTCGTCACCGCTTTCACCGGAGGAAAGCCCCGGTCCCCCTGTTCCCAATTCGCTGGTATTGACATGGTTTACTACCTCTTCGTCGTAGGATACGTCACCATTGTTGTTCTTCAAGTACTCCACAACACTTTGTACTTCCTGGTCTGTCACAAAAGCCCCCTGTACTCTGGCGGGTTTTTGATACCCCGACGGGTAGAATAACATATCGCCTTTTCCCAACAGTTTTTCCGCACCGTTCATATCGATAATGGTTCTGGAATCCACACCTGAAGATACGGAAAATGCAATTCTTGACGGCATATTTGCCTTAATAAGACCGGTAATGACATTCACTGACGGCCTCTGAGTTGCCACAACAAGATGAAGTCCCGCCGCTCTTGCAAGCTGTGCCAGACGGCAGATGGCTCCTTCCACATCTCCCGGCGCAACCATCATCAAATCCGCAAGCTCGTCCACGATAATGACGATCTGCGGCATGGGTGAGGGCTTTACGCCGTCCACTTCCGGCATAGAAGCAATCTTCTCATTATATCCTTTCATATCCCTGACACCGTACTGGGCGAATTCCCGGTATCTGCGGTCCATCTCTGCCACTGCCCAGTTAAGCGCTCCAGCCGCTTTCTTCGGATCTGTCACCACCGGGATCATCAGATGCGGGATGCCATTATAGACGCTTAACTCCACCACTTTCGGATCGATCATAATAAGTTTTACTTCCTCCGGGGAAGCCTTATATAAAATACTCATGATCAGCGTATTGATACAAACGGATTTACCGGAACCCGTTGCGCCTGCGATCAATACATGAGGCATCTTCGCAATGTCTGTCACGACGACCTGTCCGGCAATGTCTTTTCCTGCCGCAAAGGAAAGTTTGGATGCGCTGTTTTTAAATTCCGGAGTCTCCAAAAGATCCCGCAGCATCACCGCCGAGTTTTCCTTGTTCGGCACTTCGATCCCCACTGCCGCTTTGCCCGGGATCGGCGCTTCAATACGAATATCCGCCGCCGCGAGATTGAGTTTAATATCGTCTGTAAGCCCTACGATCTTGCTGACTTTCACTCCCATCTCCGGCTGCAGTTCATATCTCGTAACGGAAGGACCGCAGCTTACATTTGTAACTGTGACGTTCACACCAAAGTTCTGCAAGATCTGCTGTAATTTCATGGCAGTTTCCCGCAGATGAGCGTCCGACTCTCCCGCCGTCTTTTTCCCCCGTTTCAGCAGATTCATCGGTGGAAAACGGTAAACCTTCTTTGGTTTTGCAGCCTGCTCCGCCACTGCCGCAGCCACGCTTTCTGTCTCTTCCGGTGAAACTTTTTCCTTCTTTTTGCTCCCGGACGCCTTTCCCAAAACTGTTTCCTGCTCTTCTTGCGGGCTTCCTCCGGCGTAACCATCCTCGGGAACAGCGTTCTCATCTAAGAAGGCTTCCTCCGCTTCCGAAACAGCGCTAACGCCTCTGTTAATGACAAACTGCGGTTCCTGCGGTGTTTCCTCCTCCGGCATGGCAGAAACTGCCGGTGCTTTTGTCACCTCCGGCACGTTTCCTGCAAGCGTAGTATTAAAGGATACTCCTTCTACATGCTTCTCTCTTCGTTTTTTCCCGCCTGTATTTTGCGGTATCGTCTGCCGTGTCTTTTCTCGTTCTTTCTTACGTTCCTCCGCTGCCTGACGACGTCTTACGGAATCCTCTTTTGCTCTGCCGTAAGCTTTATTGCTTTGTTCTTTCACACCTTTCAGTAAGGATTTCCCGGTAATCACTACCAGACAGATGATCATCAGGATCAGAACCACCACATATGTACCTGCCACTCCGATGGTAGGCGTCAGGATCTTCGCAAGCACCTTTCCCAGAAGACCGCCTTTCCCGGAGATAAGCTCCAGCAGTATGCAGGCGAGGACTGCAAGTACCAGCCCCGCCGCAACTTTTAAATATGCAGAAAGATTTCCTTTGTTGGACACTGTAAACGCAACGATCCCAAATAAAACAAAAGGCACAGTATATGCGATCAGTCCTAAAAGTCCTGCAAGAAACGAAGAAACCATGTCTCCCACAAATCCGCCCATTCCGAAATTACTCAGAAGGATCAAAATGCTGACCGCCAGGGTCAGCCAGATAAGCACTTCGTCTCTCATAAAACCTGACTGGTTTGTATTTTTCTTTTTTGTCTGTTTTTTTGTACTCCTCTTCTTTTTTGTTGTTTTTGATGCCATCAAAAACTCCCCCTTTAATTTCTTTGTACCCGCATACATTATACCATCTGGGGATACGGCTGTCATTACATAATTTCGCCCTTTTTCTCCCGCTCTTCGTCGATCATTTCGTGCAGTTTTCTCAGAGCGCTGCTCATTCCTCCTACTTCGTCGATCAGACCTTCTTCCACCGCTTCTTTTCCTTCCAGCAATGTTCCGACATCTTTTACGAGTTCTTTTTGGTTCAGCATCAGCTCTTCAATTCGTTTCTTGGAGATACGAGAATGTTCCGCCAGAAATCTGGTAATCCGATCCTGAGTTTTGATCATATTGCGGAGACTTTGTTCCACGCCGATAAACATCCCATTGGAGCGCACCGGATGAACTACCATAGTCCCGCTTGGTACGATAAAGGAATATTGGGAAGATACCGCCAGCGGACCTCCGATAGAATGGCTTCCCCCAAGCACAAGCGATACAGTAGGCTTGCTGAGAGAGGCGATCATCTCCGCTATAGAAAGCCCTGCCTCCACATCTCCTCCCAGTGTATTTAAAAGGATCAAAAGCCCTTCAATCTCCTCGCTGTCCTCCACTTCCGCAAGCATGGGCAGAAGATGCTCATACTTGGTGGACTTTGTATTCCCGGACACAGCCTCATGTCCTTCAATTTCCCCGATGATCGTCAACAGCTTAATCCGGTGTTTCTTCCTGTTCTCATCTAGATTCACACTGCCCATCTCTTTGATCTGTTCGTTCTTCTGCTCCTGTTTTTCTTCCTCTGCCATAAAAACACCTCCATACATTCTTGTCCTTAGTATGGAGGTGTTCCGTTTCTTTTATACGTCTTTTATACTTCTTCCAATGCCTGTTTCAGATCATCGATAATATCTTCGGCATTCTCAATGCCTACACTGAAACGGATCAGATCCGGCTGTACGCCAGCTTCTTTTAACTCCCGGTCATTCATCTGACGATGGGTATGGCTTGCCGGATGAAGCACACAGCTTCTGGCATCTGCCACATGAGTAACGATGGCGATCATTTTCAGAGCGTCCATCATACGGACTGCTGCTTCCCTTCCGCCTTTTAACCCGAATGTAATAACCCCGCAGGTTCCCTTTGGCATATATTTCTGAGCCAATTCATAGTATTTGTCTCCCGGAAGCGCCGGAGTGTTCACCCACGCAACCTTCTCATGACTCTGTAAATATTCTGCCGCCTTTTTTGCATTCTCACAGTGGCGCGCCACTCTCAAGTGGAGTGTCTCCAGACCGATATTTAACAAGAATGCGTTTTGCGGAGACTGGATAGAACCAAGATCCCGCATAAGCTGCGCCGTTGCCTTCGTAATATATGCTCCTTTTCCGAATCTCTCGGTGTACACAATCCCATGGTACGTCTCGTCCGGCGTGGTAAGTCCCGGGAATTTGTCAGCATAAGCCCCCCAGTCAAAATTTCCACTGTCCACAATGGCTCCGCCTACACAAGAAGCATGTCCGTCCATATATTTTGTGGTAGAATGTGTTACAATATCTGCCCCCCACTCAAAAGGACGGCAATTAATAGGCGTTGCGAACGTATTGTCCACAATAAACGGTACGCCGTGCGCGTGAGCTGCTTTCGCGAATTTCTCAAAATCCAGAACTACCAGTGCGGGATTGGCAATGGACTCGCCAAATACCGCTTTGGTGTTCTCCCGAAATGCTGCATTCAACTCCTCTTCCGTACAGTCAGGATCCACAAATGTCGCCTCCACGCCCATCTTACGGATAGTATGGGCATATAGATTATAAGTACCGCCGTACACTGCGGAAGCACATACAATATGATCTCCCGCTTCGCAAATATTCATAATTGCATAAAAGCTTGCCGCCTGTCCCGAGGAAGTAAGCATAGCCGCGAAACCGCCTTCCAGATCACAGATTTTTGCCGCCACGGCATCATTGGTAGGATTCTGCAATCTAGTATAGAAATATCCGTTTTCCTCAAGATCAAACAGACGCCCCATCTGTTCACTGCTGTTGTATTTGAACGTTGTGCTCTGATAGATCGGGAGTACTCTCGGCTCACCGTTTCCCGGCTCATAACCGGACTGGATACATTTTGTCTCAATCTTGTAATTACTCATTCTTTCTTCCTCCTGTCGCGTATTGTCCTGTTCTGTCATCTAGGAACAAAAATACTGCTCCTTCAATCCATTTACCATCTCCATGTAATGACGCTTGCATGCCTCGTTCTCTCCTGCCTCGATCATGTGGATACAAGGCATCAGATAGGTATGATAAAGACGGTCGTAAATCTCGTCTTTTTCCTTCTGCATTCCCATTATAAGCACAAGTCCCGGAGCAGTCTCATAGTAGTCCTCTACAAGACTACGCCCTTCCTCTGTCTCCATGAGATATGTATCTCTGTAGTTTCTGAGTGTTTCAAGCTCGTAGCAGTCATCCGGTTTTTGCATATTCTCACACACAGCCGTTGTAATATAGCATAACGACGTCCGAAATCCTCCGGAAATATCCTGATAAGTAGAGTAGGACAAAGGAAGATTCGTCACACCCTTTTTATTCCAGATTTTCACTGTCCGTTTGGCAACCTCTACACAGTTCGTTGTGTTCGGATAGTTCAGAATAGGGATAACATACACCGCCATATTCATATTGTAGTCTACGGATACTCTATCTTTCTTTCCTTTAGAAAGCGTCTGCATCTTCTCATAAGCATACGCAGGGATCACATGTGCTAATTCCTCTATGACAGCTTCCAAGTTTTCCTCTCCCGCTTCCTGACAAACGGTCTCTATCTGCGTTAAGAGCGGTTCATATTGTGCGGATTTCTTTTCAAAAATCCCGGTATAAGTCTTGCGCCGAAAAGCTTTCACATCGGTAAGCATATCTTCAAAAAGCGCTTCTAATTGTTTCTTTATCTCGTCCATCCAGGCTCCTTTCCCGTCTTCGCGTTCTTTTTCCAAAGCTTACTCATCCCAGTTGTGATATACATCCTGTACATCATCATCATCGTCTAACATATCTAATGTTTTCTGAATGGATGCAATGTCTTTCTCATCTGTAAGCTCTACATAAGTCTGCGGAATCATGGTCACCTCGGCAGCCGCCATAGCAACACCCGCTTCCTCCAGCGCCTGATGCACACTGCTGAACTCGTCCGGATCTGTAAGGATCTCAAAGCTGTCCTCTTCTTCCGAGAAATCTTCCGCTCCCGCGTCCAGCGCAAGCATCATCAGCTCATCTGCGTCTCCTTCATACTCTTCTTTATCAATAATGATCTGACCTTTTCTGTCAAACATAAAGGATACACATCCCGGCGTTCCTACATTTCCTTTCCCCTTGGTAAATGCATTCTTTACATTCGTTGCCGTACGGTTTCTGTTATCCGTTAATGTCTCCACAATGATCGCCGTACCGTTGGGACCATATCCCTCGTATGTAATACGCTCATAGTTGGCTGCGTTTGCATCTCCGGAAGCCTTTTTAATATTGCGGTCAATGGTATCGTTCGGCATGTTGTTTGCCTTTGCTTTTGCAATAACGTCACGAAGCTTGCTGTTATTGGCAGGGTCGGTGCCTCCCCCCTCTTTTACGGCTACTGCAAGCTCTTTTCCGATCTTTGTAAAAATCTTACCCTTTGCTGCATCGTTTTTCTCTTTCTTATGCTTAATGTTGGCAAATTTTGAATGTCCTGACATAAAATATCCCTTTCTTTGTATCTGTTCTTATTTTCACATTTGTTTATTTTATCACTCTTCTTTCAGTTTTTCAATCTTAACTCGCCGGATTATATTATTATCCACAGACAGAATGGTATAACGGTATCCGTTGTCCTCTACCGTATCCTTTTCATCCTCCGCCGGAATGCGCTCCAGCTTTCCGATTAGGAATCCGTTCAGTGTGTCGTACTCTTCGTCCTCCTCGTGATCAAAACTCATGCCGAGAAGATCGGAAAGCGTTTCCAGATCTATCATTCCGTCCGCCTCATAGCTGCCGTCGGCAAGCGCATGGATCAGTTCTTCCTCTTCGTCATGCTCATCCATGATATTTCCTACAATCTCTTCCAGAATATCCTCCAAAGCCACAAGTCCCGCTGTCTGTCCATATTCGTCCACCACGATCGCCATATGATTTTTCTTCTCCTGCATCTCTTTAAACAGGCGGTCAATACTCTTGGTCTCCGGGATAAATGTCATAGGCGTTATGTATTCTCCGAGCTCCCGGACCGGAATTTTCCGTAGTTCTTCCTTCATATAACAAGCCGCCGCCTCTCTCAAATGGATAAATCCGGTAATCTCATCAATACTTTCATGAAAGATCGGAAATCTGGAGAATTTTTCATTCAGCATGAATGTTAAAGCGTCTTCTAAAGACTCCTCCTCATCTATGGCAACAATATTCTTTCTGTGCGTCATAATATCTTTGGCATCTTTATCCATATACCGGAAAATATTCCGTATCAAAGACGCTGCTTCTTTCTTCATCTCCTCGTCCATCTCTTCTTCGATCTTTAAAATCTGCCGTACTCTCTGAAACAAACTCCCATTTTCCATAACTATCCGTTCTTTACTCCTTTGCTATGTATGAAGCTGGAAACTGACTTTCAACGCTTCATCTACTTTCTTCATAATATTTTTATCAAGACGACATACCAGGTCTTTGAGTCTCTGCTTATCGATCGTCCTGATCTGCTCTAATAAAACCACTGAGTTTTTCACAATTTCATATTTTCCGGCGTCAAGTTCCACATGTGTCGGGAGCTTCGCCTTATTCATCCGTGAAGTAATGGCGGCGCAGATGACCGTCGGGCTGTGTCGGTTTCCTACGTCATTCTGTATGATCAGAACCGGACGGATACCACCTTGTTCCGAACCCACCACCGGGCTTAAATCCGCATAATAAATATCTCCACGTCTTACCTGCACTCTATTCACACTCCGATTTCTTTAAGATAAAATGAGTATTTCCATCTTTTTCGGATGTATTCCATAGAGTTTCACCTATGCTGCTGTCAGCGCCTATGCAAAATAATCCATCTGCTCCACAATCTCACCTCTGCGGATATATTCTCTTGGGATCCGTTTTCCCATCAGGCAGACAAACTCATAGTTAAAACGCTCTGCCAAGGCGCTCAGCATTTCCACCGTGATCACCTCATCCTTATCCCGTCCTACAAGCGTGACTTTATCGCCAAACTTCACGTCCTCGATGTCTGTAACATCCACCATCATCTGATCCATACATACTCTGCCGATAATGGGCGCTTTCTTTCCATGGATCAATACATATCCCTTGTTTGACAGACTTCTTGGATAGCCGTCCGCATAACCCACCGGGATCGTTGCGATCTTCGTGCGTCTCTTTGTCTCGTAGGTTCCGCCGTAACTGATAAATTCTCCTTCTTCCACCCATTTCACAAAAACAACGTGACTGATAAGCTCCAGCGCAGGTTTCAGTTTCACACGGTCCTTTTTCACTTCTTCGGACGGGTACATACCGTAAGTTGCAATTCCGGCTCTTGCCAGTATCTGTCCTCCGCCGGCATGATCGATGATCCCTGCGCTGTTAGAGGTATGATAATATGGAAATGTAACGCCTCTTTTCTGCAATTCTCCCTTTACCCACTCAAAACGCTCTATCTGTTTCTCTGTATAGCTCTTATCTGCTTCATCCGCCTTGGCAAAATGGGTATACATTCCTTCCGGAATCAGTCCCGGCATATCCACAACAGACTTTATCCCCTCTACACCTTCTCTGTTTGGAGCAAATCCAAGGCGTCCCATTCCTGTATCCAATTTCACATGAACATACGCTTTTCTTCCTCTCTTTACTGCCAGGTCAGAAAGCTTCTTTGCAATATCTGCACTATAAACCGTAAGCCGGATATTGTTTTCCACGGCATCCAGCCATTGCTCCGGGAACACACAGCCCAGCACCAGCAAAGGCTTTGTAATTCCGCCTCTTCTAAGTACGATGGCTTCATCTAAGGTTGCCACCGCAAATCCCCACACATACTCTTTCAAAGACAGCATGCCCGCCGTCTGAAGCGCGCCGTGCCCATAGGCGTCTGCCTTTACCACAACGATCAGCTTTGTATCTTCTGAAAGATTTCCCTTTAAATGTTCCAGATTTTCTTCAATGGTATCCAGATCGATCCTTGCACATATTCTAGTATAACTTTTCATCTTTTAGCCCTCCAGTTCTTTGAATACTTCACCTAAATACTCTGTAAGCTCCGATGCCAATACGCTGAAACTGCCCTTTTCGTCTCTTGCCAGATCTCCGCACCGCCCGTGAAAATACACGCCCAGCACTGACGCATCATAAGCGCACACTCCCTGTGCCAGAAATCCGGCGATCACCCCTGCCAACACATCTCCTGATCCGCCCTTTGCAAGCGCGCTGTTCCCGGACAGATTTACATATGTCCGCTTGTCTTTGGCGGCCACCAATGTTCGGGAATCCTTGAGGACGCAGGTCACTTTCTGCTCTTGCACATAATCTTCTAATAATAGAAATCGTCTTTTTTTTATCTCTTCCACCGAACAGCACAAAAGCCTTGACATCTCCTTCATGTGGGGTGTCAAAACATAGCTGCCGTTCTGTAAATATTTCCTGTATTCCGGGTGCAGCGCCAGCAGATTTAAGCCATCTGCATCGATCACACAAGGGATTTCTCTTTTTACAGTCCGAAGCACTGTGTACAAAATCTTTTCTGCCACCTCTCCCATGCCCAGTCCCGAACCGATACAAACTGCGTCTGCCCATCCTACAAGTTCCTTTACTTCATCTTCTGCAAATTCCCCATAAGTAGTAACAATAGCTTCCGGGAGCAAGGTCTGTAAAATCACCCGATTGGATGCATGGGTATAGATCCTTACAAGTCCCGCCCCCGTCCGATATGCCGCCAGCGCGTTTAGATACGCCGCACCGCTCATGCCCTCACTTCCTGCAATGACCAGCAATTTCCCATAAGTACCTTTATTGGAATCCTCCCGCCTGTCAGGAAGTAATTTCCGGTAATCTTCTCTGTCATAGGTGTACGCGGTTTTCCTGTCCTCCTCGAAAACTTTCCTGCGGATTCCAATATCTGCCACAATGGTATCCCCTGTATACTCTTTACCGGGATAGAAAAGAAGTCCCCGTTTTTCCGCCTGAAAAGTTACTGTCACGTCAGAACGAAATGCCGTTCCCAGCACACCCCCTGTATCCGCACTGATACCGGAAGGAATATCCACGGCAAACTTTATACCCTCCGCCTCATTCATCTTCCTGATAATATCCGCATATTTTCCTGCAATCTCTCTGCTTAGTCCTACCCCGAACAGTGCATCTATGATGATACTATATTCACCTTCGGGATATTCGTCACATATCCGTCCTCCACACTTTTCAAAAGATTCCATCTGAAAAGCACATTCTTTCGTCCTGTGCTCTTTCTTTCCTACAAATAACGCCGTCGTCTCATAACCCATGGACTTTAAAATTCTTCCGATAGCAAATCCGTCGCCGCCATTATTTCCCGAACCACACACGATCAGTGGACAAGGCAGCTCATAGCCCCGTCCGGTCATCACGTCCACACAGGCCTTCGCCGCCCGTTCCATAAGTTCCAGTGAAGGCGTTCCCGATGCAATTGTATCCCTGTCCGCAGCCTTCATCTGCGCTCCGTCCGGCAAATATATCATATTCTCTCTCCCTGTTTTCTATGTTTCTGAAAGAAAAGAACGTGTGGGAATAAATCCTGCGTTTTCGCACGTTCCTTTCCCACACGTTGCTTATGATTGTTGATGTTCCTCTTTATAACGGCTGATATTGTAAGATAACTGCATCAGGCTTTCGGAAAGATGTACGTTCTCTACGATAATGTGTTCCGGCAGATTCAAATCCGTATGCGCAAAATTCCAGATTGCACGCACACCGTTTTCCACCAGCATATTTGCCACTTCAATAGCTTTCTCTTTCGGAATTGTCAGTACCGCGATCTCCACATCATTTTCTTTTACAAACGCTTTCAGTTCGTCCATCATACGAACCGGAACGCCCCGGATAGACACCCCCTGCAGTCTTGGATTCACATCGAAGATCCCTTTTAAAATAAATCCTCTTTTTTCAAACGCCGCATAATTGGCCAGTGCCTGCCCAAGATTACCCGCGCCCACAATAACAATGTTATGATCCTCTTCCAAGCCTAAAATCTTACCGATCTCCGTATACAGATACTTCACATTGTATCCGTATCCCTGCTGTCCGAAGCCTCCGAAATTGTTAAGATCTTGACGAATCTGGGACGCTGTTACCTTCATCCGTTTACTCAGATCACCGGAAGAAATCCTCTCCACACCGTTTTCCAGTAATTCGCCTAAATATCTATAATATCTTGGCAGCCTTCTGATGACCGCCTGAGAAATGTCTCTGCTCTCCACCTGTACTCACCTACCCTTTAGTCTTTCTCATTAATTATATAAAATTGTGATGTTAATGTCAAACTTTTAGTAGTTTTTTTCTGCTCTTTTCGTTATAATAATAGCATATGTTTTAGATTTCAGGAGGAATACATATGATACTGGCATGTCACGGAATCAGCAAAGCGTTTGGCGAAGAGGTCATCGTAAAAAATGGTTCTTTTCATATAGAAGAGCACGAAAAAGCAGCCCTCGTAGGTGTAAATGGAGCCGGGAAGTCCACCATCTTCAAGATGATCGTAGGAGAACTTCCCACAGACAGCGGTAATATCATCCTTACCCGGGGCAAAACCATAGGCTATCTTGCCCAACACCAGGATATGGACAGCCACAACTGCATATATGAGGAAATCAAGACTGCAAAAGCGCATTTGATCGAGATGGAACAAAACTTACGGAGCATGGAACTGGAGATGAAGGAACTGTCAGGAGATGCCCTGAAAAGCTGTATGGATACTTACCATCGCCTGATGGCAGCTTTCGAACGCGAAAACGGTTATGCCTATGAAAGTGAAATTACCGGCGTATTAAAAGGACTTGGGTTCTGTGAAGAAGATTTCAAACGCTCTGTAGACACACTCTCCGGCGGCCAGAAAACCCGTGTGTCTCTGGGCAAATTATTGCTTACCAGACCGGACGTCCTCCTGCTGGACGAGCCCACCAACCACTTGGACTTAAACTCTATAGCATGGCTGGAAAATTATCTTTTGAACTATTCCGGAGCAGTACTCATCGTCTCCCATGACCGTTACTTCCTAAATCGTATCGTCAGCAAGGTCATCGAAATTGAAAACGGCGAACTTATGACTTATATGGGCAACTACCACGATTTTTCCCAAAAGAAAAAACAGCTTCGGGAAGCCCGTTTAAAAGAATACTTTAACCGGCAGCAGGAAATCAAACATCAGGAGGCAGTGATCGAAAAACTGCGCTCTTTTAACCGTGAAAAATCCATCAAACGGGCAGAGAGCCGCCAGAAAATGCTCGACAAGATCGAACGTATAGAAAAACCGACGGAACCGAATACAGACATCCACCTAGAACTCACACCGTCCCTCGTCAGCGGAAACGATGTGCTCACAGTAGAACATCTGAGCAAATCCTTCCCGCCCCAGACATTATTCCAAGATGTGAGTTTTGAAATCAAACGGGGGGAACGCGTAGCTGTCATCGGCAATAACGGTACAGGAAAGACAACGCTTCTCAAAATCTTAAATAACGTGTTACACGCAGACAGCGGTTCTTTCACGTTGGGAACGAATGTCAAGATCGGTTACTACGATCAGGAACACCATGTCCTTCATATGGAAAAGTCCATCTTTGACGAAATTTCCGATGACTATCCGTCTCTTACCAACACGGAGATCCGCAATATGCTGGCGGCATTTTTGTTTACCGGAGACGACGTATTCAAGCGCATCGGAGATTTGAGCGGCGGTGAAAGAGGTCGTGTTTCTCTGGCAAAGCTGATGCTCTCGGAGGCAAATTTCCTCATTCTGGACGAGCCTACCAACCATTTGGACATTACATCCAAGGAAATACTGGAGCGTGCCCTCTGCGGCTACACAGGTACCGTCCTCTATGTGTCCCACGACCGTTATTTTATCAACCAGACTGCCACAAGGATCCTGGATCTGGTAAACGGAACATTCGTAAACTATATCGGAAACTACGATTATTACCGGGAGAAAAAAGAAGAACTGACGAAAGCCTACGCAGCCGACGGCCCGATCCGTCCGTCAGACTCCGGTTCTTCCGGAAAATCCTTTTCCGACAATGGTTCCGCTCCTGTTTCCGAGAGCATATCTCAGGGAAAATTAAGCTGGCAGGAACAAAAAGAAGCGCAGGCAAAAGAACGGAAACGCCAAAATGACCTAAAAAAGACGGAAGAACAGATCACTGCGCTGGAAGAACGCGACGGCGAAATCGATACCCTCATGTCTCAGGAAGAAGTCTTCACAAACTCTGTCAAATGCCAGGAACTGGCGATGGAAAAATCACAGATTGCCGAAGAGTTAGAGAAACTTTATGAGCTTTGGGAAGAACTGGAAAGTTTACATGCGTAAGGAAAAAGAGACTCCTGACTATAAATAGTCCGAGTCTCTTTTATCCTCATTTGCATTCGCTGCGATTCACTTATTTGCCAGCCATCTGTTTTTCCTGCTGTTCGATCATTTTCTTAACCATATAACCGCCAACAGAACCATTCTGTCTGGAAGTAAGGTCACCGTTGTATCCGTCTGATAACGGTACTCCTAACTCGCTTGCAACCTCATATTTAAATTTGTCAAGTGCTCCTTTTGCTTCAGGAACGGCTGCTCTGTTAGATGAACGATTTGCCATTTCTTTCTCCTCCTTTTGGTAACTTGTCTTTGTAACTTTTCTTTTTGTTACACCGATAGTATATGGAGAATTTATATTATTACACTGGAAGTTCTTTCATAGTCTGGAAGCATTTTCAAATATTCGTGTTTTTGCTTCAAAAGCCAATCTGCCCCGTCGGATGCCATCTGTAGGATCGCCGCATCCTGATACACATCCCCGAGTCGGAAATCCATAAGTCCGCTTTGACGGATACCGAACAAATCCCCGGGTCCGCGAAGCTTTAAATCCTCGCTTGCGATTTTAAATCCATCGTTGGAGCGATTCAAAATATCCAATCGCTCTTTCGTCTCTTTTGCTTTGGAAGCAGTCATGAAAATGCAGTAGGACTGATGTTTTCCACGCCCTACGCGTCCACGGAGCTGATGGAGCTGTGCCAGTCCGAAACGCTCGGCATTTTCAATAAGCATTACCGTAGCATTCGGCACGTCGATCCCCACCTCTATAACTGTTGTAGACACCAGGATCTGTATCTGGTTTTTCCCGAATTTTTCCATAATCTCATCTTTTTCTGCCTGCTTCATCTTACCATGAAGATACGCCACCTTAACAGACGCTCCCATTTCCGTCTGCAAGGATGCCGCATAATCCATGACATTCTCTACTTCCAGACTCTCACTTTCTTCCACCATCGGACAGATGACATAGCACTGTCTTCCCTCTGCCACCTGTCTTTTCATAAAGTTGTACGCAGTGTTCCGATAACCGGTATCTACCACACAGTTTTTGATCGGCAGACGGTCCGCCGGAAGCTCGTCGATCACAGAAATGTCCAGATCCCCATACAAAATAATGGCAAGAGTTCTTGGAATCGGCGTGGCGCTCATAACAAGCACATGAGGAACACCGCCTTTTTCCGCGAATTTTTCTCTCTGTTTCACCCCGAATCTATGCTGCTCGTCTGTCACCACCAGCGCCAGATTATCATAAAACACTTTGTCCTGGATCAGTGCATGTGTTCCGATAATGATCTTTACAAGCCCGCATTCTATACGGTCATAGACTTTCCGCTTTTCTTTCGCCGTCATAGAGCCTGTAAGAAGAGCAACTTTGACCGGAAGATCATAAGTCTCAAACAAGTTACAGACAGACTCATAGTGCTGCCTTGCCAACACTTCCGTTGGCGCCATCAATGCCCCCTGATAGCCATTTAACGCTGCATTCAGAAGCGCCAGCACAGCCACAATGGTCTTGCCGGAGCCCACATCTCCTTGTACCAGGCGGGACATCACCGTATCAGACGCCATATTTTTTGCAATTTCTTCCCACACCTTCTGCTGGGCGTTCGTCAGCCGAAACGGAAGTTTCTGAATAAAAGTGTCAATAGCAGGATGTTTTTCTATCACATATTCGTTTGCCAGTTTTTCATTGCTGTCCCTGAGCTTCCGAAGTGAAAGGATAAACGTCAGAAATTCTTCAAACACCAGACGTTTTCTGGCATGATAGAACACCTCCTTATCCTCCGGGAAATGAATCCCCCGAATGGCATAGTTATACTCTGCCAGTTCATATTTTAACCGAAGCTCTTCGGGCAGTCTCTCTTTCGTAAGGTCCAGACCTGCAAGCGCCTGCTTCATGGCTTTCATCACCGCGTTATTGGTAAGCCCCGATGTAAGACCGTAAACCGGCTGTAATGTATTTAATTTTTCGTCGTATTTCGCAGAGGGATAGAAAATCTCCGGGTGCTCCATCACCTGCCCGTTTTTTCGATTTACAATCCTCCCCCGCAGTGTCACTACACCGCCTTTTGCAAAAGTATTTCGAAGAAAGGGCATACGAAACCAGATGATACGAAGTGTTCCGGTAACATCTTTCACATGCATAGTCGTAATCTGCATGGTTTTTGTCCCGGACACCTGCACCTTTCCGAAGATCGCCCCCGTCACCGTGACTATCTGTCCTTCCTCGATTTCTCCGATCGGTACCGATTCCTCATATACATCATACCCTCTCGGATAGTAGCGGATCAGATCTCCTACTGTAAAGACGCCGATTTTCTCAAATAATTTCTGTGTCTTATCTCCGATACCTTTGATTTCTTTCATACTTGCCGCTTCAATCATAATCTTCCCATTTATAACGATACAGGGGACACCATTGCCCCCTGTACTTCTGTTATCTTTCTTATGAAATTAATAAAATCTTACTCAACTGCCATTACATAATAGTAAATCGGCTGTCCGCCAAGATGAGCGTCCACATCCACATCCGGATATAACTCCTCGATCTTCTCCACAAAGCTCTGTGCAGCGTCTTCCTCTACTTCTTCGCCATAATAAATGCTGATCAGCTCAGAATCTTCATCCACAAGTTCTTTCAACATCTCAAGCGCCGTATCTTCAATCTCGCTTCCCACTGCCAGAATCCCTTTATCGCCGATACCCATAATGTCGCCCTCGTGGATTTCTTTATCATCGATACGTGTATCACGGACTGCATACGTTACCTGACCGGTCTTTACATTTTTAATTTCCTCCAGCATAGCCGCTTCGTTTGTCTCGGCATCTGCGTCCGGCATAAAATTGATGATCGCCGTAATTCCCTGTGGTACAGTCTTTGTCGGAATAACAATGATCTTCTTATCTTTCACCAGTGCCTTTGCCTGATTTGCCGCAAGCACGATATTCTTGTTGTTTGGAAGAATAAAGATCGTATCTGCGTTTACTTCATCAATCGCTTGCAGCATATCATCGGTACTCGGATTCATAGTCTGACCGCCCTCAATGATATAATCTGCCCCCAGCTCTTTAAAGATTCCGTTGATACCGTCACCGATGGATACTGTGATAAATCCCATCGGCTTTCTCGGTTCATTGGCTTTTTTCGCCGCTTCCTGCTCTGCCACCTTCTCTGCATCACGGATCAATTTCTCCTGATGTTCCTCGCGCATATTGTCAATCTTCATGCGGGAAAGCTGACCGAACGTAAGCGCTTTTTGAATAGCGAGTCCCGGGTCGTTGGTGTGCACATGAATCTTAACCACATCGTCATCTGCCACACATACAATGGAATCACCGATAGAAGAAAGATATTCTTTAAACTCTCTCTCGTCTTTCTCTGTAAATTCTTTCTCTGTCAGGATAATGAACTCTGTACAATAGCCGAACTTAATATCTGCCGTATCCTCTGCGTTAATCTTCACAACGCCTGCGCCTGCGCTCGGTGCAATGGCGCTGTAATCAATTTCCTTCCCGAGAAATGCGTCATACGCTCCCTTGATAACTTCCAAAAGCCCCTGTCCGCCGGAATCCACAACTCCTGCTTCTTTTAATACCGGAAGCATATCCGGTGTTTTGGCGAGCACTTCTTCCGCATGTTTGATCACTGCTGGAAGAAACACCTCTAGATCATCCGTCTCCTGCGCCATCTCGGAAGCCTTATCCGCGATTCCGCTGGCAACAGTGAGAATGGTTCCCTCTTTTGGTTTCATAACCGCCTTGTAAGCAGTCTCTCTCGCTCTTGTACACGCTGCCGCAAGGGCGATCACATCAATCTCCTTCTCCTCACGGATAGACTTTGTAAATCCACGGAGAAGCTGGGATAAGATAACACCGGAGTTACCTCTCGCACCTCTTAAGGAACCGGATGAAATTGCTTTGGCAAGATCCGCCATCCCCGGTTTTTGAAGCGCCGTTACTTCCTTTGCCGCTGCCATAATGGTGAGAGACATATTCGTACCTGTATCGCCGTCCGGTACCGGAAATACGTTCAGCTCATTAATAAATTCTTTTTTTGCCTCAATGTTTTGTGCACCCGCCAAAAACATTTTAGCGAGCATATCCACATTAATAGTTTTTGTAGCCACTTCTTATGTTCCTCCTTAACTAATCGATGACTCTGACGCCTTCAATGTAGATATTGATCTTATCTACCGGCATGCCGGAAAATTCTTCTACTTTATATTTTACATTACTGATCAGGTTTTCTGTAACCGCAGAAATGCTCACGCCGTAAGCGACAATAATATGGAAATTCAGGCTGATATGATTCTCTTCCGAAATCGCAACCTGGATTCCGCGTGTCAGACTCTCCCTCTTTAACAGGTGAACCAGACCGTCTTTCATATTCACAGCCGCCATACCGACGATTCCGAAACACTCAACTGCTACTGTTCCGGCGTATTTTGCAATAACCTCAGGATCAATCGTAATAATGCCAAGGTCTGTAGTAACGCATCCTTTCATACTGAAACCTCCACTTCTATAGCATAGCCATATATATCTGTTATTTTTGATTCTTTCTGTACTCGTATATTATACCCTGTTTTCCTATTCTTGACAAGGGTTAGCATCGTTTCATTCTCAACACAAAAACTCAGATTCCACGAAAATGAAATCTGAGTTTTTAATTTACGTTACATTCTGAATTAAGCACGCTCAACTTTGCCTGACTTCAAACAAGAAGTACAAACATACATTTTCTTTGTAGCTCCGCCTTCTGTTTTCACACGAACAGATTTTACATTTGATTTCCACATCTTTGGTGTTTTTCTATTAGAGTGGCTAACGTTGTTTCCAAAGTGAGCACCCTTTTCACAAATAGCACATTTTGCCATGACTGCACCTCCTAACGATCAAAATAAGTCTAATCTTGTAGACTCGCAACATTGATATTGTAACAGAGTATTTTCCAAATTGCAAGTATATTTTGAGAAAAATGATACTTTAACAACAAAATAATACATATCCTGCCAACACGCACAGAATAATACTCAGAACCTCCACAAATGTATTCGGAAGAATCAATGCAAGAATCAGACCTACAGCTACCCAGAACAAAGCAAAACCAACCACACGTTTCATACGGTGCTCCCTGTCGTGCATTTTCTAAATTGTATGCCTTCGGTCTGCCAAATATACCTGCCCCTACACTTCCTCGCCGGATACCTCTTCCTCCAGAATATCCATTACATCCTTTTCCGTCATCTTGTCATCCTTCTTGGAAGTAAACTTATCCACTGCGTCCGGGATCATATCCAGGATCTTCGTCATCGTATCCTGATTTTTAATATTCACAAGCCTTGTCTTGCCGTTCTGGATGACAAGAACCGCACATGGCGTCACCTTGCCTCCCATACCTCCGCCGCTTTTTTCTCTCTTGTCTGCGCTGAATGCTCCGGCGCCCATTCCAAAAGATACGTCCACCAACGGAAGAATGATCGTATCCCCGATATGGATAGCGTCTCCCACTACCGTCTTGGAGGAAACAAATCCATCCATCCCCTGAAAAAGCGCCGCTACGGTTTCTTTAAAATTCAAATCTGCCATTACATTTCCTCCCTGAAATTTATCATGCTCCAAACTCTTTGATATGCCTATACGACTTGCGGATATTCTTGTCCCAGAACAAGTTCCATACAAAATGAACGAAATGACTCGCCCGGATGCGTCCTTTCACATACAGCCTGCCCTTTAAAATCTTCTGTTCAAAGTCAGGAATGATCTCCGCATGTTCTCCAAAAAAAGGATACAGCACACTGAGATATGCAAGTGTCTTTCCGGTGTAATAAGGATCGGAAAAGCCGTATCTGATCTGAGCCTCCAGCTTCTTCGGCTTTAACTTACCAAAATACCGGAACAGTTCTTTTTTTATCCGGGCAAACGCATTTCTGTGCGTCTCGTCTTCCACAAACTCTATGAGCTTTTCTTTTTTCTCTCGGAATACTTCTATTTTATCACAAATATTCCGAAAAGTATATTTTATCTTTTCACAGATACTTTTTATCTTTTGAAGAAAACGGCTCCCTTCGCTCTCGGACGTTTCCGCGTTTTCTTCAGATTTTTCAGCATCTGCGGATTCTTTTTCAATCGTTTCTTCCAAAACCTCTTCAACTTCTTTGCTTGCTTCCGAAATTCTTTCATTCTCTTCCATTTCTTCAGCCGCTTCAAGATCTTCCGGTTTTTTCGGAACATCTTTTGGATTTTCGCTGTCTGGTTCCTGTTTTTCCTCATGTCTGGTTCCTCCTTTATCGTTTTTCTCCGTGACATCTGCACGAATACCGGAAGTCCGTTTCCAGAATGCTATCCGTATCCGCCATTTCAGACATTTTTCTTTATAATACACATCTGCACTAAACAAATGCAAAAGCCACGTTACTCTTATTTTCCCTTTGATACTTTCCAGACTCCCGTCAGACTTCCCTTGTATTTCATATCTGACAGGCACAAAAAGAACAATACAAGCCAACAATACAAGTATTCCCAGTATTGCCGCGATTATAATTCCTATAAACTTTAAGACCAACAACAATATATGCAGCATCTTAACCTTCCTGCTCTTTTCTTAATATATACGAACGAATATCCGCACCCCTTGTCTTATTATACACTTCCTGTACGATTTCTTCCACCAGATCTATGGCGCTTTCATAACCTTTTGTAATACCGACGACCAACGGTTCTTGTTTTGAACCCGGCAAATGTAAAAGCTGCCTGTAAGAACAGATTTCCAACTGGTCTTTTCCGTTTGAAGCAAGTCTTAGCAGATAGAGATCCGGGATGTCTTTTCCCACCTCTATCTTCCGGATCGTCTTTTCTTTTTTTCGCTGCAGTGTATCCGACAGATACAGATATTTATAGTACCTCATAGAAGAACCCTCTTTCACCGCTTCCTGCGGACTCTCTAAAACAGCTTAATAATAAGCATCAAACACTTCTTTTGCCACATTGACCGCCTTCGCCGAACCGTCGGAAGACTCTATGATCACACTGATGGCAAGATCCGGATTCTCTACATTGGAAAATCCGGTAAACCAAGAATGATCCTTTTCCTTGTCTGAACTGTATTCGGCGGTTCCCGTCTTTCCGCCGGATGTATAGTTTCTGCCGTTTAATACAGAAGCCGTACCATACTCCGTTACACTTGTCATATAATTCTTTAACTGAGCCGCCTCATTGGAAGTCATAATCTGTTTGTATTTCTTTGGCTTATTTTCATCAATGACCGCTCCTTTATAATTGGTCACCGAATCCACAAGATAAGGCTCCATCACAACACCTCCGTTGGCAATGGCTGCCGTGATCAGCGCCATATGATAGGGACTCATCTGTGTCTGCCCCTGTCCCATGGCAGTCATCATTTTTTCTGCGGTTCCTGCATTTTTTTTCAGGTTAAAGGAGCTCTTTTTATACAGAAAATTCCCCGGAAGTTCTGAGTTAAACAGCAGTTCCTTTGCCGTTTTTTGAAATTTTCCGACATTCAGGCTCTCTCCGATATTGCAAAAAGACGTATTACAGGAGTATGCAAGACTGTCTTTAAAATCCACTTTCCCATGAACCTTTCCGCCAAAACAATGAATCGTATTGGATCCGCCTTTGATCTCTCCCGTACAATTATAAGAATAAGTAGAAAGGTTTCCGCCCTCTCTCATATATTCTAACATTGTTATCAGCTTAAAGGTAGAACCCGGCACATAATGTCCCTGCGTGGCACGGTTTAAAAGCACCGCTTCCTCGTTGGCATTTAGCTCCTCCCAGTTTTCCTTGACATTGCCCGGATCAAAGTCCGGTTTGGATACCATAGCAAGAATCTTTCCCGTACTAGGCTCAATGACAACCACTGCCCCTTTTGAGCTTCCTAGGGCATCGTATGCCGCCTCCTGAAGCTTTGTATCCAGCGTTGTCACCACATTGTCTCCGATATTCTTCTGATCCCGGAATTCCCGATAGAATTTCTCTATAAAAAATGCATTGGAAGTCAGAAGTTCAAAGTTCATCTCCGATTCCAGACCGGATTTCCCCTGATCTGTATAGCCTACCACATGGGCAAACATATCGCCGTACGGATAGTCTCTCGTTTCTGTTCCGTCTTCATCCACTTCTGTCTGCGCCAGAACTTTTCCGTTCTTATCTAAAATCTTCCCTCTTATGACACGGTCTGCCAGTGAATCCAGTCTGGCATTATGCGGATTCCTTATAACATCTCTGCTTTTTACAATGTTAAAATGTGCAATATATCCCATCATGATCAGGAATAATCCCACAAAAACATACGTAACTCTAGCGAACTCTTTGTTGACGGCGCGCTTTTTCCGCGCCCGGCGCCTGTCTTCTTTGCGGAGCTTTCGGAGCTCTTTGCGGGACAGTCCCCGGCGCTCTTCTCGGAGCTCTTCTTTGCGACGAAGCCTCCTGTCTGCTTCTCTTTGCTCGTAACCGCTCTTTCTTCTTTCTCTCAATATCTTCTTCCTCGTCCTCTCTTAATATATAAAGTCCCTGAATGATCGCAAACATAATGATCGTGCTGAGAAGTGAACTTCCTCCGTAGCTGACAAGAGGCGTTGTCACTCCTGTGGACGGAATGAATTTTGTCACTCCTCCGATGGCAAGAAATACTTGGAATATGTAACATGTTCCGAGTCCCAGCGCCACCAGTTTATAAAACATATTATGAAGCTGCATGGCAATATTTAAAAACATGACATAACAACTGACACAGATGAGTATCATACAAAGCGCGAAGATCAGTCCCATCTCCTCCGCAATGGCTGCAAAGATAAAGTCGGATTCACGCACCGGAATGGATTTTGGACTTCCTTCAAAAAGTCCCATACCAAACCAGCTTCCCGTTCCGATGGCAAACAATGACTGCGCCACCTGGTATCCGCCCCTGTCGTAAGCGCCGAAAGGATCTTTCCATGCAAGGACACGGACTCTGACATGGTTGAACAATTTATAAGCAATCACCGAAGCCACGCTTCCCGATCCAAGTCCCGCCAAAATATAAAGCGGCTGTCTGGTTGCCACATAGAGCATGACCAGATAAACTACAAAGATAATAAGCGCCGCCCCAAGGTCTTTAGACACTACCAGGATCAATACATGAAATGCTGCCAACGCCGTAGTAATGACAATGTTTTTAAATTCCAAAGTCAGGTGAAAACTTGCCGCCACAAAAAACACAAATACAATCTTCACAAGCTCCGACGGCTGCAAATTAAAGCTTCCGGTAATGGGAATTCCAAGGAGCGCACCGTTTTCCTCTTTTCCGAATAAAACTACAACTGCAAGAGATACCAGTCCCACAGCGGCGTAGAGGATCCTCCACTCTGAAAACAGCTTAAACTTTCGGATGATCACCGGAATAACAAGGCTGACTCCCACCGCCGCAGACGCGATCATGAACTGTTTCATGGCGCTGTCGTAATTCAGTCTCGTCAGCATGATAAGACCTATGCACAGAAGCATACACATATTGTTCACGACCAGCCGGGACACTCTTGGATAAATCAGTGTGTACAGCAGGATAATGGCAGTAAATAACGCCGCCTGCATCACGTAAAATATAAGAAGCTTCATATCCCCCGTCTGTAGATACATCACTAAAAATGCTATCATATGCAACAAAAACATCAAAATATTCTGTTGTTTAAGCAACTGTTGTTTTCGGTATGGATCCTGATAGCCAAAAATACTGAAACACAAAAATGTATACATGGTAATCAGGAGAATCATGGCATACTTCGACAACTCAACAATTATATTAACCAAAATTTCACCTACTTCACTCCTCGTTTAAAATGTCCTTTCGTATACTCCATATCCGGGATCTGTACATCCTGTCCCTCCAGAAATGCTTTCGTATACAGCTCTGTCATTTTCCGCACCTCCTGTGCAGATTCCGTGACAAAATCAAGCCTTAATTCCGCCGGGTTCAGCCTTAGAACTTCTTCCTTCTGATGAAGAAGCATAAGCGGCGACGGATTATAAGTTATATTATAACAGTATTTACAATAATTTTTAACCGCAAATTTCTTCTTATATCGGTCTGTCAGATATAAGATCCCGTCTTTCTTCGTACAGCCTGCGGTATTCTTCTGAATACAGTTAGCGCTTACCATCACCGGCTGAAAACCGTATCCTATAAAAGAAGCATCCCTAATATCAAGTTCAGAAAGTTCCCTGCTGTTTAGCTCCACAGGAGCCGTGTACCTGTCTATCTTTTGCGACAAGACAAACTTCCGGCTTCTCTGATTAAATACATATAGATTATAATCCGAAACTATAGGTTTGGAATACCCTTTTTTCTCAAGCCAGCAGTAAGATTCCCAATTTCGGATAAGCGCGCCGTCGTACAATCTCTCCAGTTCTTCATACTCTTTTTCCAGCACCTGGGCCGCCTGTTCTCGAAAAATATAGGGCAGCGAAACATATACTGTTTTTGCACCGATTCCCTCCCGGTGTCTTTGGAGCATCTGACGGACAGAATCCTCTGCCCCCATATTCCCGTCTACATATACGATAGAAACGCCCGGCATGCCTAAGACAACACGAAGCTGCTCCGGGGTTGATACCGACGCCCCAAGCTGCATCGTAACGTCCTGCCGCGTACAGCCTGAGAGCCCAGAGTTTTGCAGACTATGACACTTCCCCGTCTGACCCGTCTTTTCTGCCTTTCGGCGGTACGGCTCTAATAGTTTCTCTTCCAATAGGCGCAGACTCTCTCTGCGCAGTTCGTTGAGCGCCTGCATGGGAAGAAAGATCTCTCCTTCTATCCGAATATTCAGACCAGCAAACTCAAATTCTGTCTCGCCCGTCTTTTCCATCTGCTTACGGACACGCTCTTCGGACAACGGCTGCTTCATGGCTTTTTGCACCGGTTCTCCGATGTATTCCACATACTGCCCATTACATTCCAAATATATTTTAGCATTACTTCCCGCAGAAAGTATTAATTCTCCATTAATTTTTTCTTTAATTTTATAATCATTTTCTGAAACTCCCCCATCTTCTGCCTCCACAGAAGGGCGTTTGAAGGAAATCATATCTTTTCCGTTATGCTGGTGATAGTAGCCCTCATTGTAACCACGTCTGCGGTATACGCTTTGAAGGAGCTGAAGATCTTCCCGCGATACCTGATAGCTGTCTTTGCCATGCTGCAAATACAGATCGGCATACTTCCGGTACAGACGCACGACTGTATACACATAATCCGGCTGTTTCATCCTTCCTTCTATCTTAAAGGAGTCAATGCCTGCTTCTATAAGCTCCGGCAGCATTTCAATGGTACAAAGATCTTTCAGGCTCATAATGTCCTGCGCCTTCCTGCCGCCTGCCTCATAAGGGAGCCGACATGGCTGGGCACACTGTCCCCGATTGCCGCTTCTTCCGCCGATCATACTGCTCATCAGACATTGTCCCGAATAGCAATAGCAAAGCGCACCGTGGACGAAACATTCAATCTCCACGTCTGTCTGTTCCTTCATCCTGCGGATCTCCGAAAGATTCAGTTCTCTTGCCGGAACAATACGCTCTGCTCCCTGTTCCTTGAAAAAACCGGCGCTCAACGCATGAGTCACCGTCATCTGCGTACTCACATGAATGGGAAGCCCGGGGAAATTCTCCCGGACAAACTCAAAAACGCCTGTATCCTGCACGATCACCGCGTCCAAACCGCGCTCATAATACGGAAGAAGATAGTCATAAAGCTCCTCCATCTCCTCATTCTTCAAAAGCGTATTAACTGTCATATACAATTTTCTTCCATGCAGATGTACGTAGTCGATCGCCTTTAAAAGCTGTTCCTCCTCGGGATTATCTGCATAAGCTCTCGCCCCAAAACGGCTGCCGCCCATATATACCGCATCTGCGCCTGCACTTATTGCCGCCCGCAGGCTCTCCATAGAACCTGCCGGTGCCAGAATCTCCACCTGTCTGTTTGTCATAGTCTCATCCTCATACAGTGAAAAAGGCTGTCTGCTGACAGCCCTATTTTTGTTTATTCTTCTTCTCCGTTTCTAACTGAACGATCTTCATCTGAAGCTCTTTGTTCTCCTCTTTCAGCTTGTCCATCGCTTTCTCCGCGTTTTCAAGCTTGATCTGCACAGAAATCAGCTCATGCTTCAATTCGTACATATCTTTATCTTTTTCTTCAATATCTGTCTCCAAAGAACTTCCCTGTTTCTTCGCTTTAAAGTAATCGTCTGCAATATTAAGCGCTAAAAGGATGCTTCTGGTCTCTGCACTCTGTTTGCGGTATCCTTCGCTGCTGGAGCATTCGTCAATCTTATGGTTCAGATACGTGGACACTTTCTGTAAATAGTCCTCGCTCTCAAAACCACTCAGTGTGAATACCTTACCGCCTATTAATACTTCCGTAAAATTTTTTGATGATGCCATAAAAGCCTCCTGCAACTCTCATTATTTCTGTACCCTATTATAAACTAATCGTGGGAAAAATCCAACTATTTTTCATCATTTTCATATGAAATTCCCAAATGAACATATGCTTTCTCCGTAACCGTACGCCCTCTTGGGGTTCTCTGGATAAAACCGTTTTTCAAAAGATAAGGTTCATATACATCCTCGATCGTTCCGGCATCCTCCCCGACAGAGGCTGCCAGCGTATCAAGTCCCACCGGCCCCCCGCCAAACTTCCGGATCACAGTCTGTAGGAGTTCGCGGTCTGTCTGATCTAGCCCTTCCTTATCTACGTCCAGCAGGTCCAGCGCATAATTTGCCACCTCTTCCGTAATATTGCCATCGTACTTCACCTGTGCAAAATCACGCACACGTTTCAACAAACGGTTGGCAAGCCTGGGCGTTCCTCTGGAACGTCTTGCCAGCGCATCGGCTCCCTTCTCGTCGATCTCGACCCCCAGTACCTTCGCCGACCTTAAAAGAATGGTCTTTAATTCCCAAAGCGTATAATACTCCATCCGGTGTACCACGCCAAACCGGTCTCTGAGGGGCGCCGTCAGCATTCCTGCCCTCGTTGTTGCTCCCACCAGCGTAAATTTCGGGAGATCCAATCGAATAGATCTTGCAGTCGCGCCTTTTCCGATCATAATGTCAATGGCATAATCCTCCATAGCCGGGTACAAAACCTCTTCTACCTGTCGGTTCAGACGATGGATCTCGTCTACAAAAAGAACGTCTTTCTCCTGTAAATTATTTAAAATAGCCGCCATCTCACCGGGCTTCTCGATAGCAGGTCCCGATGTGATCTTCACATTTACACCCATTTCATTGGCAATGATCCCTGCAAGAGTTGTCTTGCCAAGCCCCGGAGGACCGTAGAGCAAAACATGATCCAATGCGTCCCCACGCTCCTTTGCAGCCTCGATATAGACCTTTAGCATCTCCTTCGCCTTCTCCTGACCGATGTAGTCTTCCAGAAGCTGCGGTCTTAGATTGTTCTCTATCTTAACATCTTCTTCCAGATTTTCCGTTGTAATAATTCGTCTGCTCATTCCACTCCACCTTTAGAACACCATATGCTTCAATGCCTGTTTCAGCACATCCTCCACATCCGTATCCTCGGATATGTCCACTTTCTTCACTGCCTTTAACGATTCCGTACTTCCGTATCCAAGGGCTACCAGCGCCTGCACTGCTTCACTTTGTATCTCGCTTCCGGTGCCGGCTCCTCCGACGGATACATCTGTCCCAGAAACTGCATGTTCCAGTGCATCCTCAATGTGAAGCTTATCCCGAAGTTCCAAGATGATCTTCTCCGCCGTTTTCTTGCCGATCCCCGGCGCTTTGGCAATGGTTTTCGCATCTCCCGCCAGTACCGCAAACCGAAGGTCATCAGGGCTTAATACGGAGAGGATCGCCTGTCCTCCTTTTGGGCCGATCCCATTTACGCCGATAAGCAGCTTAAAGATCTTGAGATCGTCTCTTGTCAAAAAGCCGAACAACTGCATAGCATCTTCTTTCACATTCAGATAAGTATAGATACGCACTTCCTCTCCCACAGGCGGAAGCATGCTCATAGACTGTACAGACAGAAAGATACCGTATCCCACACCCCCTACATCTACGATCGCCTTGTCCTCTTCCAGAGCTACAAGTTCTCCCCGAATATAATGAATCATAATTCCTCCTTAAAACTCCAAATTTGCCAGCCTTTTCAGCATGGCGCCGGCTGTAACGCCGATCAGAAATCCAGTGAGCAGTCCTGCCAGAAGCAGCACCGGAACATAGTATGCCACACTAAAAGTCTCTACCACAAGCATAGCCACCACAAGCTGGCCGATATTGTGGCAGACACCTCCGGCGATACTCACTCCGCTCACACTATATCCGCCACTCTTTTTTAAAGCCGCCATCACCGTCAGACTGAAAAGTCCCCCAGCAAGGCTGTAAAGTATACTGAAATAATTTCCAAATATAAATCCCGACAACAACACGCGCACAACGGACAACAGATACGCCTCTGAAAGCTTCATGCGGTAGAGCGCGATTACGATTATCAGATTGGCAAGCCCAAGTTTCACTCCCGGAATTCCAAACTGAAACGGAATCAGCGATTCTACATAACTGAATATCAACGCCAGCGCCGTAAATACACCAAAATACGCAACCCTGCTTTTCACCCTATGCCCTCTCTCTAATTCGTAACCGCATCGAATTCGCTGTTCTCACTGCTGTCTATCTCAACTACGACTTTGTTGGGCAGGCAGATCAGACTTTCCTTATTTTTAGAAATCGGCTTCTGATTCACACACAGCTTATCCGGGCAGTCTGCATCTACAATATCCGCCTGCTGATTCTTGATGACAAGGATATTGGTTCCGCCGTTGATCGCGATCTCCCTGTCCTCAGACAGTGGATATACGCCTTCAATTTTTCCACTCACCTTTATGGTCACACTTCCTGCACCCTTTCCGCCGATAAACTCATGCAGCAAAAATGCAAGCACAATCACACATACAATAATCCCGACAAGGATCCAGTCCTTTTTCCTAGACTCTGCTTTCTTCATTTTCATAGCTATTACCTCTCTGCGTTTTATTCTATCACAAGAAATCTTTTACTGCAATCACATGTTCGATTGCATATCTTATTTTTCATGTTATACTATCCCATCTTTGACAGTTGTTTAGTCAAATAAGTGCCGCAACCCTTGTAAATACA
>CAUWLL010000002.1:0-111403 GCA_963559605.1 uncultured Lachnospiraceae bacterium
CACTCGGCTGTTAACCGAGTTGTCGTTGGTTCAAGTCCAACAGGGGGAGTTAAAAAAACATTACATAATTTGTAATGTTTTTTCTTATGCTTTTCTTAAATATTGAATATATTTGTCTTTTTAATCAGGGAAATACTATCTTTTGTCAACATGAGTTCATCCATAAGAGCAGCATCTTTTTGGACTTTCGATGTAGTGATCACCTTTCGTGAGCATGGCTGCATGGTAAGTTGAGAGATACCGGATAAAATTCCTGTTTTTTGTTCGTTCTGAGAAAAACTATCCAATGTACACATCCATATTTCTTCCTGAAGATGTGCCAGATTTCGAAGATGATAGTTTTGCCATGGTCCAAACAGGGTACTTTCTCCTGAATAGATTACTGCACATTTTTCAAAGTGTTCCAAGCTTTCCACATCATAGAAAAGTTGAATGGAACGAACATCGGGTTTAGAAGTCGTAAATTCTTCTATTACGCTTTTCATAATCCGCTTTCGTCTGCCGTCATAAGTGTACATGTAATACGTTTTTAAAAACTCCTGTTGCTTAGTAGTAGACGTATCCTCTTGGGCAGAGAGGAGAAAATATGATGGCGGAATATTGAATATTTCAGCGAATTCTGCAATCGTGTCTGCACTGATCGGAATTGTGCCTTTCTCATATTTAGATAAAGTAGAGCAGCTTTTGTGTATGATAGACGATAGTTTCTTTAGCGTATAATTGTGAGCAATCCGATATTTTCTTAGATTCTGTCCTACAAGTTCATTCATGGTCATTTGGAGTACCTCGTTTCCTATAAATCAAGTTTTGTAAAAAAGATTATTCAAAATAAAATCATAAATGTATATAAACATTTATTTGGGGTTTGAGTTTATCGAGAATAATAATACCACTAAAAAATTTTCCTGTCAAGAAAACACATGGAAATTGATTTGTTTAAAGATTATAAATATAATAGTGATTACCAAAAAAATTATGCAAATCATATAATAATGGAGGTGTTTTGATGGAAAAGAAAAATGTATGGGAGTCATACGGTGAAACAGAACTTCGGGAAGTAGATGAGGTTAGTGAAAGATACAAGATGTGTCTTGATGCAGGAAAGACAGAGCGTGAATGTGTGTCGCTTGCAAAAAAAATGGCAGAAGATGCCGGATATCTGGAATTACAGTATTTTCTTGAACAGGGAAGAAAATTACAGCCGGGAGATAAGGTGTATGCAGTTTGGATGAATAAGATGATGGCGTTATTCCAGATAGGAGAAGAGCCGATTTCAAACGGTATGAACATTCTCGGAGCACATATTGACTCACCGCGTATTGATGTAAAACAAAATCCGTTGTATGAAACAGAAGGATTTTCTTATCTGGATACACATTACTACGGTGGAATCAAAAAATATCAGTGGGTTGCACAGCCTCTTGCGCTGCATGGGGTTGTAGCATTGAAAAACGGTGAAACGGTAACTGTCAGCGTGGGAGAAAAAGAGGATGAACCAGTGTTCACGATCACAGATATTTTGGTGCACCTTGCGGCAGAAAAAATGGAAAAACCGGCAGCCAAAGTAATTGAGGGGGAAAATTTAGATCTGCTTATTGGAAGCCGACCTCTTATGGATTGTAAAGAGTTGGAAGCAGATGAGAAAGAGACGATCAAAGCGAATATACTGCACATTTTAAAGAAACAGTACAATATCGATGAGGAGGATTTCTATTCGGCAGAGCTTGAAATCGTTCCGGCAGGTAAAGCAAGAGATCTTGGATTTGACCGTAGTATGATTTTAGCATATGGGCAGGATGACAGAATCTGCGCTTTCACTTCTTTATTCGCAATGTTGGACGCAAAGAACCTTAAGCGTACAGGAGTATGCTTGCTGGTAGATAAGGAAGAGATCGGAAGCGTCGGGGCAACGGGGATGCAGTCGCATTTCTTTGAAAACACGGTTGCAGAACTGGTGGCAATGACAGAGGGAGAGTCTGACTTGAAAGTGAGACGCGCACTCGCTAATTCCAGAATGCTTTCATCGGATGTCAGTGCAGGATTTGATCCACTTTACGCAGAACATTATGAGAAGCGAAGCTCGGCTTTTTGTGGGAAAGGACTTTCACTTAATAAGTTTACAGGAGTAAAAGGAAAGAATGGATCTAACGATGCTAACGCAGAATATATTGCAGCTCTTAGAAAAATCTTTGACGATGCAAATGTCGCGTATCAATTTGCCGAGCTTGGTAAAGTAGATGTAGGAGGCGGTGGAACCATCGCATATATCATGGCAAATTACGGCATGGAGGTTATTGACAGCGGCATTGCGCTTCTTTGTATGCATGCACCATATGAAGTGAGCAGTAAAGCGGATATATATGAAGCAGTAAAAGGTTATCGTGCATTTTTAGCTAACGCATAAAATACAGGGAGGAAAACGAAAATGGCTGATAAAACAAAGAAACTGACAATGGGGGCATTGATCCTGATGATTTTCACATCGGTATACGGATTTAATAATATGCCCCGTTCTTTCTACTTGATGGGATATGGAGCGATTCCGTTTTTCCTGATTTCTGCAATCGTATTTTTTGTACCATTTGCATTTATGATCGCAGAGTATGGTTCAGCATTTAAAGATGAAAAAGGTGGTATTTTTTCCTGGATGCAGATTTGTGTAGGCACAAAATACGCGTTTGTCGCAACATTTATGTGGTATACATCTTATGTTATATGGCTTGTAAATATTTCATCGGGTATCATGGTTCCGCTTTCAAATGCAATTTTTGGAACTGATACAACATCAGAGTGGTCGATCTTGGGATTAAATTCTACACAAACGCTTGGTGTACTTGGTGTAATATTTATTGTTGCAGTAACATTCTTCGCCAGCAAAGGATTGAAAAACATTCAAAAAGTTGCTTCTATCGGTGGTATAGCGTGTATGTTCCTTAATGTAATGCTTATCGGAGGTGCACTTCTTGTATTTATCGGAAACGGTGGAAAACTCGCACAGCCGGTTGAGTCAATGTCTTCGTTCATTAACTCACCAAACCCGGAATATGCAGGGGCGCTTGCAATGCTTTCGTTTCTCGTGTACGCACTCTTTGCGTATGGCGGAACAGAGGCAGTAGGAGGACTTGTGGATGAAACAGAGAATCCGGAGAAAAATTTCGGTAAAGGTCTTACAATCGCAGCGATTATTGTTGCCATCGGATATTCTATCGGAATATTCTGTGTTGGTATCTTTACGAACTGGAGCGATACACTTTCTGCGGCAACAGTACATAAGGGAAATGCCTCTTATGTGATCATGAACAACCTTGGCTATCAGATCGGAGCAGCGTTTGGAGCGAATGCAGACGTATGTGTGCAGATGGGTAACTGGGCAGCTAGAATCATGGGACTTTCCATTCTTCTTTCTCTGGCAGGAGCTGTGTTCACACTTTGCTATTCTCCACTGAAACAGTTGATAGAGGGAAGCCCGAAAGGTCTTCTTCCAGAGAAATTCTGTAAGATTGAAGATGGAATGCCAAAATTCGCTTTGAAAGTGCAAGCGGCAGTAGTTATTGCATTTATCCTTCTCATTTCCATGGGCGGGGATTCCATGACACAGTTTTTTAATATTCTTGTATCAATGACAAACGTTGCGATGACACTTCCTTATATGTTTATCTCGGCAGCTTTTATCAGATTTAAGAAAAATAAAGATATTCATAAACCGTTTGTCATTTATAAAAATGAAACAGTAGCAGTTGCTTTCGCATTGCTTGTAACTGCAATTGTCGGATTTGCAAATTTCTTTACGATCATTCAGCCGGCAATGGCAGGAGATATTGCAACAACCGTGTGGAGTATCGTCGGACCGGTTCTTTTCACGGCAGCCGCATTATTCTTACATAGCAGATACGAAAAGAAAAATAAAAAATAAATGAAATCCTGCTTATCAAATCTCCTGATTGAATAATAGAATCAGATATATTATAATGAGTATACTAATTTTAGGAACTGTAAGAGAAAATCAGGCAGAAGATAAGGGGAAAGACAAAATGGAGAAAAAACACAAGGGGATAAAGGAGAGAAAAACACGGAACAATAAACGTAAGAAGCTCATACAGTATATGTCACTTTTTCTTGTACTGTTACTGGCTTGCGGAGGTGTAGCTTTAGCAGGCAAAAAGCCGGAAAAGAAAGAAAAGAAAAAAGCTGTGGGAACGCAGGCTAAGAACGAAAAAAATAAAAAGAAAGTACAGAAAAAAGAGGGAAAGAAAGAAGATACCCGCGCGAAAGAGTTTGCAGTTGATCCCGCAAGACCGGTGGGAAATCCTAAGGCTACAGATGAGAAAGTAGTATATCTGACCTTTGACGACGGTCCGTCTAAATTGACAGAGGAAATTTTGGATATTTTAGACGAGTATGATGCAAAAGCGACTTTTTTTGTAGTGGGACATGAGCCGGATTATGCCTATATGATCAAAGAGGCACATAAGAGAGGCCATACGATAGGAATGCATTCATACAGTCACGATTATCAGAAAATATATTCTTCGAAAGAAGCGTATTTTAAAGACTTAGATAAGATGGCTCATGTGGTAAAGAAGCAGATTGGGTATGTGCCGTGTTTTATCCGTTTTCCGGGTGGTTCTTCGAACACAGCATCCAAACATACGCCGGGAATTATGACCGAGCTTGTGGAAGACGTACAGAAGAAGGGATACCAGTATTATGATTGGAACAGCGGAAACTGGGATGGCGCTGTGAAGACAGCAGGAGAGTTGATTGAGACGGGTACGAGTTGGACCGAGAATAATCTTCTGTTTTTAGCTCATGACAGCGCAACGAAGCAGACGACGGTAGATTCGCTTAGAACGATCATTGAACATTACAAAGATTTAGGATATAAGTTTCGAGCATTGGATCGTCAGACGATCACGGCACATCATCCGGTAAATAATTAAACCGGTAATCAAAGGACAGCGCTTAATGTCCCTTTAAAGCGCTGTCCTTTCCTGTTCCAAAATGATCGGCTTTTAAAATAGCGTAGGCTTTCTCGTAGTTTCCTTTACGCATATACTGAACCATTTTTTTTAAGTTCTCATTTGTTTTTGAAATGCCCATCCCGTTTTTGATCGAATATTGTCCGATGCGGATAAGCTCGGATAAGTTATTTTCGTAAATACGGTTAATCCGTTCATTTTCAAAAATACTGATGATTTCCATATGCATAGCTGTGTCCGCAACTTCCCAGTCATAAAGATCGGCAGCGGCAGCGCACATACGGACGACTTTTTCTTCAATCCGATAGGAAAATTCTTCATAGCGGCCGGAAGAGAAGATGAGTTTGAAAGCGCCGCCTTCAAAAATTTCCCGAAGTTGATAGAGCTCATGAATATCTTTGTCCGTAATTTCTTTTACGATCATGGATTTATAATAATCAGAAACGATCAATCCCTCTGTCTGAAGCATTTGGATAGCTGTGCGGACAGGACTGCGGCTCATATTGAGTTCCCCGGTGAGCATCGTCTCAGTGAGCGTCATACCCGGCGGATAGGTAAGGTTCAAAATATTATGTTTTATCCGTTCGTACGCTTGAACGGCAAGGGACATACTTTTCTCTGCCATATACATTCTCCTATCATCGTTTTATTGGTTTTTCTGAATGTTTTAAAAGTATACGTTTCATCTTATTGTATACAAATTATAACGGTTTTTAGGCGAAAACTCAAGAGTAAAATAAAAAGTATATTGACATTTAGAAAACCTCATGGTATAGTCACTTTAGAAAATGAATTGTATACAAATTATAAAAATGTATACGACAAGAGAGGCTTTCGTATGGCGGTGAAATCTGTGACTGCGTACATACGAAGAAGGATTTTAAGAAAAGGAAGGTATGTAGGATGAAATTAGGATTTATCGGAACAGGCAATATGGCATCCGCAATTATGGGTGGAATTATCGGAAAAGGAGTGATTTCGGCACAGGAGATCATCGGTGCAGACTTATTTGCTCCCGGTAGAGAAAGAGTGAAAGAGCAGTATGGAATCCATGTAACAGACAGTAATAAAGAAGTGATCGAGAAAGCGGAGATTGTAATTCTTTCTGTAAAACCACAGTTTTATGAATCTGTCATCCAAGAGATCAAAGATGATGTAAAAGAAGACCAGATCATTATTACGATCGCACCGGGTAAAACACTTGCATGGCTTGGAGAAAAATTCGGAAAAGCGGTTAAGATCGTGCGTACGATGCCAAATACACCGGCAATGGTCGGAGAAGGTATGACGGCAGCATGTCCGAATGAGTATATGACAGAGGAAGAAATTGCTTATGTTAAGACATTGCTTTCCAGTTTCGGTAAAGTTGAAATTGTACCGGAGAGACTTATGGATGTGGTGGTTTCTACAAGTGGAAGTTCCCCGGCGTATGTATTTATGTTTATCGAGGCTATGGCAGATGCGGCAGTATCCGGCGGTATGCCAAGACCGCAGGCTTATAAATTTGCGGCTCAGGCAGTACTTGGAAGTGCGAAAATGGTATTAGAGACCGGCAAACATCCGGGTGAATTAAAAGATATGGTTTGTTCTCCGGCAGGAACTACGATCGAGGCTGTCCGTGTATTAGAAGAACGCGGATTTAGAAGCGCAGTTTTTGAGGCAATGAAATTGTGTGAAGAGATTTCCGGAAGAATGTAAATAGAAAATACGAAAAACTTCTCTCCAGAAGGTTTGAAAGGACTTCCCTGTTTTTACACAGGGAAGTTCTGTTAATTTAGTTTCATAATATTTAAAAGGAACAGCCATGACAGCCCATAATAGGTAACTACTGCAACTAAGTCGTTGACTGTTGTGATAAGCGGACCGGAGGCTACTGCCGGGTCGATGCCTATTTTCTTAAAGAAGATAGGAATTACAGTACCGGACAAAGCAGATGTTGCCATTGCAATAATCATGGCGATGCCAAGACAACCGGAAATAGCAAAAGCGAAAGTCGCGGTATTTCCTTTTACAAAAAGATATATCCCAACGGAAAGGAAAGACAATACACCCAGAAGTGTACCGTTTAGTAAACCGATCCGCATTTCCTTCCAGACCAAAGCGGCTTTTTGCCTGCTGCTGATCTGTGTGTCCATTAGAACACGGACTGCCACAGCAAGAGACTGCGTTCCCACATTGCCGGCCATATCCAGAACCAGAGATTGAAAAGACATGATAACGGGAAGCTGTGCTACGATGGATTCAAAAAGTCCGACGGTTGCAGACACACCTAATCCCATGACAAGAAGAAGACACAGCCAGGGGATCCTTTTTTTGACACTTTGATAAATAGGTTCCGCCAAATCTTCTTCAGAAGAGAGTCCTGCCAGTTTTGCATAATCATCGTTTAATTCGTCCCCGAGGATCTCAATAAAATCTTCTGCGGTTACAACGCCAACAAGTTTGTTATTGTCGTCCAAAACAGGAATGGATGATTCGGAATAATTCCGAAGAAACGGAATGCAATCTTCAATGTCCATCCTTGCGTAAAGGTACGGATAAGAGAAAATTATAATTTCAGAAAGAGGCGTTCCCTCTCTGGTTATGATCAGATCTTTCAGATCGATCGCGCCGCAAAAGGTTTTTTCTTCATCAACGACATAGAGAACCGAAATATTGTCGTTTTCTGAGGCTTGCTGGATCAGTTGAGACATTGCCGTCTTGATCGTTGATGTGTTCAAAATAGTAATAAAATTTGTGGACATTTTACTTCCGATGTCATCTTCATCAAAAGAATTGACTAATCGGATTTCAGCCCGTACGTCAGAACGCATTAAATCTAATAGAGAGGTACATTCTTCTTTGGTCAGTTGGGTTAAGGTCAACGCAACATCTTTTTCATGATATTTGCGGATTTTCTCCTGCATTTTTCCCGGAGCTAAATTACTCCTGATAATTTCTGTGATTTTTGTAGAAAAATCAATAAGGGGTACATTTGTGTTTACAGATACGTTAATGATATTGTTCTTGCTCATTGTTTCTGCCTCCTTTACATGGATTTGTAAGGACAGGCGTACAAGAGTTGTAATGAAAGAATGATATTCTGATATTTATAAAGGCGCAGCTAAAATACAGACAGTAAGCCGCAGCGCTTTCTGATGGCACAGAGATACCATATTCATCTGTTTACAACTGCAACTACTACCGTCCATATTCTCACCTCACATTTTTAAAATTTTTTGCCATTATACTATGATTTAAGAGTTTGTGTCAATAACTAAATGTATCATTGCAAGCAGCCGTGTAGTAAAATCTTTTACAGACAGGTCAAGATTCCTGCATTTTTCCTCCAATAGTGACTTCAGACAGCTTATAATAATATCGTTTATCAAATCAAGATTTTCCGCATTTAATCTGGTCTTAGGATCCTCCATAAGCGGTGTTAGGATCAAAAGGCTTCTTTGATAAATATTGCGTGCATAATACATTTTTTCAATTTCCGCAGAATATTTTTTCTGTTCATTTGGAAAAAGCAAATAGTATTGTTTTAGAATGTTCGTTAAATCATCACTATATTTCCCAAAGAAAAAATTATAGAAAATATTTGGTTTTTGAAATACCGTTTCTGAGAAAAAAGCCCAGATACTATAGAAATTATCGATAGCAGATGCATCGGTTCTACTCAATTTCTCCAAAGCCAGACTGTATTCTTGAAAATATTTCAGGGAAGCAAGCATAATGAGCTGGTCTGCATTTTGGAAATACAGGTAGAGTGTGGAATTGTGAAACCCGGCTTTATCCGCAATTTTTCGAATAGAGATAAGTTCTATCCCTTCGGTATCTATTAATTCCTGTGCAGCCTCAATAAAGCGGACGGCGTTAGCGTGCTTCGATTCATTTTGAATTATCTTTTCCATGGGAACTCCTCTTAAATTAGTGCTATTTATATTTAATATAGCATATTTTATACGAGTCAGCAATTATTGTGCAAAACATAGAAAAAAGCTATAAATAAATAAAAAAGTTGAATAAAATCTATATATCTATTGACAATAAGCGCGCTTATTGATAATATAGTTAAAAATATAACGAATAAGCGCGCTTATTAAAAAAACAAAAATGTGTAAAATGCACATACAATTCAGAAAAAATTCTGGGTAAGGAGGAAAAAATGAGACTTGAGATTGGTAATTTCTATGTGAAGGATATTGTGTTTGGACAGGAGCTTTCTTGGAAAGAAGGGATTCTGACCATCAACAAAGAGGACGCCCTGAACTATATTCGGGAAGACGAGAGAATTACAGAAGCAGAGCTTTATATTGCGAAACCCGGAGACAAGATCAGAATGTGTCCGGTAAAGGAAGCTATTGAACCAAGAGTAAGACCGGATGGAAGAGGGCTTTTTCCGGGATACACAAGTGACTTGGCGCCGGCCGGAGACGGGGTGCTTCATGCATTGAAAAATTGCAGTGTACTGGTAGTCGGAAGACACTGGGGCGGATTTCAGGACGGAATCATCGATATGAGCGGAGAAGGTCAGAAGATGACTTATTTCGGTCAGCTGAATAATATCGTGCTTGTTGCAGATACGAATGAAGATTTCGAAAAACACGAGCAGCAAAAGAAGAATGATGCACTTAGAAGAGCAGGACATAAGCTGGCAGAATTTATCGGTGCATGTGTGAAAGAACTGGAGCCGGAAGATGTGGATGTGTATGATACGACTCCGATGATCAAGAGAGGAGAAGAAGTAGAGAAGCTTCCGTCTGTTGTATATGTTATGCAGCCGCAGTCACAAATGGAGGCGATGGGCTATAACGACTTAGTTTACGGATGGGATACAAATCACATGCTTCCTACAGTAATGAGCCCTACAGAGATTCTGGACGGAGCAATCGTATCCGGAAGTTTTATGCCTGTTTCGTCAAAATGGTCTACATATGATATGCAGAATACACCGAACCTTCGCGTATTAATGGACGCTCATGGAAAAACTATTAATTTCCTTGGGGTGATCATGTCTAACTTAAATGTTGCATTAGAGCAGAAAGAACGTGCCGCTCTTTTTGTAGCACAGATTGCAAAAAGTCTGGGAGCAGACGGTGCGGTTGTGGCAGAAGAAGGATATGGCAACCCAGATGCAGACTTTATCGGATGTCTGGTTGCGCTGGAAGATGCAGGTGTAAAAACAGTCGGTGTTACAAACGAGAGTACCGGACGTGACGGACACGGACAGCCACTGGTAACTTTAGATGAAAAATGTGATGCAATTGTATCTTGCGGAAATGTTGGCGAATTGATCGAGCTTCCTCCGATGGAGACTGTTCTCGGAGAATTGGAAGCGCTTGCAAGGGACGGAAACTCAGGCGGATGGTCCTATGACGAATTACTTGGACCGTCTGTAAGAGAAGACGGCTCGATCATTATGGAAAACAATGGAATATTCTGCGCCGATCAGGTGTGCGGATGGTCACCAAAACAAATGATGGAATTTTAGGACTGGGAGGAATAGAAGATGAAAAAAGCAATCGTATATGTCAATCAGTTTTTTGGACAGATTGGTGGAGAAGACAAAGCCGGAATCGGACCGGAGATTCACGAAGGACAGATCGGTCCGGCAATGCAGTTTGCAAAAGAGCTTGTTGACACGGAAGTGACGCATACAATTATCTGCGGAGATAATTATATCGGCTCCAATACAGAAGAGGCGGTCGCAGAGATTCTTAGTATGCTGGAAGGTAAGGATTTTGATATTTTTCTTGCCGGTCCTGCATTCCAGGCAGGAAGATATACTGTTGCCTGTGGGACGGTGTGTAAGGCTGTAAAAGAAAAATTCGGTGTTCCGGTTGTTACTTCTATGAACGAGGAAACTCCGGGTGTGGATATGTTTAAAAAAGAGATGTATATCTTAAAAGGCGGAAACATCGCTTCTAAGATGAGACAGGATGTAAAAGCAATGGCAGCTGTGGCAAATAAAATTTTAGCAGGAGAGCCGGTGGGAAGTGCAGATGAGGATGGTTATTTCGCCAGAGGAATCCGTCATCAGGCATGGAGGAAAGACGGAAAACCTGCGTCAGAACGAATGATGGAAATGCTGGTGGCAAAATTAAACGGGGAGCCGTTTCAGACAGAGCTTCCGATTCCGAAGATTGACCGTGTGGAAATTGCAGCCGCAATTCCGAATCTGAAAGAAGCAAGAATTGCGCTTTTGACAACTGGAGGAATTGTTCCGGTAGATAACCCGGATCGCATTCAGTCTGCTTCTGCAACCAGATGGGGAAGATATGACATTTCCGGAGACAAGAAATTATTAGGCGGAGAGTACAAAACAATCCATGCAGGATTTGATCCGGCTGCGGCAGATTCAGATCCGAACGTAATTACTCCTGTTGATGCGTTAAAAGCTTTATTAGAAGAAGGAGTATACGGAAGTCTTCACCCTTATTTCTACTCTACGGTAGGTACAGGAACAACAGAGTCTGAAGCTGCAAGAATGGCAAGAGAGATTGTTCCGTTATTACAGGAGGATCATGTGGACGGATGTATCCTCGTTTCTACATGAGGTACTTGTACTCGTTGCGGTGCAACGATGGTAAAAGAGATTGAGAGAGCAGGATTCCCAATCGTTCAGATGTGTAATTTGGTTCCGGTTGCTAAAACAGTCGGATCTAATAGGATTGTACCTACAATTTCTATTCCATATCCGCTCGGAGATCCGGGGACAACGAAAGAAGAGCAGTGGAAGCTCCGTTATCACAGAACAAAGGTGGCTCTGGAGAGTCTGGCAACAGATATTACAGAACAGACTGTATTTCGTGTATAACCGAAGGTATGGAGTAGGAATGAGGTGATGGAATGAAAGATAAGAAAAATACAGTGTTTTATGTTTCCTTGGTACTCATTGCGATTATGGCAGTCTGGTCTGTGGCTTTAAATGAAAGTTTTACGAAAGTGTCAAATGCAGCGTTTACATTTTTGACGACAGATTTTGGATGGCTGTATTTACTGGCAATGGTTGTATTTTTAATTTTTGTTGTATACATTGCATTTGGAAAATATGGAAAAATACGGTTAGGAGGCGATGACTCCAGGCCGGAATACAGTAACCTTACATGGTTCGGGCTTCTGTTTGGATGTGGAATGGGCGTTGGGCTTGTGTTCTGGGGAGTGGCAGAACCTCTGACACATTATCTGAATCCGGTCGGAATGGAGGGCGGAACAGCGGAAGCGGCAGACTTTGCCATGAAATCTTTTTTCATGCACTGGGGAATCCTTCCTTGGGCGAATTATGCCGTTATCGGTCTGGCTCTTGCATATTTTATGTTCCGTAAGAACAAAAAGGGTCTGATAAGTACTATTTTAGAGCCGTTGATCGGAGAGAAGCTGGCGAATGGCTGGCTTGGAAAACTGGTAGATATTCTGGCAGTTTTTGCTACAGTGGCAGGCGTCGTGACATCTCTTGGACTTGGTACATTGCAGATTAATGCAGGATTTAACCGTATGTTCGGGATTCCGACCACATTGCTTGTACAGATTGTCATCATTGTGGTGGTATCGATCCTTTACATAGGTTCCGCGGTATCCGGTATCGAAAAAGGAATCAAAGTGATTTCCGATACGAACTTATATGTAGCGATCGGTCTTATGATAGTTTGTTTCTTAGTCGGACCGAAGATTGAAGTTCTGAACAGTTTTATTAACGGAATGGGACAGTATATCGGTGATTTTATCCCGGATGCGCTGGCAATTAATGCGTATGGAGATAACAGCTGGTTTGGAAGCTGGAGACTTTTCTACTGGGCATGGTTTATTGCATGGGCGCCATTTGTAGGAGTATTTATTGCAAGAATTTCAAAAGGCCGTACTATTCGTGAGTTTATTCTCGGAGTAGTACTGGTTCCGGCGCTGGCTTCTTGCATCTGGGGAGCTGTGTTCGGAAGCCTGGGAATCAACCTTGGAGAGAAGGGGATCCTTTCTCAGGAAGTGTTGCAGGAGATTGCAAGTGTACCGGAGGTTGGTTTGTTTGCTGTATTAGAGCAGTATCCGCTTGGAATGATCCTTTCGATCGTGGCGATCGTATCTCTGTGTGCATTCTTTATTACCTCCGCTAATTCCGGAGTGTATGTGTTGTCTATGCTGACAACAGACGGAGACAAGAATCCGCCGAATAATAAGAAGATTTTATGGGGGATCATCCAGTCTGTAATGGCTATAGGACTTTTGATGGCAGGCGGTTTGAAACCGTTGCAGACCATATCCCTTGCGGCGGCGTTCCCGTTTATCTTCATTATGTTCGGCGCGGTGGCAGCATTTATCAAGGCAGTAAAGAAAGAGCCGTAGATAAAATGAAAACACAGCGCATGTGGACACGGCAAGTCGCTGATGTGTTAAAAGAATTGGAACAGACCGGACGCTATCTTTGTAAAGAACAATATATTAGGGAAAAGAATGGCAGTATGGCGGATTATTACTTGAGATTATATGAATGGTATACCAGACATGCTGCCGGATACATGAAAATTCCTGAGGATGCCGGTTATCCTATATGGCTGTCCATGGATGAAGAAACTATGCTTCAGCCGGTAGAGGGAACTGTTATTTTGGAGGCAGAGATTCCGAAAGAACAGTTCCTTCTTTGCAATATGGACGCGTGGGGGTATCGGGTAAACTATTGGTATGTACCGTTGGACGAGCAAGATGAAAAACGTCACTTACGAGAACTGAAGCGATTTGGCGTGACAAATGAAGAAGAATTGATCATGACGGACAAAGGGAATTTCTATCCATTGTTAAAACGGGAAATCGAGGCGAGCTGGGAACGTGTTTTTACAGTGATGCCCAAGAATCCCAAAGACAGTGTTGCCACCGCTTGGGAGCTTAGAAAAGAATGGATAAGGGAGGTTCGTTATTTTGAATAAGGAAGAAAAGATTGTCATGTGGACAGTACAGGAACAACCGGTACTGGAAGCTCTGGAGAGAGACGGTGTCTCTTATGTGAAAAGAAAATATATTCAGGAAAAATACGAAGATACTGCATGGATTTTTCGGGAGGCGTATGGATTTTTCAATGCAAGGGCAAGGCAATTAATGGAAAAACCGGAAGAAGCAGAATCTCCGGTGTGGATGTTTGCAGACCGGAAATGGACGCCTCTTTATGGAAACGATTATCGCATAAAGCTTTTGGTTCCGAGAAATGAGCTTCTTCTTTTTGATTCCAGAATCTGGTCGAAAATACTGAACCTATCTTATGTAGGAGAGAAAGAAGAGGAAGAACAGTTCCTGAAAGAATTGGAGAGATACGGACTGGATTATGCATCTGATGTGTTTGAAAAGCAAGGCTATCCGTTGTTAAAGTCAAAGATTCTCAGAAGCTGGGAGAAGCTGTTTGAAGGAAACATTGAGAATCCGCTCTATATGCAGGGCGCTGCATGGAAAATTGAAAAAGAGTGGATCATAGAAATATCAAAGGAACCCATATAAGGAAAAAGGAATTTAGAGCAATTCCCCACTTTACTAACCTGTTAATTTCCGTTACAATAAGTAACAGAGTTTCAAATATTTAGTAAAGTGAGGAATTTTATTATGGCAAATCCGATTGTTACATTTAAAATGGAAAACGGCGATATTATGAAGGCGGAGTTATACCCTGATATTGCGCCGAATACAGTAAATAATTTTATTTCATTGGTGAAGAAAGGATATTATAACGGACTGATCTTTCACCGTGTCATTAACGGTTTCATGATCCAGGGCGGATGCCCGGACGGAATCGGTACGGGAGGTCCGGGATATAACATCAAAGGTGAGTTTAAGCAGAATGGTTTTGCAAATGAGCTGGCACACACAGAAGGCGTCCTTTCTATGGCAAGAGCGATGCACCCAGATTCCGCAGGTTCTCAGTTCTTTATTATGCACAAGAATTCACCGCATTTGGACGGAGCTTATGCAGCTTTCGGGAAAATTACCGAGGGTATGGATGTTGTAAATAAAATTGCTGAGACTGCTACAGATTATAATGACAGACCGCTTGAAGAACAGAAGATGGCGGAGGTTACAGTTGAGACCTTCGGTGAGGAGTATCCGGAACCGGAGCAGGCATAAAAGATGCTGTGTAGGACGGCGGCAGATGGAGAGCAGAATTCGATGAAGATGGTTCAGACAGAAAAGCTGATATTTGAATATGAGAAGCGCGATGAGGAGGGAAATGTCACCGGAACTTATCGCGCTGTTGACGGCGTGGATATTGAAGCAAAGGAGGGGCAGTTTATTGCCATTCTGGGACATAACGGTTCCGGGAAATCCACATTTGCGAAGCATATCAATGCTATTTTAGTGCCTACAGAAGGAACGGTGTGGGTGGATGGAAAAGATACGAAAAATGCAGAAAATCTGTGGGATGTCAGGCAGTCTGCGGGGATGGTCTTCCAGAATCCGGACAACCAGATTATCGGAACGGTTGTAGAAGAGGATGTAGGGTTTGGACCGGAAAATTTAGGCGTACCTACAGATGAGATTTGGCAGAGGGTAGAGGAGAGTTTGAAGTCCGTGGGAATGATTGAATATCGACACCGCTCTCCCAATAAATTATCCGGCGGGCAGAAGCAAAGAGTTGCCATTGCAGGAGTTGTGGCTATGGAGCCAAAATGTATCGTTCTGGATGAACCTACGGCAATGCTTGATCCGGTGGGAAGAAAAGAAGTGTTAAAGACGGTGCAGAAATTACGGGAGCAAAAGCAGGTGACGGTGATTCTGATCACACATTATATGGAGGAAGTCATTGACGCGGATAAAATCTACGTTATGGATCATGGACATGTAGTAATGGAAGGAACGCCCAGAGAAATATTTTCCCAAGTGGATCGGTTAAAAGAATATCGTCTGGATGTACCGCAGGTGACGATTCTTGCGGATACCCTCAGGAAGAAGGGGCTTGATATACCGGCAGGAATTTTGAGAAAAGAAGAGTTGGTGGAAGCAATATGTCAATTAGATTAGAACACTTGAACTATATATACAGCGCAGGGACGGCGTATGAGAAACAGGCGTTAAAAGATATTTGCCTTACGATTCCGCACGGAGAATTTGTGGGGATCATCGGGCATACCGGTTCCGGAAAATCTACATTGATCCAGCATTTGAACGGTCTTATCAAAGCGACGGACGGAGTTCTTTACTACAATGATGAAAATATTTACAGACAGGGTTATAATATGCGGGAACTGAGAAATCAGGTGGGCTTGGTGTTTCAGTACCCGGAGCACCAGCTTTTTGAAGTGGATGTGCTGAGCGACGTCTGCTTTGGACCGAAAAATCAAGGACTTTCCAAAGAAGAATGTGAGGCGAGGGCGTTAGAGGCGTTGAAGCTGGTAGGACTGAAAGAAAAATATTACCATTCTTCTCCTTTTGATCTATCCGGCGGGCAAAAACGGAGAGTCGCTATTGCAGGTGTTCTGGCTATGAAACCGAAAGTGCTGGTTCTGGATGAACCTACTGCAGGTTTGGATCCGAAAGGCAGGGATGATATTTTGGATCAGATCGCATTTCTTCATAAAGAAAGTGATCTGACGGTTATCTTAGTGTCCCATAGTATGGAAGACATTGCGCGGTATGCAGACCGTATCATCGTGATGAATCACGGAGAAGTGATGTATAACGATACACCGGCAAAAGTATTTGAGCATTATCAGGAACTGGAAAAAGTGGGGCTTGCAGCGCCTCAGGTTACGTATATCATGCATGATTTGAAAGAACGCGGACTGAATGTCAGAACAAATGTGACAACGGTGGAGGAAGCGGCGGAGCAGATTATGCAGGCATTGGAGAAGAGACCATGATTCGAGACATTACTATAGGACAGTATTATCCAGCAAAGAGCGTGATGCATCGTCTGGATCCAAGGGTAAAACTAGTGTCCACATTGTTATATTTGATTTCTTTGTTTCTGTTTAGAAACATTTCAGGATATATTGTGGCGACGATTTTTCTTGTTGGAATTATCCGGGTGTCTAAAGTGCCCTTTTCTTACATTGTCAAAGGGTTGAAACCGATCGTTATGTTGCTGCTGATCACAGTAATATTTAATTTGTTTTTGACAAGAGACGGGGCAGTGCTTTTTCATGCGTGGATATTCACTGTTACGGAAGGAGGACTCCGCACGGCAGTCTATATGGCGGTGCGGCTGATCTATCTTATTATCGGTTCCTCTCTTATGACGTTTACTACAACGCCGAATGAGCTGACAGAAGGAATCGAGACGCTGCTTCGCCCGTTGAATAAGATCCATGTGCCGGTGCATGAGATTGCCATGATGATGTCTATTGCACTTCGATTTATTCCGATTCTCCTAGAAGAAACGGACAAGATTATGAAAGCCCAGCTTGCAAGAGGGGCAGATTTCGAGAGCGGAAATATATTGCAGAGAGCCAAAAGTATGATTCCGATACTGGTTCCCCTGTTTGTATCCGCGTTTCGCCGGGCAAATGACTTGGCAATGGCAATGGAAGCAAGATGTTACCGCGGCGGCGAGGGAAGAACGAAGATGAAACCGCTCCGGTATCACGGCAGAGATTATGTGGCATATATTGTTGTAATTGTTTATGTCATTACAGTGGTGGCAATTGGGAAGTACGTAAAATTGCGGCTTTGGATATTTTAAATTGTAAATGGGGACGTAGTAAAATTAAAAAGGGCTACGTCCTAAATTACATTTTGACCTGTACCTAATTGTTATTTGGGGTGTACCCAAAGGAGTGTTATGAAAAGAGTCAGATTATTTGTAGCCTATGATGGTACGGATTATTGTGGCTGGCAGATTCAGCCCAATGGTATTACCGTCGAGGAGGTGTTGAACGAAAAACTGAAGAAGGTGACAGGGGAAGAGATCCGGGTCATTGGGGCAAGCCGCACGGATTCGGGGGTTCACGCCCTTGGCAATGTGGCGGTGTTTGATACGGAAACTACGATTCCGCCGGAGAGGATGGCGTATGCTTTGAATCAGAAGCTGCCGGAGGATATTGTGATCGTGAAGTCGGATGAGGTTCCGGCAGACTGGCATCCGAGATACCAAGACGCAGTGAGTAAAACTTATGAGTATCACATACATAATGCACCTGTTCCAAATCCGATGAAGCGTAGATACAGTACTCATGTGTCTTTCCCGCTTGATGTGGAGAAAATGCGCGAAGGTGCACAGTATCTGGTCGGAGAGCATGATTTTGCCAGTTTCTGTAATATCAGAACCAACGTAGAGGATACAGTGCGGACGGTGACCTCTCTTGAGATCACGAAGTCGGGGGAAGATCTTATTATCCGTATTACAGGAAATGGGTTTTTGTATAATATGGTTCGGATCATCGCAGGAACGCTGATTCGTGTAGGACGAGGATTTTACGAACCGGAGCGGGTAAAGGAAATTTTAGAAGAAAGGGAACGGACGGCAGCAGGTGTGACGGCTGCGCCAAATGGTCTGGTATTGGTCGAGATTGATTATGGAACAGAAGATTTACTTTGACAATGGAAGTACTTCTTGGCCGAAAGCGCCGGGGGTGGCAGAAGCAATGTGCGAGCTTTTGCAAAAAGGAGCGTTTAACATTAACCGTGGAAATTACGAGGGAGCTTATGAGGTAGAGGGAATCGTCCTTGAGACGAGGGAGCAACTTGCAAGACTGTTTCATGGAGAGGATTCCAGACATGTAATCTTCACGCCGGGAATCACGTACTCTTTGAATTATTTTATCAAGGGTTTTTTAAAATCCGGCGATCATGTGATCGTCAGTGGAATCGAGCATAACGCAGTGATGCGTCCGCTTACTCAGATGACGCACTGCGGCGTTACCTATGATGTGGCGGATACGGATACAGAGGGGGGCATACAGGCATCAAGTGTCGAGAAACTGATAAAGCCGCAGACGAAAGCGGTGATCGTCTCCCATGCATCCAATGTGTGCGGCACTATTCTTCCGATAAAAGAGATTGGGGAAATCTGTCAAAGACATCATCTGTTTTTCGTAGTAGATGCAGCGCAGAGTGCAGGCACCATTCCGGTAGATATGCAGGAGTGCGGCATTGATTTTCTGGCATTTACGGGACATAAAGGTCTGTTAGGCCCTCAGGGAATCGGTGGTTTTCTGATTTCCGGGCGATTGGATAAACAGATGACGCCTTACATTGCAGGCGGAACAGGCAGCCGGTCGGATATGTTAGAAATGCCGGAAAGCCTGCCGGACAAGTATGAAAGCGGAACAATGAATCTTCCGGGGATCATCGGACTTCATGCTGCCCTTACTTATATAGAAGAAACAGGGCTTTCCAATATACATGATAAGAAGATGGAACTGACAGAATATTTTCTTGGAAAAGTAAAAAAGATTGATGGGGTGCGGATTGTAGGAAAACAGGATACCAGAGACCGAGTTGCGGTAGTGTCGTTGGACTTCCTGAGAGAGGACAATGCAGTTGTGGCGTTCGAATTGGAGCAGGAGTATGGAGTGATGACAAGGGTCGGGCTCCACTGTGCGCCTCTTGCCCACAGGTCTTTGGGAACATATCCTCAGGGAACCGTCCGTTTTGCTTTCAGCGCATGCAGTACGAAAGAAGAAATTGATCGTTGTATTGACGGAATCAATAAATATGCGTAATTATTAAAAATATCAATAACGATTCCTATCTGATAGTGTTGTTCTGAAATCAGAAACTTGATACCATAAGGATAGAAAAATCTTACAAAAGAACAAAATTTTAGGAGGAAAAAATTATGGCTGATTATCGTAAGATGTGGGAAGAGTTAGGAATGGATGTAGAGATGCACGACCAGCTTTGTGCAGTTTTGCCGCAGGCATTCGGGGATGTGTTTCTGTCGCAGGAAAACCGCCCGGAAGGCATGGACTATTACAACATGGTTGTAGCGGACATTCACGGTATTCGTCCGGCAGAGCTGATCGAGCACCAGAAAAAGGGCGGAAAAGTATTCGGAACTTTCTGTGTGTATGTACCAGATGAGATTGTATTTGCTGCGGATGCAATTGCTACCGGACTTTGCGGAGGTTCTCAGTTCTGGGTTCCGGGCGGAGAGAAAGTGCTGCCAACCAACACATGTCCGTTGATCAAGGCATCTGTGGGAGCAAGGGTAGACCGTACTTGTCCGTTCTTTCGAATTGCCGATATGTATGTGGGTGAGACAACTTGTGACGGCAAGAAGAAAGCATGGGAAATCTTAGCAGAGGATGTTCCAGTCCACGTTATGAATCTGCCTCAGATGAAACGTGCAAAAGACGTGAAAGCATGGGCGGAGGAAATCGAAACCTTTAAAAATATAGTAGAAGAATTTACAGGCAATGAAGTGACGGCTGAAAAGCTCTCAGAGAGTATTAAGCTAATCAACAACAAGAGAAAAGCGCTTGAGAGATTATATGAGCTTCGTAAAAATGAGACGCTTCCAATCAGCGGATGCGATGCGCTCTTAATTTCTCAGATTGCATTCTATGACGATCCGACCAGATTTACACAGATGACAAACAAGTTGTGTGATGAGCTTGAGAAACGTGTGGCGGACGGTGTGAGCGTTGTTCCGGCAGGTACAAAACGTATTATGCTGACAGGAACACCACTTGCAATTCCAAACTGGAAATTGCATAATATCGTTGAGACCAGCGGCGGTGCGGTTGTCTGTGAGGAAATGTGTACAGGAACCCGCTATTTCGAGAAACAGGTGGATGAGTCCGGTACAACATTAGAAGAACAGTATACCGCTCTTGCAGAAAGGTATATGAACATTAATTGTGCATGCTTCACACCAAACAGCGGAAGGATCGATGATATTTTACGTTTGGCAAAAGAGTATAAAGTTGACGGTATCATTGATGTAAATCTGAAATTCTGTAACCTTTACGATACAGAAGGATATTTCGTAGAACGTGCGATGAAAGAGGCAGGAATCCCGGTACTTGGTATTGAGACCGACTATACGGACAGTGACGCACAGCAGCTTCGCACAAGAGTCAGCGCGTTTATCGAAATGCTGAACAACTAGGAAGTTTCAAAAGAAAGAGGAAGGATACGGTATGTCTAAAATACAACATTACGTACTGTTTCCCAATCATGACAATGGTATGAGGCTCTATAAAGAGCTGAAGAATCTGGGAGTCCGGGGGACGATTGCTCCGACTCCCAGAGCTGCCAGTACATGTTGCGGGATCTCGCTCCTTGTGGAAGAAAAAGATATTGATACGATACGAAAATGTGTCAGCGACCACGGAATTGAGATTCTGGATATTGTGGAAATTGAAAGGGATATTAACCCGAAAAGAGACAAATATTGTTAGATGGAGTTAGAAAAATGAATTACGTAGGGATTGACATTGGCTCAACAGCGTCTAAAGTTGCGGTAAGAGGGGAGAAAGAGATGTTTTTCGTTCTTCCTACTGGATGGAGCAGCAAAGAGACGTGCCAAAAAATTGAAGAAAAATTAAAAGAAGAAGGTGTGGACGTCCGGTCAGATGCCACGAAGGTCGTGGCGACAGGTTATGGACGTGTGGCTGTGGAATTCGCGGATTATGTGATTACAGAGATTACCTGTCACGCAAAAGGCGGCGGATATATGGCAGGGGAAAGCTGTACCATCATTGATGTGGGCGGACAGGACACGAAAGTGATCGTTGTGGAAAATGGAATGGTGCAGGATTTCCTGATGAATGATAAATGCTCTGCGGGAACGGGAAAGTTTTTGGAGATTATGGCGAACCGTCTGGGTGTGACATTACAGGAGCTTTTTGATATGGCGGCACAAGGAACGGTAATCCCCATCAGTTCTCTTTGCACGGTGTTTGCAGAGTCCGAGGTCATCAACTATATCGGAGAGGGAAGAAAGAGAGAGGATATTGCAGCAGGAGTCGTAGATTCTGTGGCAACAAAAGTTGCGCAGTTAAGCCAGAGAAAAACTTTGTCGGATAAGGTGATCCTGACGGGAGGGTTGAGTGACAGTGAGTATTTTACGAAAATTCTCTCTGAAAAGATAAATCACACGGTAGAGCCGACGGAAAATGGAAGATATGCGGGCGCTCTTGGTGCAGCCCTTTTAGCGGAAGAGAAGTCGAGATAATCTTGACTTCTTTTTTTCAGACGTTTATGTTATGATTAGCTTAGAAGTAAGTCAAAAACAAATTTATGGGAGGATTTGTGTATGGAAAAGTTTTTGATGGTAGTTCCGGTTCTCGGTGTTGTAGCTTTGTTGTTTGCCTTTTATTTGGCGGCAAAAGTGAACAAACAAGAGGCGGGGACAGACAGGATGAAAGAGATTGCAGCGGCAATCAGTGACGGAGCACAGGCATTTTTGACAGCAGAATATAAGATCTTGGTAGTATTCGTATTTGTGCTCTTTGTACTTATCGGATTTGGTATCGGTAACTGGATCACGGCAGTGTGCTTTGTGGTGGGCGCGTTATTTTCCACGCTGGCAGGTTATGCGGGAATGAGTGTGGCTACAAGAGCCAATGTAAGAACCGCTAATGCGGCAAGATTAAGCGGCATGAACAAAGCGCTGTCTATCGCATTTTCCGGCGGAGCGGTAATGGGAATGTGCGTGGCAGGTCTGGGTGTTCTTGGAGTGAGCGCCATTTATTTGCTCACCGGAAATGTGGACATACTTTCCGGATTCAGCTTAGGGGCGTCGTCTATTGCATTATTTGCCCGTGTAGGCGGAGGTATCTACACGAAAGCGGCAGACGTGGGAGCGGACCTTGTGGGGAAGGTTGAGGCAGGTATTCCCGAGGACGACCCGCGTAATCCGGCAGTCATTGCCGATAATGTAGGCGATAACGTAGGTGATGTTGCAGGAATGGGGGCGGATTTATTCGAGTCCTATGTAGGAGCATTGATTTCTGCGGTAACGCTTGGTATTGTTTATTTCGAAGCTCAGGGAGCAGTATACCCGTTAGTTATAGCAGGTCTTGGACTGCTGGCATCCATTATCGGCACGTTTTTTGTGAAAGGGGATGAAAACGCCAATCCTCACAAAGCCTTGAAAATGGGGTCTTATGCGGCCAGTGTGGTTGTAGTTCTGGTATCCTTGGGATTTAGCAAATATTGTTTCGGTAATTTTAATGCGGCGATTGCGGTTGTATCAGGTTTATTCATTGGTCTTCTGATCGGCTTTATCACGGAAGTTTATACATCCGGGGATTATAAGTCGGTAAAAGAGATCGCATCGCAGTCAGAGACAGGTTCGGCGACTACGATTATCAGTGGTATTGCAGTAGGTATGAGATCTACGGCTGTTCCGATTCTTTTGATCTGTGCGGGAATTTTGGCATCGTATCATTTCTGCGGACTTTATGGAATTGCGCTGGCAGCAGTGGGAATGTTATCTACAACGGCGATCACGGTGGCAGTAGACGCATACGGACCAATTGCAGATAATGCAGGCGGTATTGCAGAAATGTCCGGTTTGGAGCCGGAGGTTCGAAAGATTACAGACAAACTGGATGCGGTAGGGAATACAACCGCCGCTATGGGAAAAGGATTTGCCATTGGTTCGGCGGCGCTTACAGCGCTGGCATTATTCGTGTCTTACGCAGAGGCTGTAAAGCTGGATGTTATTGACATCTTGAACAGTAATGTCATTATCGGATTATTTATCGGTGGTATGCTTCCCTTCTTATTCTCGGCTATGACGATGTCGTCTGTATCAAGAGCGGCATATCAGATGATCGAAGAGGTGAGACGACAATTTCAGGCAATGCCGGGAATTATGGAAGGAACAGAGAAACCGGATTACAAATCCTGTGTGGCAATTTCCACAACAGCGGCATTAAAAGAGATGCTGGTACCTGGCGTGATGGCGGTTCTGTCACCATTGGCGGTGGGGATCGTATTAGGACCGGCGGCGCTTGGCGGACTCCTTGCAGGATCCTTAGTGACCGGTGTTATGATGGCGATCTTTATGTCTAACTCCGGCGGTGCCTGGGATAATGCCAAGAAGTACATAGAAGACGGCTCTCACGGTGGAAAAGGAAGTGACGCGCATAAGGCGTCTGTGGTAGGAGATACTGTAGGTGACCCGTTTAAAGATACTTCCGGTCCGTCTATCAACATTTTGATCAAGCTTATGACGATCGTGTCGCTGGTATTTGCACCACTGTTTTTGTCTATCGGAGGACTTTTATAGTTTCGATGACCGGTATTTGATTTTCAGGTATTTGAATTTCAGGAAAATTATATTGACATTTACAGAGAAAAGTGCTAAATATATAACTATATGAATAATGAGACTTGATAGAGGCGCGGATTTCATCAGTATTCGAAAGACGATAGTTTGGAAAACTGTTTTTTGAAGAAAGGGGAATCTGCCGAAGAGATAAAACGATTCCAAGTTTTGTTTCTGGGGCGCAGCAGAAGATGTTGCGAACTGTCACAGCAGTGGAGCGCTATCAGTGTGAATATCCTATACACTATACAGAAGTATTTCTGTATAGATGTGTTTTACGAAAGTGAAGGAATTTATGCCATGAAAGCGGAGACACGCTTTCATGGCATTTGTTTTTATGTAATAAGGAATTACTCTGTAGTGTACCCATTACAGAAAAAGAGCTCCGCACAGGAGACGCGTTCTTTGTTCTGATAGGAAGGTAGAGTATCTTATATCATAAAAGTTATCGGCTGATAATAACGAGGACTCTTTATTCATGGAATATTCTTTCCCAAGAGGAAAGGAAAAGACTATATAAAGAGAAAGGAAATGAGAAGATGAGAGGAAAGAAAAAAACTCTGTGGGGTGTTATGGCAGTGCTTGGCATCTTACTTTGTAGTTCTATGACAGTGTTTGCGGCAGAAGAAGCCGAGAAATACGTGCCGGATCTGTATGCGACATTTTGGGCGCTTGTACCTCCGGTTGTTGCTATTGTACTGGCGCTTATTACGAAAGAGGTTTACAGTTCTCTGTTCGTGGGAATTTTAATCGGAGGTGTGTTCTATTCCGGTTTCCAGTTTGAACTTACGATTACCCATGTATTTCAGGATGGCGTTGTAGGAGTATTATCTGACAGTTACAATGTAGGAATTTTAGTATTCCTGGTTGTACTTGGAATTATGGTGTGCATGATGAACAAAGCAGGAGGTTCCGCAGCATTTGGACGCTGGGCAAGCAAACATGTGAAAAGTCGTGTCGGAGTACAGCTTGCGACCGTGTGTCTGGGTGTACTGATTTTTATCGACGATTATTTTAACTGTCTGACGGTAGGAAGTGTTATGCGTCCGGTAACGGATAAGCAGAATGTATCTCGTGCGAAATTAGCTTATTTGATCGATTCAACGGCAGCCCCGGTTTGTATCATCGCTCCGATTTCTTCCTGGGCGGCGGCAGTTACGGGATTTGTAGAGGGAGAGGACGGATTTTCTATCTTCATCCGTGCCATTCCGTATAACTTCTATGCAATTTTAACGATTATAATGATGGTGACGATCATCCTTCTGAAAATGGACTACGGCCCGATGAAGCTGCATGAGAAAAATGCGCTGGCAGGGGACATTTATACAACGCCGGACAGACCGTATGAGATGGCTGAGCAGAATACAGAGGAGACAAAAGGCGGTGTGATCGATCTGGTGCTTCCTATTGCAGTCTTGATCGTATGCTGTGTTATCGGAATGATCTATACTGGTGGTTTCTTTGATGGAGTTGGATTTGTAGAGGCATTTTCCGGCAGTGACGCTTCTGTAGGTTTGATGCTCGGAAGTTTCTTCGCGTTTCTGGTTACGGTTGTGTTCTATGCAATAAGAAGAGTGCTTTCTTTCAGTGAGTCTATGGCTTGTGTACCGGAGGGATTCAAGGCTATGGTTCCGGCAATCTTGATCCTGACATTTGCGTGGACATTAAAAGCTATGACAGACAGCCTTGGGGCGGCAGCTTATGTAGAAGCTGTTATGAAAGGCGCTGCGGGAGGACTTATGAATCTGCTTCCGGCAATCATTTTCCTGGTAGGTTGTTTCCTGGCGTTTGCTACGGGGACTTCCTGGGGAACGTTTGGAATCCTGATTCCAATCGTAGTTGCAGTATTTGCAGGAACAAATGAGCAGATGATGATCATTTCCATTTCTGCATGTATGGCAGGCGCTGTCTGCGGTGATCATTGTTCGCCGATTTCAGACACGACGATCATGGCGTCTGCGGGAGCGCAAAGTAATCATGTGAATCACGTTTCCACACAGCTTCCATATGCAATTACAGTAGCTGCGGTATCATTTGTGTGCTATGTAATTGCCGGATTTGTGAGAAATCCGTTTATCTGTCTGCCGATCAGTATTGTGCTGATGGTAGGAACATTGTTTGTGATCCGGATGGTTGTAGATAAGGAATAGAGTAAAAATAGATAAATAATTATTTGGACAAGGAGAGAGTGCAGTTTGTTTTGGGCTGCACTCTCTCCTTGTCTTTTATCCTTAATAGGTTTGTTTTTAAAGATTTGTTAAAGAAAAATAGCATTTATTGAATCCATGTTTTTGGAATGATAAAATATGATAAAAACAAAAGGAGGACGAGTTCTTGGTATATGAGATTACGGTTCCGGCAGAATTAGAAAAATTAAAAGACGTGAATGATTTTATTGTAGAGAAGCTGAAGAAGTTGGAGTGTTCTGCCCGTGCGCAGGTGCAAATAGAGATTGCGATTGAGGAGATTTTTGTGAATATTGCGCATTATGCCTACAATCCGGTGATTGGAAAGGCTACGGTGAGGCTTTCTGTGGAAGAAGAAAAGGAACAGGTATCTCTCCAGTTTGAGGATGAAGGGAAACCGTACAATCCACTGCTGCGCGAAGACCCGGATGTGACGCTTGGGATAGAGGAGCGTGGGATAGGAGGACTCGGCATCTATATGACAAAAAAGAGTATGGATGATGTGACGTATTGCTATAAAGATGGTAAAAACATTCTTACGATTATAAAGAGAATTAAGTAACGAGGTGAAAAGAATGGAATTAGATATGATTCAGACAGCAAAACATTTCTCGGGAGCAGTTATCTCTGCAGTTTGGGGAATTATGATGCTGAATTTGACGCTGGGACAACATAAAAAGGCCGGGAAAAACAGGGTAGTATTTTATATTGCTATCTTAGCGATAATGCTCGTATTGCTTAGTGGCGTGACATATGCGGTACAGTATATGAGAGAGATCGTCTGGGGGATGCCGGATGACCTATACTATGATGTGTCGTATAATCTGGGGAACTCAGTCTTGTGGATGCTGGCAGATATTTTGAGAATGCTGATGCCGGCAGTGGGAATTGTCATTACAGCTTTGGTCTGCTTTACCAATGAGCGGGCGACAAAGATATTTACTGCGGTGTTGTTTGTTCTGGTGACACTTGTACTAAATGGGTATGTTGCTCAATTGGTCATTCTTCCGAAAGTATTTAATGTTGAAGCGGCGGAAGATGTGGGGATTGTGGGATATACATTGATCCGGCTCGTACTGTTTACTGGGGTATACTGGGCTTATAAAAGGTATTTAAGGGATAAGTTAGTGGGAATATTGGAGATGGCAGAAGGACAGATGGGGGCGTTCATCCGTGTACCGGTTGTTTCTTGCATTGCGTTTGGTATATCAATGTCATTTTTGACAGTTATGGGGGTAACGCTGTTATCAGGTTTCTTTATGAATCAGGTGTTTTGGATTTCCATGCTGGGAATGTTGATTCTGGTGTATATCTGGATGTACTGGGGAATCTTTCGGGCGATCACGCTTGCTACGGAATCCATGAAAACAAAAGCAGAGTTGGGTGTGGCAAGTAAGATCCAGGCATCTGTGCTTCCAAGAACTTTTCCGGCATTTCCGGATTGTGAACAGTTTGATATTTATGCGACCATGACTCCGGCGAAAGAAGTAGGAGGAGATTTTTATGATTTCTTTATGTTGGACGAAAATCGTCTTGCAGTTGTCATCGCAGACGTATCCGGAAAAGGTGTTCCGGCGGCGCTTTTTATGATGAGCGCCCGCACTATGATAAAGAACCAGAGTTTTATAGAAACAGATCCGGCGAAAGTACTTGGAATTGTCAATAATCAGCTTGCAGAAAACAATGAGGAAGGAATGTTCGTGACAGTATTTTTCGGGATTATGGACTTGCAGGCAAAAGAATTTACATACAGTAACGGAGGACATAATCCGCCGTATATCGTCCGGGCAGACGGAAACGTAGAGAAACTGCAAGTACGACCGGGATTTGTTCTTGGCGGAATAGAAGGAGTCCGTTATAAGAACCAGACAGTTTCGCTTGGAGTGAAGGACAAATTACTGTTGTATACAGACGGTGTGACAGAGGCAGTAAATCCGCAACTGGAGCTGTACGGAGAGCATAGGCTGGAGGAAACGATGAAACATACGGAAAAATTACCGCCTCAGGCGTGTATCGAGAAAGTCCTGTCTTCACTGACTGTGTATGCAGACGGAGCAGAGCAGGCAGACGATATTACAATGGTTGTGTTGCAGATTTTAGAATAGAGATAAGGAGAAATGGATGAACGAGAAACTGTTCAGAAAGTCCAGTTTGGAACATCTGGCTTCTTTAGAAAAACTGGATACATACGTGAAGGTTACAACTCCGAGAGCATGGATTTCTGTCATAGGACTTCTGCTTTTACTTATCAGCGTCGGTATATGGAGTAGTGCAGTAAGTCTGAAAACTTCTGTTTCGGTTGAGGGTGTGATGTACGAGAACAAACTTCATGTGTTCTTGACCCCGCAACAGGCAGAGAAGCTGAAAGAAGGGATGAGTGTAGAAGCAGGAGGCGAAAGAATCGGAGAAATTACAGGTATTATAAAAGAACCGGTGCGAAGAGAGGAAGCAGGAAAATTATATCTTACAGATTATTACCGAGAGACAAAGCTGGACGATTGGAATGTGGAGGTACTGATAGATGTTTCAAATGGAATATCCGAGGGAGAAGAAATTTCCTGCCGGATTATAACAGATAAAACAAAGATAGGAAAGCTGATATTAGAATAAAAAGGTGGTGTAAAAGTGAAAAAATGCGTGAGGGTTCCGGAGATCATGCAGATGGAGAATGTGGAATGCGGAGCAGCTTCGCTGGCTATGATTTTTGCTTACTACGGACGGTGGATGCCGTTGGAACAGATGAGGGTAGAGTGCGGAGTTTCCAGAGACGGTTCTACCGCCAGAAATATTATAAAGGCGGCGCAAAACCATGGGATGAAAACGTCCGCATTTCAATGTGAAATAGAGGAGTTGACAGAAAGGGGAAAATTCCCATGTATCATACATTGGGAATTTTGCCATTTTGTTGTTTTATGCGGTTTTCGGTACGGAAAGGCGATCATTAACGATCCGAACCGAGGGCGTGTTGCAGTTACTATGGAGGAACTGAATCGGTCCTTTACGGGAATTTGTCTGTGCTTTGAACCAGGGGAGTCCTTTAAGAAGGAAGGAAAGCGGGATAGTGTTCTGGCATTTGCGAGAAAACGTTTGCGTTCAGGAAAAGACGTATACGTTCTGCTTGTCCTGTCTTATTTTTTGGTAACATTATTTGAAGTACTCCGGCCTGTTTTTTTCAGAATTTTTACGGATCATATACTGGGGGGAGAAAACCCGGACTGGTTGTATCTTCTTGCGGCAGTGGTTTTTGCAGCGGCTTTTTTTCAGTTTGTGGCAAATGCAATATCGGAAGTATATCTCTTGAAAGCAGAGGGGAAATTTGCAGTTACTGCCAACGCCGAGTATATGTGGCACGTACTCAGGCTTCCTATGGAATTTTTTTCGCAACGGTATGCCGGAGATCTGAGTGAACGTCAGCAGGCAAACCAGAGAGTTGCCTATGCGCTGATGAATCGTCTTGCGCCTGCGGCGGTAAATATGGGGCTGTTGATCTGCTATCTGGTGTTGATGTTTACATATAGCCCTGTACTTTCATTGATCGGTGTGACTTCTGTTTTGATAAATTTATTTTTAATGATATGGATTTCAAAAAAGCGTATCCAGATAGCAAGGGTACAGCTTAGGGATGAAGGAAAACTACGTTCTATAGAGGTGTCCGGCATTGAGATGATCGAGACCATTAAGGCAAACGGTGTGGAGAACGGTTTTTTCAGTAAATGGGCAGGCTGTCAGGCGGCGGTCAATGCTTCCGAAGTGTCGAAAGCAAAGGTGGAGCAGCATATAGGACAGCTCCCGGGGATGGTGACGGTACTGACAAATGCAGTAGTTCTGGTCAGCGGCGCATGGCTGATAATGGAGCGGCATTTTACGGCAGGTATGCTGATCGCATTTCAAGGGCTTTTATCCGGTTTCATGAGTCCGGCGCAGCAGATACTAGGCGCAGGGCAGGAGCTTCAGGAAATGCGTACGAACATGGAGAGAATACAGGACGTCATGAAGTATAAACCGGATATAGCATACGAAGAACATGAGGAAGAAGGAAAGAGCTATGCCAAACTAGAGGGAAGCGTAGAGCTTAAAAATCTGACCTTTGGTTATTCTAAGCTTGCGGCGCCTTTTATTGAGGATTTCAGCCTCTCTGTCAGTCCCGGACAGAAGATAGCTATTGTGGGAAGTTCAGGGTGTGGAAAATCCACCCTTGCAAAGCTGATTTCCGGTCTCTATCAGCCGTGGGAGGGATCAGTGCTTCTGGGAGGGCAGGAGATACATACGATCGACCGGGCAGTACTGACCGGTTCGCTTGCTGTGGTAGACCAGAAATGTGTGATGTTCGAAGATACCATTGCAAATAATATTAAAATGTGGGATCAGTCTATCGAAGATTACGAAATGATTCTTGCTGCGCGTGACGCTCAGATCCATGACGATATTATGAGCCGGGAAAATGGTTATAATACGATGGTGTCAGAAGGCGGACGGAACTTGTCCGGCGGACAGAGGCAGAGGATAGAAGTGGCTCGTGTGCTGGCAGGGGATCCGAGGATTATCATTATGGATGAGGCTACCTCGGCATTAGACGCTCAGACAGAGCACGATGTGATCCAGGCGGTGGCAGACCGTGGGATTACGTGTATTGCCGTGGCGCACAGGTTGTCTACAGTCAGAGACTGTGATCATATTATTGTGATGGAGAAAGGAAAAATTGTAGAGGAAGGAACCCATGAGGAATTGTATAGTAAAGATGGGTATTATACGAAGCTGGTTACGACAGAGTAGGAGTATTATAGATGCAGATTAAGGATTGGTTTGAAGAACAGATAGAGCAGAGAAAGAAAAAGGATCTGGAAGATTTTCAGGAAGCGTTTGCAGACCTGGCAACGGTTGTACAGGGAGAACAGGCGTTATCCCGGATGATGCTCAGCGATTTAAAACGTACCACAAAAACGATTGAGCAAATTCTGCATTTTTACCGTATAAAACCTGAGAAAATCCAAGTGCAGGGAGAGGATCTGAATGAACAGTTAGAAGAACAGCTTCGTCCGCTTGGAGTTATGAGAAGAGACGTAAGGCTTCAGGAAGAGTGGTATCGGCAAACGATTGGCGCTATACTGGGATTTACGGTGGAGGGAGAGGCTGTGGCTTTTCTTCCGAAAAAACACGGATATGTGTATTTTGATTATACCATTGGAAAATGGACGAAGATTACGAATAAAAATGTACATCTCTTTAGTGACAAGGCGGTTTGTTTTTATCGTCCTCTTCCGCCTAAGCCTGTCAGTATAGGGGAACTGTTACAGTTCTGTTTGGAGACACTGGATTATCGGGATTATATATATTTGGCGCTTAGCTTTCTGGCCGTGAGCGTAGCGGGGCTTGCGATGCCGTATATGACGGAACAGATTTTTGACAAGGTGTTGCCTCAAAGAGATAAAGTAATGCTTTTTGCGGCGGCAGCGACGCTTGTGGGGACTACAGTATCCGGCACCTTGTTTTCAATTGTCCGGGCAATGATGATCAGCAGGTGTACGGTAAAGATGCGTATATCTGCTGAGGCGGCAGTTATGGCACGTCTTGTTTCCCTTCCGGCAGAGTTTTTTAAAAAATATAATGCAGGAGAATTAACCGAACGTGTGGACAGCGCCTCGGAGGCGATTCGAGAGTTGATGAATGTTGTAGTGTCTCTTGTGTTCACTTTGCTCTGTTCTGTCGTATATCTGTTTCAGATACGAGTAACTACACCGTCGTTGCTTGCGGTGACGGTAGGGATTCTGGGCACTGTATTGGTTATTAATCTGACTGCGATCTTGTATCAGGTTCGTTTATATAAGAGAAGATTGTTTACAAAAAGTAAGACAGCAGGTATGGAGTACGCTCTGTACTCTGGCGGACAGAAGTTGAAGCTTGCAGGAGCAGAGCGGCGGGCGTTTTCTAACTGGGCGAAATTATATAAAGAGAATGCGGCTATTACTTACAATCCTCCGTTTTTGCTTAAGATAATTCCTGCGATGATTGCTTTTTGTATCTATTTCGGGTGGGGGATGATTTTCGTGACAGCAGCCGGGAGTGGAGTAGAACAGGGAGCGTTTATGGCATATAACAGCGCCTGTATGCTTGTGATGGGAGCTTTTTTGTCCTGTTCGGAAGAGATAGGAACTATTTCAGAGATTATAGCGGCATTTGATATGCTAAAGCCCGTTCTTCAGGAAATACCGGAAATGTCAGAGCAAAAGGAAATGGTAAAGAGTCTTTCAGGGGCAGTAGAAGTCAGCCATGTTTCTTTCAGGTATTCAGAAAATGGTCCGAATGTTCTTCAGGATGTTTCCATGCGGATACGTCCCGGACAGTATGTCGGAATTGTTGGGAAAACCGGATGCGGCAAATCTACACTGTTCCGTCTCATGCTTGGATTTGAGAAACCGGGAAAGGGAACTGTCTATTATGATAGGAAGGATATACGGAAATTAGACTTGATGTCTCTTCGCCAGAAGATAGGAACAGTTCTTCAGGACAGTTTTATTTTTGACGGAGATATATTGTCCAATATTACGATTGCCGCTCCATGGCTTGGGATTGACGAGGCATGGGAGGCTGCACGTACGGCAAATATGGAAAAAGAGATTGAAGAGATGCCCATGGGGATGTTTACCATGGTGAGTGAAAGCTCAGGAACGATTTCAGGAGGTCAGAAGCAGCGTTTAATGATTGCTCGCGCAATCGTGTCAAAGCCAAAGATTTTGATGTTCGATGAGGCAACGTCGGCGCTTGATAATGTAACGCAGAAGAAGGTGACGGATGCGCTTGCAGAAATGAAATGTACCCGGATTGTAATTGCCCACCGGTTGTCTACGATCAAAGACTGCGACAAGATTTTCGTAATGGACGAAGGGCGGATTGCGGAAGAAGGGACGTATGATATGCTGATGAAAAAAGAGGGGATTTTTGCAGATCTGGTAAGCCGTCAACAGATTCATTGACGAAGTTTAAAGAATCTTAAAGATTGTCGGTGGCAACTTGTATACCTTCAAAACATGATGTTATAATTTCCCTGTAAACAAGATTATATAGGAGGTGTATAATATGAAGAAAGAAGAAAACAAAAAAGTAAATGTACAAGAAGAAAATACTAAGAAAGAGTTAACAGAAAAAGAATTGGAGAAAGTTGTCGGCGGTAAACGCGGTCTGGTTTTTAGAGGACAAAAAGACGCGAGATAGTATCTGATTCTCAGGAGGGTATGAAAACTACCCTCTTTTTTTGGCGTTCGATATTGATATATATGAAAAATTAGGAAATGAAACAGTTTCTTCATGATATACTTATATAGAAATACTGACGAGAAAGCAGGTGGCAGGCAGAGTGAGGATTGTAGTTTGTGAAGATGATATACATGAGAGAAAAGTGATACAGGAAGTAATGAAAGAAAGCTTTGCAGAAATGTCCGTAGAGATAGAGGTGAGGTATTTTTTTGACGGAGAACATCTATTGGAGTCCGTATATCAAGGAGAGAAGTATGACCTGTATTTATTGGATATTGTTTTAGGGCATGGAAGGAATGGGGTTGAAACAGCGCAGGAACTCAGGAAGCATAACCCGGAGGCAATGATCATATTTCTGACAAACAGCAAAGAATATGCTATAGAAGCATTTGAAGTAGGGGCAATACATTATTTGATAAAGCCGGTTACGAAAGAAACGATACGGGAAATTCTGGAACGGTGGCGGTTAAGAACAGATCAGCAAACAGACTGTCTTGAGATACCGGATGGAAAAGAGATAAGAAAATTTGTGAAGTCGCAGATTCTTTATATCAGGAGCAGAGATCGGGGAATCGAGATCCATTTAAAGTCTCACAAATGGGATGCGTGGGTGAAATATCCGTTTGGAGAGATAGAAAAAAAGTTAGAAGCGCTGCCGCAGTTTGTGAGAATTGCAAGGGGGTTTTTGGTAAATATGGATAATGTGCAAAAGATAGATTTCCAGGAGTGTACACTTATAAATGGGAAAAATCTTTTGATAAGCCGCCGAGAGCAGAGGGAGGTCATGAACAAATACAATGACTATCTGTTCTTTAAAATGGAGCAGGAAGAAAAAGTTGGAGGGAGAGTAGAATGATAATTATATTACAACAGTTTTTAGGCGTTTTACTTCAAACAATTCCTGTGGCGGTAATTCTGGGAGTTTTCTTTGACGAAGAGGATATGCGCGGCAGAAAACAGAATTATTATATAGGGGCTGTGACAATCCTTTTAGTCGGAAGTCTGTTTTTTTCAGTGATAACCACGCAGAAGTCGCAGCCGAGTTCACGGATTTTCATTGGAAATATGTTAATGACATTTGTAGTGTTGTTGTTTTGTTTTTTTTATTTCTATTACGTTAAGGCCGGTTTAATGAAAAAAGTTATCGCTTTAGGGATGGGTTGCAACTATGCGGCGATCGTATATCTCCTGAACGGTGTTTTGATGGAACTTCGACCTAGCTACGGTGAGCCGCAAAAATATCCTTATTTTCCGGAGAATTTGTTTGGCCTAGTCCTTACGACGTTAGTATCCTTTCCGCTGGTTTTACTTTTTGTAAATCGCATTGTAAAAAAAAGCATTCAGAAGCTCGAGTGTTTTGGGCTCAAAAGACAATGCTTTTTTGTAGTGACTGGATTGCTTCTGTTTTGTATAGAATGTACAGTGTTAGGTCTTGATGATTTGACAAGCGTGCTTTGGATTTCGGCTGCGATACTGGGGAATGTTGTTGTTATGTATTATCTGTTTTTTTATGAAATCAACTTGATGAAAGAGCAGTTTGCGCTTGTGGGACAGTTGAATAACTTTAGAGTGCAAAGCCGCAGCATTGGCAAGAACATCGACGAAATGAAACGAATGAACCATAATGTCCGTCACCATCTGAATGTTATCAAAGTGCTGAATGAAGAAAGAAAATATGAAGAAATTACGGAGTATTTAAAGAGTCTGGAAAAAGAATATGTGAGAGTAGAGAATGAGAAGCTGAGTGGATATATGATTCTTGACAGTGTTCTTCGGTATTATTTTCAGCAGATGCGTAATGCACAGATAAAGATAGAAACCAATTTTCAGATTGGAAGCAGTTATGAATTTGAACCCATAGATATTACGGTTTTATTCGGAAACTGCCTCGAAAACGTAATGGAAGAGCTTGAGCATATTCCAGAGGAGGAACGTCTGGCTGAACTGAACATAAGAGTCCGAGGTGAGATGTTCACCATAGGGTTAAAGAACAGATGTCAGAAAGGAAAGAGTGTGAACGGCGGAGAATTTACAGATTGGAAACACTTTTTGTCTTCCAAGAGGACTTCGGAGACCGGAGAAGGGCTGGAAAGTATTCACTATATTGCAGAAAAATACGGAGGGAATGCGAGATTTAAAAGAGATGACGAATGGTTTGTCATGCACGTTTTCTTGAGGATTCCATGATTTGTACGTAAACGGTAGAAAACGAACCTGAAAGGTATTTTAGAAAAAAATGAAAAAGTTATAATAAAAGGGAATGGCAGAATCCAGTCCCTTTTTTTGTTTACTGAGGCAGTTGGATGTAAATAGTCATTCCGTTACCGGGACGGCTCTTGGCGAAAACAGTACCATGATAAAAATCAATGATCGCTTTAGCCTGAGCAAGTCCGAGCCCGTTCCCGCTTGAACGATTGGAACCCTGATAATTCAATTCGAAGATATATCGGAGTTCACTCTCCGGGAGTCCGGCGCCATCATCCTTGAAAATGATAAATATATCCTCCCCGATCTGGGAGAGTGTGATGACAAGGTTGCCGGGACGGCACATATATTTGAGGGAATTGTCTATAATATTTCGGAACAATATCCGTATATACTCATAGCTGCAAGTGAAGAAAAGCTCCTTTTGTGTGGAAACAAGCTGAATACGAACCTGATGCGCCTTAGAAAAAGGCTCAAGTTCACGGATAGTTTCTGCAGCAATGGTATAAAGATTTTCTGTTTTTTCTTCGGCTTGGGTAAAAGGAAGCATATAGGCAGATTCGGGTGTCTGAGTAGAACTGCCCTCCTCGGATACTCGAAGCAGATAAGTCTTTATTTTTTTATACTGTACCAGAATTTGTTTGTAGGCATTGCCGGTTTTTTTTAAACGTTCATTTAAAGTATAAAGTTTTTTCTGATAAGAGACTTCAAGCTTATTTAGCTCCTCAGCAGAACTCTGTTCTATTTTGGATATAGTTTTTTTTACAAGAATTAAACAGAGGGTCTGAATAACAGCAAGCAGCGCGAGCAGACAGCAGACTACAGGAGCTGGAAGAAAAAAAACACTCAGACAGGAAACTATAATCAGAAGATATGTAAGCAAAAGCCATAGATTTGGCAAACGTTTGGCATGTCTATGCATGGGAATAATCCTTTCTGTGAAATGTTTTTATTCGTGGGTTCACTCATTAAATAAAGAATAACACAAATGAAATAAAGAAGCTTAAAAATTTGTTTAAGATTTTTAAAGGAGAGAGTTGTGTGGAAAAAGAAAATATTCTCGTGGCAGAGGAAGCTGTAATTTTGAATGACAATACACGTACATATCTTGAAAAGAAAGGTTACCGGGTATTTCAGGCCTCAACCGTAAAAGAGGCGGAAATTTTTCTGGAAAGAGAGAGGGTAGACTTGATTTTGTTGGGGCTTACACTGCCGGACGGGGATGGTATAGAGTTCTGTAAACAGATACGAAAGGAAAGTTTTATGCCGATCATCTTTGTAAGCGGTATCGAGGAGAGAGGAAAACTTGTGGAAGCGCTGAAAAACGGAGGGGATGACTTTGTTGTAAAATCTGTAGATATGGAAGAACTTCTGGCAAGAATTGAGTCAAATATCCGTCGAAGCAGAATATATCAGAGGGGCAGACATGGAAATAACAGCATAAGGACTTTTCATCAGTTTGCGGTGGAGACAGCCAGACATCAGGTTTGGAGAGTGGAAAAGGACGGGAAAAGAGGCAGAAGGCTTCATTTGTCTCCGTTGGAATACAAGATTCTGGAAATGTTTATCGACCATGAGGGTAAGCTTATGACTTACGAAGAGATTTATCAGTATATATGGAAAAATGATGACTTGGGAGATGTGCGGACAGTGATGGTCCATGTTTCAAATCTGAGAAAGAAGATCAACTATCTGGACAGTAATATGATTTCCACAGTGCGCGGAACGGGATATGTCTTTCATGATAAGTAAGCGGATGAGCGGGGAATCTTTAAGAAACCTTTAAGAAAAAAAATGTCGAATCGTGTAAAATAAAAACAAGTTTTTACTATTCGAGGAAGGGTAAGGTATAAGGTGTGAAAAATAATCAATTATTTCCTTTTGAACGTAATCGGTATTTTGCAGGGAAAATGCTGACTTCTTCTGATTTTCAGGCGGAGCAGACGTATTTTAATAATAAACGTCGTTTTATTAATTCGTTGCTATATGGCTCCGGTATTGTGTGCGGATGTAATGTGTTCAGTCTGGACGATCTGTCGATTTTGGTCGAGAGTGGGGTGGCTATTGATGATTTTGGTCGAGAGATCATCATACAGTCTTCTGCGGTAAAAAAATTATCGGCGATGGAAGGGTTTGAGGACATTAAGGGAGAAGAGGTACTTTTGTGTATGCGCTATGCAGAGACGCCGTTACACTCGGTCTTTGCGGTCAACTGTCAGGGCAAGGAGGATTCTTATGAATATAACCGCATCAGTGAAGGTTATGAATTGTTCCTGAAGGAGATGCCTAGAAAAGAGAATTTCGAGTTGGAAAGCGAGTTTTTTTTGAAAGCCTCTTTATATGAAAATGAAGATTTTCGCGTAGAGATTATGATGCCTGCTACAGTATGCAAGGGTGTTCTTACGAGGATACGTGTAAAAGTAACACGATTGTCCGAGCATACAGAGCCTATATCATGGAACGGCGTAGTACAGATGCCGGCCTTTTTGTCCGAGGATGGAAGTCACGAGCTGAAGCTGGAGTTTGAAATGCTATACCTTGGAAAAGGACAGTCTGAGGAGAAAGATTACTGGGTAGAAGCGGGAAAGACAGAAGAGGATGAAACAACGCTTGTGTTTCGGGATGAAAAAGGGAACCGTTCTTTTAAAGTACAGCTTCGAGATACGAGTCCTGATGAACTTGTGGATGAAGAAATCGGAAAGGTCAGTCTGGAGATGATGGGACTGGAGGAAAAGAAGGATTATATTCCACTGGCATTATTGAAACTTCTTCGCACAGACAGCGCTTATATTATCGATGAAATCAGAGAGCGTGGAATCAAAGAATATATTAATGCTCCCGGTCAGTTTGATAAGAGACGGCAATATGAGGACTATTTTCTGAAAAAAGACTATTCGGGGCATAAAGGAAGAGAGGAACAGGCAGAGACGAAAGAAGAACTTCCGGAGTATGAGGAGAAACCCAATGTGCCTGCAGTGGCGACAGGAATCGTAGAGATACCGCTTGGAGCAGACGCTCAGAAAGGCGATGTGGTTTATTCGGGAGAGATCATGCATGGACTGGGCAGAGGGAATGTGTATGTGGAATTGGGTTATGAATGTTATGATGCAGATTCCGTATACGGTGCCAACAGTAAAAGTACGATTTACGGTAAAGCAGATTTATTCGAAGACGAGACAGGGGCAGAAGATGTGGAGACAGCCGTTAAAGTGCTGAATGATAAAGGAAGCTTTATCGTTGCCGCAAAACTTCTGAAAAAAGTAGAAAATCTCGTGTTGACATATAGATGGAGCGCGGTACTATTTCCATCCGGAGAGGAAAATTGGAAAGAAGATTATGAAAATAAAAGTATTACTGCAGAAACTCCGACGGTGGTTCTCGGTATGCGGGAAAGCTATTACTTTAATGTGAAATTTAATAACATGGAAAAATGCAGTGTTACTTACGAACTGACGGAAGGCGGAAGCGGTGAGATTACGGCAGACGGAGTATATACTGCGCCACGGAAAGACGGAGTGTATGAAATTCGTATTTACTGTACGGATATGCCTGTGATATGTACATATGCATATGCAATTGTGCGTGGGAAAAAAGGTGAAGAAAAAGAATAGGAGCAATATATGGTTTACAGTATCGGCAGTAAAAAACTGAACTGTATCAGGAAGGTTTTGGAAAACACGGTCAATGAAGTGTGGGTTGCGCAGGATATTTCAAGAGAAGGAAATAAGGAATACTATACACTTCTTATTATCCGACAACATGAGACAGCAAAGACACTGATGGAAATCTGGGAAGAAGGAAGCAAAAGCGGAAGAAGTTCCCGCGCACAGATGGCGGCTCAGGAGGATGAGTTCTGTATTATTTATCCGTACAGAAAGGAAAGACCGCTTGAAAAGTTTTACAACGGAGCTATATGTACCGGAGAAGAGTGCGAACGTATCTGTATGAACCTGATTGCAGAATGTATCTCATGCGGAGAGGCATGGCCGGTATTGTATCTCATGCTGTGTCAGAATCAGGTTCATCTGGAAAAGGATAATAGCGTATCTCTCAGTTATTTTTTGGAACTTAGCGCATTGACAAAAGATGCGGATGAACGTGCTTGTACTATGAAATGTGCAGATATGATCCTCAAAATCATGAGACAAAATAAAGCTATGGAAAAGACGGTAGGAATGAAGCTGTTAGAGAAAAAGCTTCTGAAAGAAGGATATTCGACTATGACAGAACTTTTCCGGGATGTTCATATGGACGCAGGTTCGTGGGAAAAGGTAAAACTTCAGGATAGAATAAAGGATTTCCTGATAGTAAGAAAGGAACGGATATTAAGAGTTTTATTGGTGTTGTCTGTAATTCTGGGGATCATTGCTCTGCTCATGCTTCTTTCCCAGATGATTTTTGGAGATATTCCTTTTTTGAGGATTTTTACAAATTCATTCGAGACCATTGGAAATGAGTCGTTGCTAAATTAGAAAACGGAGGCAGAAAGAAGAATGAGAAAACACTCTGTATATTTCATTGTAGCCGGGTTATTGATATTCATATGTCTTGGGATTTTTGAAACTTTTTCTCTGATACCGGAGGCAGATACATTTGAAAAATATGTGTGTACGGAGAAAGATAAGCGATATGCAGTCGCAGGAAGCAAAAAAGACCGAAGACTTTATCAGCTGGCTGAAAGCGGGAAGATTACCCGGATGTCCGATAAGATAAAAGACGAGGAATTTGTATCCTTGACAATATCCGAGGATGGAATGAGATTGTTCTTGCTGTCTGGTTACGAAGAAAAAGGGAATCTATATTACCGTCTCAGAGAATACAATAAAGAACTGAAAATGGTAAGACAGACTGAGAGACAGAGAATTAAAGGAGATGTTTCGGGGCAGATGCAGGCAGATGACGACAGTATAGTCCTTACCGCTTTGTCTGATGACAGAAAAACAGCGGCAGTCTACGAGCTGGACCTTTCAAAAAAACGTGCGTCATTTGAAGAGACAGAAACAATAAGCGCGCCCCAAAAGAGGTTTTATATCCGTGCGGAAAAGAGAGAAGATATTTTTTACGCACAGTATGACAATGGGACCGTTGTTTCGTTAAAAGCTACAGGACAAAAAGAAGAAACGAAATTCCCGGCATCTGTTATAAAGGAGCTGGATACGCCTGTTAAAGTAAGAGGAGCCTTGGCAGTCTTACAGTATAACGGAATGAGAGTGTTTGTGGGGGCGCTGTTAAAAGGAATAGCAGTAATCTTCCTGCTGTTTTTGTTTTATGGGCTGGCAGGAAAGACATCCTATCGTTTACGCAGATTTGCGGCACAGGAGCTGATTCTGCTCGGCTCGCTTTTGGCTGTTACCGGAATCTGTGTTCATTTTTTGAATGTTCAGGATGGGGAGATCTGTAAAGAACGTACGGAAAATTCGGTACAAAGCATGGCGGAACAGATGAAGCCTTATGTACAGGGGGTTCGATTAAATCCCCAATATGCAGATACAGCAGCCTACAGAACTACATATTCTACCATGTTGAAAGTGAAAAAGTCGACAAATTGGAGAGAAACTCCGACTTCTGTCAGATTGGTGAAACTCGGGACGGAGGATTACAAAATTGTCATAGGGGATAAGGAGACGGCGGGAAGTCTGTTTGGGAGAGAAGGGGAAGAGCAGGCGACTCTTTACGAAGCAAAAAAGAAGAATAAAGTAATCTGTACGGTGGAAAAGTTTCAGGATGAATATCGAATATCATGTGCGGCGCCGGCAGGGGATGGAATCGCTCAAAACAGTTACTGGTCACTTTGTATTTTCGAGGAGAAATCTGAAGATACCGTAGCGATAATTCATCGGATTTTGTTGTTTAGCGGACTGTTTGCCGCAGTGGGAACTGTTTGCCTTTTTCTATTGCTTTATGTGGAAGGAAAACAGATGAGACAGCTCGTGGAGGTTTTCAAGTCTTCGGCACAAGGCAGATATAAAAAAGAGAAACGGCCGCTTCATCTGAATATGGAGATGGAGACACTGTGGAACGGCCTGGATGGCTATATAAAAGGAATGGAACGTATACGATACCGACAGAACAGTCAACAGGAGTTGTATGCAAGATTTATCCCCAAAGCTCTTGAGGTACTTTTTGCCGAATGGACACCGGAAAAGCTGCATGCGGAAGAATATGTTTCTGACAGTGGCATTATAGGCTGTATTTCTTTAGATGAAGGCAGGACAAATGCCGGAGAGCAGCAGATGGCTGTGATAAACAAGGCGGTAGACATATTGTTCCGGGTACAGGAAAAAGAACCGGTTGTCTTCGTGCCACAATCAGGCGATTTGAAAAAAATCTGGGGGATATTTTCCGGGAATGAAGAGCAGGCGGTTCAGACCGGCATCCGACTTCTGGGTGACATTGGGAATATGAGCATCCTTGTGCACAAATCGCACTACACCTATGGGATCGTCGGAAATGAAAAACAGGTGTTGCCTTATTTTTCCGTAGAGACAAGCAGCGATTTGATGTATTATGCGGAGAAACTCCACAAACTTCATATTAAAGCCGCTATTACCGAAGAAGTGGCGAGAGAGTTTGAGCACACGATCAGTATGAGATGTATCGGCTATATTGTCGTTTCGGGGGATAACAGAAAATTATATGAAGTGCTGGAGGCTTATACGGCGTCCCGAAGATATGTTATGGAGGCGCAGACTATAAAATTTGCAAAAGCCCTGGAGCTGTATTATGGCAGTGACTTTTATCTCGCGAGAAATATTTTTGTAGAGGTTCTTCGAGAGTGTCCTTGGGACGAGGTGGCAAAATGGTATCTTTTTGCATGTGAGAAACGTTTGGAAAATGCAAAAGCGGCAGAGGCAGGATATGGACTGTTTATGGAAGACTGATAGAGGAGAAATAAGATGAGAGGCATTTTGCAGGGGTTACTGACAAATATAAAGGCAAGATTTAATAAAATAACAATAAAGTTGAAAATGCTGTTAAGTCCGTCAGTGTACAGGACGAAGACGCTTTCATTTTTTCAAAAACATCTGCAGCGTATCATGAATATAAAACCGAGGAACAGCAAGGATTATGTTCCTGTATTCTCATGGATGGTCAGTAAACGGCTTGCCAGAATGATTGTTTTGTTGATCGGTATTTTCAGCGCTTATTATATTCTTGTTATTAATCCCCCTTCTATTTTTGGGGGAGGAAGTGGAATAAGAACGTATTCTTACAAATCTCTTCCGCTCAAATTTGCGAAGGGTAACGTGAGAATAAAAGCGAAATCCGGCTATACAGCATACGAAGGAGATGTGTCGAAGGGATTTGTTACAGGCCAGGGTACATTATTTCGAAAGTCGGGCGAGATCGTATATACCGGAAAGTTTAAGAAAAATAAGTATAACGGAAAAGGCCAGTTATATTACGAGGGTGGGCAGCTTCGGTATGAAGGAAACTTCCGGAACAATCAATATAGTGGTGAAGGAACGCTTTACAGAGAGAACGGAAGTAAAGCGTATGAAGGAAGTTTTACAAAAGGAATGAAAAACGGTGAAGGAACCTTGTTTGACTCCGGAGATAATGAGATATTTACAGGGAATTTTAGTCAGGACGAGCTGCTCTACGGTGATTTGCTTGGCAAAACAACGAAAGACATCCGTAAAGTCTACAAAGGCGAGCAAAAGATATATACAGGAGGGCTGAATGAGTTTTCAGTGGCTCTTGAGGATATTGACGCTGTATACAGTGGAGAACAAAAGACAGCGGCGTTGGACGACAGCGTGAAAGTGGAAGGCATCTATGTGCTGAAGGACAAGCTTCTGATGAAAGACCAGTTATGTTCTTCGATTTTAGATTTGAAAGAGGTGCTGGGAGAGCCGGAATATGAGGGAAATTCTTCCGTTACCATGGCAGAAGCAGTGGCGATCTCTTATCTGAATGAAAAAAAAGACTGCTTGTTCGGACCGGTTAATATGGATAGTGAACGGGAGTTTTCGGATGTGATCACTGTCAATGACTATGATCCGGATTATGTGATCTATTTGTATTCTTATGTAGAAGAAGGTATTCGATACACATTTTTTACAGATCAAAAAGACGGGAAAATTGCCATGTACTTGATAGAAAAGGAGTAGTGCAGCATGATAAAGAAGAGTCGGATCGTAAGTTTCATACTTTGTATTGCACTGGCAGCAGGAATAACAGAGCATATGTCTGTCCTGAGAAGCTTCGGAGCAGGCAGAATGCTTAATGTTGCTCAAGCAAAGACGATGGCTCTGGCAGATAATAGCGACTACAATAAGCAGAAAAGTAAACTGTTGTTGTCACAGGTAAAATATCAGGAAACAGTAAAGGCTATTCGATTGAAAAAGAAAAATATGTCTACGTTTCGCTGGACTCCGTTACTCTCTTTCAAATTTCCGGAAAGTCCGGATCTAGCGGAGGAATTTGAATTTACATATAAACCGCTTCAGGTGCAATCAGAAATCAGTTCTGTCGAGCATGAACTGTCTGTGTTAAAATATAAAGTTTTTGAAGAAGTAGGAAATAAATTTACAGAGGTTTATACGCTTCAGGAAACGATAGCATTTTATGAAGAGCAGCTGGAAAACAATAAGGAGACTTTAAAACGAAACCGAGCAAAACTTCTGGTCGGAGAAGCCGTTGCGAGTGATATATCGACGATGGAAAAAAAGGTTTCTTCTTTGGAAAGTAAACTGGCAGAGAAAAAGCGTGGATTTGAGAAAGCAAAAAAGAAACTTGGAGACAAAATAGGATTGGATGTGACAAGCAGCTACCGGTTTCAGAACCCTTACGTGGAAACGTCCATGGGGAGAAAAGATTTGAAAAAAATAAAGGATTCTGCATTGAAAAATGACCAGACCTACTATGAAGTGAAGATAAATACACAGTTGCAGAGAATCGCGTTGGATACTAATTTTTCACTTATGAAAAATCAGTACGGGAAGAAGATGAACCGTCTGGAGCCGTTTATAAAGACTGTCAAAGGAGGCGGGGAAATAGACGGTACGGCATTAAAGAGCCAGTATGACGAATTGTTGGCAGATATTGATGCACCGTGGAGAGGTTCTCTTAGAATTTTATTTATCAAGATTCCGAAGGAATGGTTTAAAGGGGCGATTTCCGGAGTGAGGTACATTGAGGATGAGCCTTATGCGTTATACACGAATATACTTGAATATCAAGATGCTATTGCAGAAGAGGAAAGCGCGAAAAAGGAACTTTTGGAATCAGTGGAAGACAGCTATGATAACGTCATTACAGCTAAAAATGCTTATGAGACTATGAAAAAAGAGTCAGACACTTTAAAAGCAGACATCGACGCCGCGACGCTTCTGAATAAAGCCGGAAGCTTGTCTTACGAGGAGTTGGAAACAGTTCAGGCTGCTTATGAAGAAAGTCAGACCACATTGTCGGACGCTCTGTCTACCTACACACAATCATTATATTCTTTGGATAAATTAAGCTGTGGAGCAGTGACTGATCTGATGTACCCGGTGGGAACGAGTATGCAGGCAGTTTCGGGAGGAGACAGTGTTGTAACGGAAGAAGTTACAGAAGACGCTCGCTATTATATTCGTACAGAGGTAGAAGATAATATTTTTGAAGTCGGCATCTTGATCCCGGAGGAATACGAGCCGGAAGTGACAGATTTTGAACTCTGGATTGACGATGTGAAGATCGGGAAGCGGACGGCTGCCGGCAAAGCTATCCGTCACCTTGCGTTGGATAAGGAAAACGCGGAGAATGTTGTGATCCGTTTATATAATGGAAAAGAATTTGTGGCGGATTGTGAGATCGATCCCTCCGAGTACGAAGGTCCCTTGAAGGTGGTGAAGGATTACAAACCTATCGAAGCGAAAGCAACGGTAGCGGCAACGTATCAGGTCAGTGCCGAAAGAAACGGAATGATGGAGCTTAAGATCACACCTGTCACAGAAGAAAAGACACTTTCTTATTATACAGTAGAAGATAAGAAAGGCAGGAAACTTTGCGGAGAGAAGATGGTTGAAATAGAAGCATCGTTTTCATACCTATCTCTGGCAAGTGATGACTTAGAAGAATTAAGAGTCAGGTTTTACGACAACACCGGCAAGGAAGTATATATTACGGAATTTGATACAGATTCCTTAAGCCTGAAACAGATAAAGGAATAGCGGGAAAGGAAAATTCGTTATGAGAAAAAAGAAAAAATTTATCATAATGGCAGGGGCGCTGTGTACGGCAGTAATCGTCTCGTTGGGTGTATCAAAGGAACTAGGGGTGCAGGCATTGTTTGATGAAGCTTCTGCTGTCCATATTGATGCGTCAGAGATTAAAGAGGGAACGCTTCTTATAGGCACACATTTGATACATATCAGCGCAGTAAGTGATGAGATTTATGAAATTGCCGATAGTTCCGCTTCTGAAAGTGGACAGATGAACAGGTACTATAAGTCTGAACTTGCAGACGGTGAGTGGTTCAATATTACAGATGCGGCTTCTCTTAAGGATATTACGACAGAAGGGACTCCGGTACCGGATACTGAGGTCGAAGAACTGTTCCTGACGCATCATACGAAGTCCAATGGTATTACTTACGATCTGGTGACAGGAAAGTCAGTGTGCATATTTGATATTGCCAAGCCTTACGACCTGGAAAACCTAAAAGAATTGGAGCCGTTGAAGCTGCAATATGATATTCTGGCAGACAAAAAGGATAAAAGTAAAACGGATGAGTTCTGTGAGAAAGAAATCCGAGAATTTTTCCTGACAGAGGTGAAGGATAAGGAAACTGACCGGCTGGACAGCCAGCTGAAGGCTCTTCAAAGTGCATATAGAAAGGGCGAGAAAGAGAAGAGAAGTGTGATCGCACAGACTATGGAAGCGGTGGATGCATCCAGACGAGTTCTTGTTTTGGAAAAAATAAAAGAACCGTTGAATCAGCTTATTCAGCATTTGCAGGGGAAGGACGTCAATATTGAAGACGGGGAGGCTCAGGAAAATCATTTTGAAATAAATGCAGATTTGAATTCAGGAGCCAGCGACAGTGTGCAGAACGTAGAGGAGAGCATTCTGGAATACAGTTCCAAGATGCTTTCTAAAGGGACTACGACACTTTCAAAAGAAGAATACAAAGTAAAAATAACGCTCATTGAAGCGGCGGAGGATGGAGATAAAGAAGCGTTAAAGAAGATAACGGAAAAAGCACTGCTTTTAAATAATATTATAAAGGACGTTATCGGAAACGCTAAAAAAGAACAGGCCTATTTAGACGAATCGATCCTTCCCGATGCAAAAGCGGCTTATTTCGCATATGTTACCGGAGGAGAAGGAAAAGACTACAAGGCGGCGGCAGCAAGAAGCAATAGTTCCGATGGAGTGTTAAAAGAAGCGTTACAGACCCGGATGAATAAAGCGGAAGCGGCGCGAAGCGAACTACAGTTTTTAGTAAATGCCACAGTCAAAAGAATGTCCTCGAAAGATGGGGCGGACTTTTTAAAGGGGATTGTAAGCGAGGCAGACAGAACGAAAGAGAAGATAAAAAACGACGCTTTTTCAGCCTATGCAAATGCCAGTATGGAATCATATCTCAACTATTTGGACAATCTTGCAGTAAATGGAAGTCTGACGGAAAATGAGAAGTCTTTCTCAAAGCTTTTAAAACAGAAAGAGAAAAGACAAGAGGAGAAACTGGCAGCTTTGGATGCAAATGATCTGGAGGGCGCAAAAAAAGCCGAGGCGGAACTGGAGATTTTGAACGACAAAATTAATGCGCTAGAAAAAAAGATGAGTGAGTCGGACGAAACAGGTATTTCAGATGAAGCAGATACCAAGACAGCTTTGCAGTCTGCGAAGAAGATTGCGAAGGGCGCCATTGCGACCATACAGACAGGAAGTACGGCGGGGGTGCAGGAAGCTATAGATGGGTTGGGGGCATTTATGTCCGTGAATCCGGAAGCGGCATTGGACGGACTTCAAGATGTATATCAGGCTCTTTCTACTAAGGCATATCTGGAGGGGGCGGAAAAAGAAGGAAGTAAGCGTTCAGAAGATAAAGAAAAAATATCCGGGTATGAGTCATGTATGACTCAGATCGAGGAGGTTCTGGCAGATAACAGGACGGCATTGAACAATACAACACTTTCCGAAGAAGAGGCGCAGGAAATACTGGAGCAGACAGCAGGGAAGCCAATGGAAGAGCAAAGTCAAGAAGAGCAGGCGGCGCTTCTGGAGGCCTCTCTGGCAGCATTAGAGCAACAGGCAAATGAAGGAATCAAGAAAATGGCGCAGACGCTTGCAGCGCAGATGGAAGCAAATGGCAGTCCGTATATTTTCCGCCAATATAACGATCCTGTGAATGAATATATTCCGGCAAAGACGATTGCAGAATGCATGGGGTATCGATATATTTTCGATAATAATCAGCAGAAGGTAACGATCTCGAAGAAAGGGGAATATTTTACATTCCGGGCATTTCAAAGCGAATACGAAAAAGGAAAAGATAAACAGGAGCTGTCCGTGAATGCCGGTTTTCAGGCAGATATTTATCTCTCGGAACAGGATACAAAAGAATTGTTCAAATGTACCGCCCAGTATGTGCCGGGCAGCGAACTGGCTCTTTTAAACACCGGGGATAACAGGGATCAGGCATCGGCATATTTGAGTATGCTCCTGACAAGGGTTGGAGGTTAAGTATGGCAGATTATTCAATTATTGCTGATGTCAGCAAATATCTGGTAGAGCTGCTTCGGGAAAAGCTGTGTCCGGAGCTTATATCGCTTCCGACGCAGATTGAAGCAGGATTTCCGGGAGAAAAGGACCGGGATTATATATTAGGACTTTTCTTATATAACATAGAAGAAGAAAAAAATGTGGTCCTGCCAAGATTTCAGCAGGCAGGAAGAATGGCATTACAACAGTCGCCAAAGCCGTACAGGCTTTCTTATATGCTTTTCATGAACAGTGCGTCTCAGACAAGTTTTAAGTCTGTAAATGCACAGAAGATCATAGGGCGAGCCGCACAGATTCTGGGTGATAAAACAGAGGTGCGGACAGATGTGCTGCAACCGTGGCTAGAGACTCCGGAACCGCCGGTAATACTATCTCAGGATAAGATAAGTTTAGAGGCGAAGTTTCAAGTCTGGCAGGCGGTAAACCAGCCTTACCAGCTAAGCCTGTTCTATCAGGCGGCGCCGGTCTTAATATCCAGTGAAAATATTGTGGATATTGTCCGTGTAAGTGAGGCGAGTTTTTCATTGCAGGATATGAAAGGAAGGGGGCAGAATTAACAGGTGTCAGAATGTACGTTTACACACAGAGTCGATCTCATAGTTACTTTGAGAGATGCGCTCAGTGGTAATCCGATTATGGATTATCAGGCGGTGTTTTCCAGAGACGGAGTACCGTTTAAGCTTCGTGCGTCAGAAACAGACTGGCTTGGAGTAAATACCGGAAGGAAAGATTTTTTATTAGGCGTCGATGTACGCGGCTTTGAAAAAACAGAAATTCCGGTGAAGTATGAAAGTCTGGATATGAGGCTGCCGGTGGTGGAAATACCTTTGATACCGACACAAAACATATGGAGTATGCCTCCGTTGCTGACGTTAGAAGGCAGTATGAAAGGGATAGAGGAATTACAGGCGGTATCCTTGCAGGAAGAAGATATATATTTTATCTCAGCAGGGGAAGACGGTCAAAGTATCTCTCTTTACAATCCCTACAGAAAAAGTCTCCGCTGCCATTCTTATGCGGTAGTGGACAAAGAGCGTCAGGAATTTGAAATCGTTACGATTTTAAAGACACTGCCGGATGACATGGTTCTTTTGAATCATGCGCTCAAGAGAAAATTTAAAGGCAATAATCCGCTTGTCCGTCCGATTTACGGAATGGTGTTAGAGGAAGGGAAATATCTTCTTCGAGTTCCTCAAAGCAAGGAGCCGGTATGGATCGTACGCTTTGTCGCGGAGGGAAAAGAATATTTTCAAGTTGTAGATTTTCAGAAGCCTGTACTTTCTTTAGAGAAAAGGAATCTGAAAAACACCGGGAAGAGAGGATAAAAAGAATGGGATTATTCGTAGTATCGGGAGCCCAGCTGATGTGTCCGTTCGGAACTGCTCCGGGAGTTTTGAACGCAACTACAAAGCCGACCGTTCTTATAGGAGGAAAACCGGCAGGAACCATCAAGGATGCAGTGGCAGTCACAAATATATCGCCTTTTGGGATGTGCACGTCGCTGGCAAACCCACAGGTAGCAGCCGCTACCGCCGCCGCGCTTGGCGTATTGACACCGCAGCCGTGTATACCGCAGATTGCCGGTACATGGACGCCGACAGTACCAAAAGTAATGATAGGCGGAATTCCCTGCCTGAGCACAGGAGCAGTATGTATGTGTGCGATGGGAATGGGAACAATTCAGATTACAAATCCGGGGCAGACAAAAGTAATCGTGTAAATGAATATATGAATATGGAAGGAGTAAATATTATGGCAGAATATTTTTCACCGGGAGTATATGTAGAAGAAATTGATAATTCACCCCGCCCAATGGAAGGGGTAGGAACGAGCACAGCAGGTTTTGTGGGGCTGGCAGAAAGAGGACCGGCTGTAGGAGCGCCTGTGCTGGTAACAAGTTATGCAAGTTACAGAAAACAGTTTGGAGGATATTTAAGCGAGTTTACGCATGAAGAATTTCGTTATCTTCCGACATCTGTAGAACAGTTTTTTGTGAATGGAGGAACGCGCTGCTATGTGTCTCGTGTCATTCCGGATGATGCAAGAAAGGCAAAAGCAGAGGCAGGGATATTGGAATTTGCGGCGGCAAATGAAGGAAAATGGGGAAATAAAATCTGCATTGAAATCGAAGGCCTTGAAAGAAGAAAAATGCAGCTTGTTGCAGCAGACGGCGACGTATATACCGCAAAATCCACAGAAGGTTTCCGTGAGGGCGATATTGTCAGAGTAGGAGACGAGTACAATCGTATCGAGAGTATTTTAGAGAATAAAGTAATATTTGAAAAAAAATTTGTACAGGATGTTGTGGACGATTCTCTGCTTCCAAAGACAGTACTGTATCTTCAGGAGCTTCAAGTAGCAGTTTCCTATCAGAATGAAGTAGAGAAGTATGTGGGTGTGACATTGAATGCAGCGTCTCCGATGTATATCGGTACACGTATGGAAAAGTCCGCGCTTGTCGAGGTAAAAGTGTTGCCGCTTGATACTCCGGAAGATCCGGTGGCGGCAATTTTAGGAGAAGAAACTGGAACTATCCGTCTCAGTGACGGTTTTGACGGAACCATCGGAAAAGTAAACGCCGGTACATTTATCGGAACAGATAACGGTCCGGGGAATCGCACAGGTATTCAGGCATTTATTGAAAACACAAATGTCAGCATGATGGCAGTTCCGGGAATTGCAATTCCGGAGGTTATAGTTTCATTGGTTGCTCACTGTGAAAACACAAAAAGCCGTTTTGCGGTACTGGATATGCCGAAAGATGCAGTGAAGATTGATGAGCTGGCAGAGTACAGAAGTATGGTAGACAGTACTTATGCGGCAATGTATCATCCATGGCTTCAGGTGTTTGACGCATCTACCAGACGTCCGGGATATATTCCGCCGTCGGGAGCGGTTATGGGCGTCTACGCAAGAACAGATGCCAATCGGGGGGTACATAAGGCTCCGGCAAATGAGACTGTTGCATGTACAGGATTGAAAGTAAATTACACAAAAGCAGAGCAGGATCTTCTGAATCCGGAGGGAATCAATCTGATCCGTGCGCTTCCCGGACAGGGAATCCGTATCTGGGGAGCGAGAACAGCAAGCAGCAACAGTGGATTCCGCTATGTCAATGTGCGCCGTCTGTTTATTTTTGTAGAAGAAAGTATTAAGGCGAACACAAACTGGGTAGTATTTGAGCCGAACGACGCGACACTCTGGACAAGAGTATCCATTGCGGTATCTTCTTTCTTAGAAGGACTGTGGAGAGCCGGAATGCTTGCCGGTGAAAGCGCAGAAGAAGCATTCTTTGTAAATATCGGTACAGATACGATGACACCGGATGACATTCAAAACGGAAGACTGATTTGTGAGGTCGGTATCGCACCTTCAAGACCGGCTGAATTTGTAATCTTCCGTGTGAGTCATAATACAGGCGGAGCCGCAGAAGAAGGCGGAGAAGAATAATAGGCAATACAGAAAAATTAGGAAACACTACTGGATAAAATAAAAAACAGGAAAAGAGGTAAAATATATGCCAGCATTAAAAAATACAGCACAGATGTCATATCCTTTGACAAGTATGAATTTTGTTGTTACTGCCGGATCAGGAACAGCAGCTTTTAGCGAGGTTTCAGGTATTGAGGCCAGCGTGGATGTGGTGGAGTTTCGTCAAGGCAATTCAACACTGCTTTCACCGGTAAAGATACCGGGACTGGTGCACCATGGGAATGTCACATTAAAGTATGGATACATCGTAGACGATACATTTAGACAATGGGTTGCACAGTGCGTACATAATCAGAGAGGACCATTAGCCGGAACATTCAGGACGGACGTTCGAGTAGAGCTTTTGAATACCGGTCAGGAGGTTGGAATGCCGACGACTGAAAATACAACGGCAGCAGAAGCCGGCGCGAATGCGAATGTATGGGTGTTTAAAGACGCATGGGTTACAAAATATAATGGTCCGGAAATGAATGCGATGAACAGTGAGATTGCAATAGAATCTATTGAACTTGCTTACGAATCTCTCATTATCGCAGGTTCTGCGCCGGGAGCAGCGGCACCGGCAGCGCCATAAGAGGAACAGATTAAATATGTATGAGGATACTGCTTTTACAGTGGTATCCTCGTCATGATAAAGGAAAGGAGTCATTATGCAGACTGTTTATGAGTTTGAATTACCGAAAGGAATTGTCGATGAAGCAGGGCAGGTGCACAAAAAAGGAAAAATGCGGCTTGCGACGGCAGGAGATGAGATCGGAGCAACAAGAGATCCGCGCGTTCTTATGAATCCGTCTTATCTGACAATTGTAGTTTTGTCAAAAGTCATTACAGAAATTGAAGGAATCGATGTAATTTCCGTGACTCTGATAGAGCAGCTCTATACTTCAGATCTGGCATTTCTTCAGGATATGTATCAGAAGATCAACGATATTGAACCACCGATTATGAGGGCTGTCTGTCCGAAATGCGGGGAGAATTTTGAAATACCGCTAAATTTTACGCGAGAGGGTTAAGTCTGTACCCGAAAGATGAACTTTATAAAGAGATGGCTTTTATTTCATATTATTTTCATTGGAGTAATGAGGAAGTCATGAATATGGAGCATACAGTACGGAGAAAATGGTGCGAGGAGATTTCCTCCATCAATAAGAGCTTAAATCCCTCAAAAGAAGGCAGTAGAAAAGAAAAGAGTATTTTTGACTTAAAACCGACGCCCAGAATGTTTTAGACATAAAAAAAAGGAGAGGAAAACATGGGGAATTCTAAGATGGCGCAGGGAAGAAACGCGCTTACGAGTTATAATTTTCTTCTGCGTGTGGAAGCCAAATACGATTTGGCGTGTAAGTCTGTACAGGCATTCAGAAAAGAAAACGAATATGAGTATATTCAGGAAGGCGGTCTGAACGACTATGTGCATATGCTGAGAAAACCTGTAAACCAGCCGCCCACATTGGAAATTGAGCGGTATGTGACAGAGAATGATATAGATCCGCTTCCTCTCGGCGCAGTTTTGAGTATGCCATTACTTTTGCTGGTAAGCAGACAGCCACATGCTTTTGAAAAGGCAAGACGGAGCTATGCGTTTACGGGCTGTGTTGTGACAGGGAAAGAGTACGGCGGACTGGACGCGGAAAGCAGTGCGTTAGTAACAGAGAAAATAACAATTGCATATCAAGAATTATTTGTAATTGATGAAGAGCAAGAATAGAGAGTGAATTTATGCTGATTTTAAAAGAACCGATAAAACTCAGAAGCCTTTTTCCGATGGTTCCTTTAACAGATGGGTTTTTTGAGAGAATAGACGCAAATTATAAGCAGCTTCAGGCAAAGTACAATACAGAGGAATTGTTTTACCTGCTGAATCAGTCTCCCGAGAGTTATAGTGAAGACGATGGGATGACGACAATTGTTACACAGAATAGAAATGAACGAAATCAAGAAGTACGTCTGGAAATGGTTTATAATTTATTTAATCGTCTGATGATGTCGGATTCATCGGATTTTACATATCAGGATACAGTGTTTGTTCACAATATGTTGGAAAAACTCGGAGTCAGAAATGTATCCGAGTTTATGAAACAATTGTATGAGATTCAGCAGGATACAAAGAATACAAAGCAATTATTAAATATATACAGGAATCATACAGAAACCCTCAGGACAATGATCGAATCAGTAAATATGCAAGAGGAAAAAGAGGGGAAGAAAGATAACACAGACAATCACACATTTCCGGTTTATTGGATGCACAATGAAATTTTCAAGCGTCTTCAGACGGGGAATGTTTATCATACAGTGGCAGCTTTTCAAAAAGATAAGGTGCATTACCAAAGCAGTATCGGCACCAAAGAAATTGAGATGGCTGGACAGATACATACATCGGAGGCGTTGGAGCTTCGGAGTTTGGAAAACAAGATCCTTATGAGTGAGAATACTCTTTTAGGACACAGAGTAAATATTTACGAAGAAGGAACGGAGGAAGGAAGCGGTGAAAAGGAACAGATCATCCATGGGCTGGCACAGGCAGTCCTTCTGAATATTGCAGGGAATTTGTATCAATCAGGAAGTGAACGCCGTGTTTCCGGGAAAAATTTATGGTATCGGTTTGAAGGTGAGTTTCATCAGGTATTAGAGGATACGTTCAATCGGTTTTCAAAGTATCATTTTCATGATATTCGTGAGGCGCGACACAGTACTCCCAATTTGTATCAACATAATGTGAATGAGCTTCGTAAAGAGAAAATCCTGAAATTACGCAACATACTTGAAGTTTCCGAAAAGAAAGATATAAAAAACATAGCAAGCGAAGAAAAATTTGTGAATATAGAGAGCTTAAAGGAAAATGTGTATCTATCTGATGAGGAAAACATGGTAAATCGAAAAGCGGTGGAACGCAAGTTTCTGGAAGAAACGCTAAAAACAGAGCGACAAAGGGAAGAAAGCATACAACGCATTACAGCAGACGAAGAATTTCAGATTTTAAATGAGATTAATAGGACAAACAGAAGCCTTGAACATCATGCGGAGAGTCTGGAGAAGGATCGGGAACAGGAAAAACGCCTGATAGAAGAGCTTCGTCTTTTGAATGAAGAGAATCGCAGAAAGCTGGAAGAAACAGAAAAGAAAGAAGAAGTTTACCAGAAGACGCTTCCGGTTCAGATAGACAGAAAGCGGACAAGACAGGAAACACTGCTGCTTCTTTCGCATCCAGAGTTGTTTGAGGAATATACAGAAGAAACAACGGTGTCTCTGCCTGAGGTAGAAAGCAGGTTGAAAGAAACAGAGATAGAGATTACAAAGAGACTCCAAGGAGAGAGTACAGAGCAGATTGAAAATCTTGTGAAAGAGGAAGAGCGTCTGCACCGGAAATACAGTGAGTCCATCAAACAGACCGGAAAGTCTATACGACAGCACAGGTCAGAGGAGGTAAGAGAACATCTGACCGAAGAAGTGCAGCAATATTTGACGGAGGGAGTCAGTAAGCTTCCGGAAATGAGAAAGACGGTTCTTACTTATCTTGATATGGTGTCAAGAGAGAAAATAGAAGAAGAATTTTATCAGAATAAGAAATATGTAACCGAAGAACAAAAGATAGAAAGTATGAATGAAGCGTTTTTGCATCTGCGGCAAAATAACCTACAGGAGACAGTAGAACAGGTAAAGAAAAAGGGAGAGCTTAATGTGTTTCGCCGGCAACGGCAGCAACCGTCTGTTGCAAAACGGGGCGTACCTCTGTATCACAAAGAGACAGATACACTTACAACAGAAATGCCGGAAAGAAGTACAGCTCCGACAAGGGTAAGTGAAAGGACTGAGGAGCTTATTAGCCAGAAGATCACTGGGAAAATCGCGACAGATCAGCAGATACATCAGCAGATGAGCCGTCCGGTGAAAAAAGAAAGCGAACATATCACCGAGATGATCAACAAAGGTGTGCAGCGACAGCTGAATACGATTTCAGAACAGGTTTATCACAAACTGGAAAAGAAGTTATCGAACGACAGAAGGCGAAGAGGATATTAGCGGGAGAGAGGGAGAAGAATGGGACTGGCAAATGACGGTATGCTTCAAAAGGCAGTCATTGAAATCATAAATGAAAAACCGGATGAAATCAGGGTTACAGGTGCAAAGGAAAAAAAGATACCGGGGATGAACACCAAAAATCTGAGCGATAAGGCGGAAAATGCTTTAACAAATAAGATGCAGCGGACCTCTGTTCAGGGAAACGGAAAAGAGGTCGTCCGCTTTGTGGTACAGTTTAATCCTGCCGAGCTTCGGATTACAGCAGAAGGGCAGCAGGATTCTAACAGTTATCTCACAGATGTTTCCGGTACCGGAAAGACAATTGCAACGAATTCACTGTCTTCGCGTGCCAGAGTGTATTTTAAATTGATTTTTGACGATACGGATAATGAGGAGGCATTTCAGTCAGAATATGAAGTTCTACATCCGGGGAAAGTAAAACAGAGAGCGGGTAATTACTTGAAAACACCACAGCAGATTTTAAATGCCCGCGGTACTAGAAAACAGCAGAAAGAGCGTACGGTACGAAGTCAGGTGGAAGGGCTGATGGCAGCTCTTAGAAGCGAATATAAAAGAAAAGTAAGATTTATCTGGGGAAATTTAAGCTACAGTGGATATTTGAATACGCTTCAGGCAGAATATACGATGTTTAATCCTGACGGCTCTCCGATACGTGCCGAGGTTCAGATTGTAATTTTATGTATGGATGAAAATCTAGAGCAGGGCAATATGGGACAGTGGCACAAACATTATGTGAATTTGACAAACAGTCTGAAAAAATAGTGGAGGAACAGTGTGGAAGTTCAAAAAGCAGTATTAAGAATCGGGAAATTGAATAGCAGTGCACGAGACAGTGTGGACTATTACGATATGCCGGTGCAATATAATCCGTCCAGCCTGTCCTTTTCTTCAAGGGCAGGACTGATCGAAGAGGACGGACCGGGAGAAGCGGGAATCGGCACACACATGAGCGCTATATTGCCTCCGGAAACAACGCTTAGTTTTGACTTGATCTTTGAGGCCATAGAGACGGAAGATGCATTTTTGAGTTATACGAAACAGCAGAGTATTGCGGAGGCTCTCGGGAAAAAAAGAATTTCTTCGGCAGACAATAAGACGAGGACACAGAACAATGAATGTTCCGTGCAGCGTCAAGTAGACGGACTTTTGTCTCTTGTAATGCAGGTGGCGACAAAGCAGGTGGAGTTTGTCTGGGGCGGTATGAGTTTCAAAGGAGAGCTTGAAGACGTGAATGCGGAATATACAATGTTTAACGCGAAAGGGAATCCGATTTTAGCAAAAGTCAGTTTGTCTATCTGTCAGGCACAGGCAGATTCGGATAACAGAACCAATACGTCAGAGGAAACCTACTGGGAGGATGCATGGAAGAAATTCGTGAGACTGTCGGGAAAAAGAGAAGAGAAAGAAAAGCAGACAGAACAATATGAGAGTACAGTAAATATTTTAAAGCTGAATATTTAAGGCGGGGACAGTAAATGGCGGCATATAACTATGAGGATTTGAAAAAAATATATCATGATTTTGAGCATCCGGTAGCAGTGCTTAAAGTAGCGGAGAGGGATTTTTCAGAGAATAACAATGCATTTATACTGAATGACATTGAAGTAGAGTTGACTTGCGGATTCGAAGCGTCTATGGCGACTTTTTGTATCTACAATGTTTTTTCGAAATATACATCAAAGTTTGAATTGGACAGTTTGAAAAAATATGTGCAGCTTGGTTCTAAAGTAGAACTCAGCCTTGGTTATCTGGATCAGACCAGAACAGTGTTTTTGGGAGTGATCACAAGAGTAAATTTTATATATGAAAATGAAAGTCATCCTTATGTACAGGTTACAGCGATGGATATTAAAGGGATTATGATGGCGGGAGGTTTTGCGAAACAGTTAAAAGCAGAATGCTATTCAGAAGCAGTAAAAGAGCTTTTTACGAGAACCGCTTATAATAAAATGCAACAGTACGGAATGATGTCTTTGGAGATTGACGATACCCCGGATAAAAGGGCGTCCGAAGGCGGTAAGGGTTCTGATACCAGAACCATTGAGGTTACAAATGAAAGTGATTATGAATTTGTCGTGAGGGCAGCGAAAAGATATAACTATGAATTTTTCGCGCATTGTAATACGGTTTACTTTCGGAAAGCGAAGAAAAATAAAGAAATTTTGATGGAGATGGGACCGGGAACAGGGCTTCTCGGATTTGACATCGGTTATGATATTACCGGCCTTTCCGGCCAAGTTGAGGTAAGAGGAATGGACAACGGGAAGGGGCAGGCGATTCAGGCGAAGGAGAAACTCAACAACAAGGTGTCAGGAGGAAGCCATGCCAAAGCGCTTCTGAAAGGGAGCGTAAAAGTATATACAGATCCGACAATTTCTTCAGCGGAAGAGGCAAAAAACCGCGCGACATTTCTGGCAGAACAGATTTCGTATCGTCTGGGAAGTGCAGAATGTAAGTGTGTCGGACTTCCGGAGCTTGTACCGGGAAGATTTATCAAGATTACGGCGCTTGGAGAACCTGCGGACAACAGTTTCTATCTTCAGACGGTAAGGCATGTTCTCCGAGGGGAAGAAGGTTTTAAGACCTATTTAGAAGGGAAAACGTGCGCAATGAATTATGAACCAAGATAAAGGAGCAATTGAGTATGGGCTTGTATGATATTATGGATGAGATCACATCAAGGCAGATTACGAAGACGGAAACGGGAGAAAACCGCATCATGGGACTTCTTACCGGAATTGTGACAGAAAATTATGATAAAGAAATGCCGGGAAGGGTATGTGTCCGAATTCCGGTAAGAGATGAAAATGCAAACGTACTGAAATGGGTGAGAGTCGCAATGCCGTCAGGCGGTGACAAATGGGGGCACTATTTTCTGCCGGAGATCGGGGATCAGGTATTGGTTGCTTTTGAAGAGGGAAATATAGAAAAACCGTTTGTGATCGGCTGTATTCCGAGGGACAGTTCAAAGCTTGTTTCCTCCTCGGCAGATGAGAAAAACCAATACAAGAGAATTCGGACAAAGCATGGCTCTTCGCTTACTTTTGTGGATAGTAATGAGAGCGAGGAAGGGGACAAGGATCAGATTCTGATCCAGACGGCAAAAGAGCTACACTGTATGGAGCTGGATAATGAGAAGAATCAGATCAGTATCCGGGATAAAGAGAACAAGAATGCAATTATCCTTAAAACAGAAAAGGGACAGATGGAGATTCTTGCAGAGAAGAAGCTGACGATAAAGGTAGGAGACAGTATCGAGATTGTTATGAATGGGGAAAATGGCGCCATCAATGTGAAATGTAACACTTTACAGGAGAAAGCAAGCAAAAATGTGAAAATAGAAACTGACGGAAACGGCAGTTTAAAAGCGGCTGCCGGACTTACATTAGAAGGAGGAAGTCAGGCAAAGCTTTCAAGCGGCGGACAGACGACGGTAGAAGGAAGTTTGATCAAGATTGGATAAGGTGTGTAAGAAAGAACGGAGGATGAGGCATGGAAGATAGAAAGGTTCTTGGAACAGGAATGAAATTTCCGCTACAGGTAAATCCTGCTACAGGAAGATTTGATGTTTCCGTGGGAACACAGTCAGTAAAGGAGTCTGTTTACTTGATCTTAATGACGCAGAAGACAGAGCGAATGGCAAGACCGTCTTTTGGAAGTACTATTGTGGAGTATACATTTATGGATATGACAGACACGATGATGACGATGATGTCTAAAGACATCCGCGAGGATATTCTGACACAAGAACCCAGAATTGTGGATGTGGATATTGATATAGTGCTGAGAGCAGATAAGGGGTGTTTGCTTGTGAATATTTCTTACACGCTTGCAGAAGGAAATAGGAAGGATAATATGGTATTTCCGTTTTATTTAGATACAGAGGGTGAAGAAGATGAAGAAAACAACAGATTCCAGACAGTTTAAATTGGATGGCAGAAGTGCTGCGGATATAAAAAAAGAGATTGTAAAACTGGCGGCGTCTTATACTCCGGAGTGGAATTTTGATGAGAAACATCCGGACATTGGCTCTACGATAGCGCTTCTTTTTGCAGAACAGGCAGAGTGGAACATTCACAAATATAACAGGCAGATAGAACAGTTCCGGATGGATTACATGAATATGCTCAGGGTATCGCCAAAATCAGCCCATCCGGCAGAGGCATATATTGTCTTTGAGCCTGCGCAGAGTAGTGACGGAGGAATCCGCCTGAAAAAAGGAACAAGGCTTTCGGCAGCAGGCGAGGAAAAAAATATTGTGTTCGAAACGATGACAGATTGTTTTATAACTTCCGCGGAGATGACACACTGTCTTCAGACGGAGGCAAATACCGGTGTGATCGTACCGATATTTGGTGAATTTAGTCGTCAAGATTATTTTGAAGAAAATATCCCGAAGGGAGAAGACGATTTTAATTCGGTATCGTTGTTCTCTTATCCGGAAACCGGGATTGAAAAGAATGGGCTGGTGATCGCTCATACACATATTTTTGATATAGAAAATGATAAAATCTATTTGAAGCTCATCGGAAGAGAAGATCTTGCAGACAGAATCATGAGAAAAGAATTCAAAATTCTCTATCCCGGAACAGATGCACTTCTGGAGGCAGAAGAAGTAGAACTTTTGTCAGATACTCTTGTGATCGGAAGAAAGGAGCCTGTAGAGCCGGTGCTTATTCTGGAAGCGGTAAAACCGCCAGAGCATCAAATCGTTTTGGACGAAATCCTTGTATCTTCGGCAGGAGAGGCACATAACGCGTCTTATGTGGGAGATGGAATTACAGATAAGGATACCGGAAAATTCGAATTGTTCGGAAATACGCTTCAACTGTTCAAAGAGTGTTATATTGGAGATGACAGTTATTTTTCAAAGGGAAATTCTGTCATCCGGATACATTTTAGAGCGGCTTTTGCAGTATATACTACAGGCTTGATCACAGCAGGGCAGGAACAGGATTTAAGCCTGATCAAACGGAAGCCGCCCCATCAGATAGAGTTTGTTCCGGCAGAGACAAATGTGGAAGAAATCGCATTGGAATATTATAACGGAACTGGGTGGAAACGATTGGTTTGTGAGACCGATTGTACGAGAATGTTCTCAGCCGGGAGGAAGGGCGATTATGAGATAAAGTTCTTATGTCCGCAGGATTGGAAGCCTATACAGACAGGCTCTTATGAAGGACGGTGTCTGCGTGTTCGCTTGCTAAAAGCGGATAATTGCTATATGACTCCGTGCAACCATACCTGCCCGGTGATAGAGCAGCTGAAAATCAGCTACAGCTATGAGGGGAAATTCGAAAGACCGCAGTATCTGGAAAGATTGTGGGGAACTATGAGAAAGGATCTGACAGATGACTATAGGAGAAGAAAGCCGATGACGGTATTTTGTCCGTCTGTACATGAAGAAGATGCAATTTATTTTGGATTTGAACAGAGGCTTAAGGAAGGTCCGATTATGATGTATTTTGAATTTGATCAGAATACAGGATTCGAGGGAATAAAATTATCAGCAGAATATTCCACAAAGCACGGCTTTCGAAGGATGAAAATCTTGGACGGAACAGACGGTTTTTCTCATACGGGAATTATATGCTTTATGCCGCCGGAGGACTTTGCCGGAACAACATTGGGAGGAGTGGAAAGATACTGGCTTCGGATAACAGGCAAGGACGGAATAAAGAAGGATACCGCTTGTCATCCGGTTTTGAAAAAAGTTTGTTTGAATGGGGTACTGGTCAACAATGTTGAGACGCTGGACGAAGAAGAATTTTATGTGGAACAGATCCAGCCGGATATGTCTTTTACTCTGACAGAAGGAAATATTCTCGATGCAGATATTTGGGTGAATGAAAGAGATTGTTGCTCTATGGAGCAGATGAATGAAATGCTGAGAATGTGCCCGGAGAAAGCGCGGGCAGAATACGATATGTCAGGGAATATTCAGGATTTCTTTGTGAAATGGGAAGAGGTAGAAGATTTCGGAAACTCCGGGCCAAAAGATAGACATTATATTTTGGACAGATCTCATAATAAAGTGAGGTTTGGCGGCGGAGTGCATGTGAAGATCCCGGGAGTGACGAATAGTGTTTCTTTTCTTGCGAATGTCAAAGTGTGTGATGGAAGCAATGGAAATGTGGGGGCGGGAGAAATTGTTGATTTCGTCTCTAATGTCCACTTCTATGGCAGCTTTTATAATCCTCTGCCGGCATTTGGAGGAACCGATCAGGAGGCGCTGGATGCGGTGCTGCAAAGAGGCGCCGGCTTAATGAGTAACCGCCACAGGCTTCTTACCAAAATGGATTATATCAGAGAAATAAAAGCTATATCGCAAAACATAGACAAGGTGTCTTGTATCGTGGGAGAAACACTGGAGGGAAAGGTTTCGCCCGAGCATATTTGTCTTGTTGTTTTGATGAAAGATTTTATAGAAGGTTCCCGATCCTTTATACGGGAAGCGGCAGGGATTAAGGGAGAATTATATTCTAAGTGTGAGATGACTATAGAAAGAGATAAGCTTTCGATCATACAGCCTATTCCGGTAGAAATTTCCGTAGAATTGTGGGTGAAAGGTGACGGACAGGAGGAAAATTTTGAGATACAAAACCGATTGACAAAGATGCTACAGATGTTTCTGGACCCGGTTTCCGGAGGATCTGGTTCGGGATGGCAAATCGGTATGCTGCCGGATACAGCACAGATTCTTATGAGGCTTCATGCATCTGTTCATGATGTGCACATAAAAAATATTATGATCACTGGAACATATATGAAAAAAACAGGCATATGCGAAAGGGAACTGGATAAAATTCCAAAATCGCCGTTCTTTATTTGCAAGAGCGGCAGACATAAAATACATATCTTAACGTAAGGAGGACTGCCATGCTGGACATGAAGAAACAGACGGATAAAACATATGAGGAGTGGATGGAAGAAGCGCTTCAAAGAATTCCTATGTATTCCTCTGAGTGGACGAACTTTAATTCATCAGATCCGGGCATTACGATTCTTGAAAATTTAACGGCTTTTCATGTGCTTCAGCAGTCACAGATGGACAAGACGTCTTCAGAAGTGACGAAAAGGCTTCTGGGGCTTGCAGGTATTGCGCCATATCCGGGAAGATGTGCGAGAGTACTTCTATCCGCCGAACATCTGAAAGAGGAAATTACATTTCCTGGTAATCAACAATTTCATGTGGGCGAGCTTACTTTCGAAACGGAACGGATGTGTAAAGCAGGAGGACACAGGCTGCTGGGGGTTTATGGGTTGAACCACGGAGAGCTTTTGAACGCAGAGGTTCTTTTGAATCCAGAAGTACCTTTGAGTGTCAGAATATTCGGGGATCGTCCGGAAGAAGGAAATGCGGTGTATTTTATTATGGACTCCATTCCGGAAGAAAAAGAACTTCATTTTTATGTACATACGGTAAAGACGCCATATAGAAACGCATTTGTAGAATCTGTAAATAACCGATTCGCAAAAATATCATGGCAGTGTTATACGGAGGAAGGATTCCAGGATATTCAGTGCAGAGATATGACAGGAGCTTTCTTGACAGACGGTGAGCTTGTTTTTCGTGGAATCCGTAAACCGGCAGTGTATGAAGAATTGCCCGAAAAGGGATATTGTATCCGCGGAGTTCTGAAAAAAGTAGATTACGATATTCCACCCCGTATTCTTTCAGTACATGGCTTCCTTTTAGAAGCGGTACAGAGAAATACCAGTTGTATCGTGAAAAATTGCAGAAAAAGTAAAAAGGTGGAAATTCAATGTAATTTATTGAAAGACGGATATTTTCGGGTGTTTTGCAGAGAAGGAGAAGGAAAATCTTACCGGCGATATTATCCGTATGATGAAACAGGCAGAGAGGGACGTTATTATCAGCTTCAATTTCAGGATGAAAATCGCATTTCTCTTGAATTTGACAGAGAAAGATTTCGATATGGTCCGGCGAGGGTAAAGGATGCGGTCCGTATTGTTATATATAATGAAGAAATGATGCAAAGATATGAATTGGGTACAGTATACGGATATGACGATCAGGAGATAGAGCTTCCGGCTGTGCATATTGTACCGGATAACTTCTGTCTTTTGGCAAAGAGGCAGGACGAGTATGGGGACGCTTGCTTTGATTTTGTTAAACCCGGAAAAAGAGAAGAGGGAGATTTAAAATATGAACTTTTAGAGACAGAAGGGAAAATCAAGATTCTCGATGCGGGGGATTTTATCGACGCCGAGTTATTTCTTGCAGGATTGTCTGCTTACAGTGGAGAGGAGGGAAATGTAAGAGCGAATAATCAATTTATTACAAGGTTGCCACAGGGAGAGTTTGTATTTAAGAATCCGGCGCCGGGTGTCGGAGGGCTTCTGAAAGAATCTACGGAATCCGCGGTACAGAGATTTTATAATGAAATGAAAAGACCGGAGGCTGCGGTTTGTGCAAAAGATTATGAAGAGATGGTGCAGAAAATATCGGGACTTTGTATCCAGAAGGTACGGGCGGTCATGGACTATCGAAAAAATGAAGTGCGGATCATTATAAAACCGTGGGCAGAAGAAGAATTTCCAAAACTCACACCGCTCTATAGAAATATGCTGGAAAAATATTTTGAATATCGCAGGCTTTTGACTACGCGGATACGATTTGTAGATCCAAAGTATGTAGGGATTGATGTGCGCGGCGTGATTTATGTAAAACGTCACTATGCGCATTACCGGGAGAAGATAGAGGAGGTTCTCAGAAAACATCTGGATTATCGGAACGGCTCCCACAATTTCGGAGATATACTTCGGTTCGAGGAATTGTTTTATGAGCTGGACCGGTTAGACTGTATTGATTCTATGCAGAATCTGGCGCTTTATCCACAGAATCATAATCTGGCGACAATAGAAGGAATGGATATTCATCCCGCAGAAGATTGTCTTTGTTATCCGGGGGATTTTTATTTGGATATACATGCCGGACAGGCAGGAAGTTATTAGGAGGAAAGCAGCTATGAATTATGTGAGAAATTATTCTATTCAGAAAAACAGGCTTTCCAAAGCCTGCATGGAGGGGATGGAGATACTGCCGGACGGCGTTGTCAGAGTACTTCCGGAGGTCGGTCGGAGATATTTGTTTTTGGGCTGCCTTGACGGAGTAGACGAAGACAATCCTTGGGGAAGGTTCAAGAGCCGGATTCATTTATCGACAGATATGGCTTTTGTAATACGGGCATTCGCTTTGAATCAGAAAGTATTTGAGAGAAAAGGAACACTCACAGAGATTGACACGTTTCTTTGTGATCCGGAGATCCCGGCAGACATAAAGCTGGAGTTGTTTCGGACAGCAGACGCTGTTTCTATCGTGAATCAGGAAGATTTTTTGCTGTATGATGTCAGAGGACGGTATTTGTGGATTTGTATAGAGGTGATCGGGAATGGAAGCGGAGAATTATGTGACATGCGTATGGTTCTTCCGGGAGATAATTTTATGAACATTTTTCCGGAGGTTTACAGAGAGTGGAACAGCTTCTTTCATCGGTACATATCTATTTTTTCCAGCATTTATAACGATTTTCAAGAAAAAATCGATACAGTAGAAAATGTGCTTGATTTAGAGACGGCCTCAGATGAATTGTTATGTCTTTTGGCAAAATGGATGGGGGTGGACATAGAAGGAAACTTTCTCACTGGTGATAAGCTTCGTACATTTGTAAAAGAAATACATAAGTTGAATAAATGGCGTGGGACAAGGAAGTCGTTGGAACGTTTGACAGAGATTGTTCTGGGGGAGAAAGCAATTATACTGGAGAGAAACACGTTGGAGGAAAGAATCGGGACATCAGAGGAGAAAAACTATAATATACTTTATGGAAACAACCCTTATTGTGTTACTTTGCTGATTAAAAATTTCGTAGAAGAAAATAAGCGTTCTCAGTTATATTTCCTTTTACAGCAGTTTATCCCGGTGAGGTGTAAGTTGAATCTGGTTTTTCTGGACGAGAAAAGCAATATGGATACGTATTGTTATTTGGATACAAATGCAAAATTGAAAAAAGAAGAAGTGGCATTTCTTGATAAGAGAATGGTACTAGATAAAAATATTATTTTAACAGAAGCAGAGATAGGAGAGACAAAAACATGGAAGTAAAAGAATTAAAAAAAGAAGACAGAATTACTTTGGAGATTTCAGGAAGAGTAGACGCTACAAACAGTAATGTATTACAGAATGCGATTTTACTTGCATTCCAAAAAATGAAAACGGTGGAGCTGGACTTTGAAAATGTGCAGTATATTGCAAGTGCGGGGCTTCGTGCATTGATGATCGGACAAAAAACCGCGATGTCCAAAGGGGGCACAATGATCGTGAAAAATGTAGGAGACATGGTCATGGAGGTTTTTGAAATGACAGGATTCGTTGATATTCTTACGATTGAAGAATAATAACGCGGAGGTATGGAATGATTTGCCTGGAAAATGTAACAAAGATTTATAAAAATACGAATATAACAGCGCTTGATCGGGCAAGCCTGTCTGTGGAGCGTGGAGAATTTTTGTTCGTTACGGGAGAAAGCGGTTCCGGAAAGTCTACATTAATCAGCCTGTTAGTAGGAGATTTTACACCGACAGAAGGAAGGGTTATTGTAAACGGAAAAGACATTTCGAATATAAGCAGAAAAAAGATTCCGGAATACAGGAGAAGTCTGGGTATTATTTTTCAGGATATGAAGCTTCTGAGCGATCGTACGGTATTTGAGAATGTGGCTTTTGCAAGAGAAATACTTTATGGGAGAAAAAAAGATACAAATCGAAGGGTAACGTCGCTGCTTTCTTTTTTGGGTCTGACAGGATTGTATCAACGCTATCCGGAGCAGCTTTCCGGAGGTGAGAAGGAAAAGGTTATGCTTGCAAGGGCAATTGTGAACGATCCGCTTCTTCTTTTAGCCGATGAGCCGACGGGAAACCTGGATCCGAAGTCCTCGGCAGAGGTAATGGATTTATTTGAGAAAATTCATAAACGTGGAATTACAGTTGTGGTGGCGACCCATGACATGATGCAGGTAGAGCGGCTGAAACACCGAAGAATCGAACTTTCAGAAGGCAGGATCGTTATATAGGAAGGAGATCTTTTATGAAACGGATAGCGGCGCTGGCAGCGTTTAAACTTTCATTATATTTGTCACAACAGAAAAACGAAGAGCTGTTTGAACGTTACAGTCGTTTTCTTGTGAAAGACCTGACGGAGGAAGAATTTCTGAAATATCAGGAGCTTCCGGAATTCCTTTTTGAGGACAAGCCTGAATGGGCAATACGGTATCGAAGGATTTTTAATCTTTTACAGGAAAACGCAATTGCTGTCAGCGCGTTTCAGCTTTATATGCTGATCTGTATGGAGCCGCGAGTGTTGGCGGCTTTGGAAGAGATTTTCGGAGTACTTCCTCCTGGGCCCAATATTGAAGAGGCATGGTTTCTCGCCTTTCGGGAAGGAGACAGTATCGAACACGTGCAGGAGATATACGAGGCGTTTCAGTTGGTAAAATACTTACTTCTTGCAGATATGAAAGAACAGAATTTTCTGAAAGCCTCCTTTCTTCCGGATTCATATCTTGCGGCATGGTTTTCGGGAGAAGCGGATATAGACTACATTTTGCGGGAATATTGTGAGATATGGTATCCTGAGGATCCCCTTCCGGTATCGATTGTATTGAAGAAGGAAAAACAGGAAGCCGTGCATTTTCTGCAAAAGGAGACTGAAAAGGCGGTCATTTATGTCTGCGGAGAGAAGGGAAGCGGAAGGAGTTTTTTTGTTCGCTATACAGCTAAGGAAAGCGGTTGGCAAGTGTTGGCAATACCTTATGATAAACTGGAGGAACAGGGGAGGCTTAACAAGGACGTCTGGCGCTTGGTAATGCGAGATTGCCAGCTTTCGGGAAGGGCGCTTTGTATTATGGACATTACCAAATCAGGAGAAATTCTTAATTGTCCAAAGGAATTTTTAAAAGAGGTGGAAAGAGAATATCAGTATTTTGACAGACCGCTTTTTCTTACAGGCAGGTCGGAAGTTAAGGCGGCGGCTGTGTTTGATGGATCTGTTTATACGGTGCGCATTGAAGAATATAATATGGAAGAAAGCCTCGCATTCTGGAATTATTTTGCAGAAGCTTATCTGGAAGACAGGAGAGATTTTCCGGCAGAGGCGCTGGCTTCCAGAATGAATCTGACGGCAGGTCAGATGAACCGGGTGATGGAGCAGTATGTAAGTCTCGGAAATACTCGGGTGGAAGACATTCGGGAACTTTTCCGAGTGTGCTACCAGATTCTGGACGACGGACGGTATCAGAACATGAAGATTATCCGAGGAGCGTATACTTGGGAGGATTTGAAGCTCCCTTCCTATCCCAAAAGCCTTTTGAAAGATATATGTAATCAGGCAGAGCATCAGATTACTGTTTTAAATCGTTGGGGAATGCGGAAAAAGATTTCTTACGGCAGGTCTGTTTCAGCGCTGTTTTCGGGGCCACCGGGGACAGGAAAGACGATGGCGGCGCAGGTTGTGGCAGCTTCTCTGGGCTTGGATATATACCGGATTGACTTGTCACAGGTTACGGATAAATATATCGGAGAAACTGAAAAACACTTAAAAGAAGTGTTTGATCAGGCGGAAAAAAGTAATATGATTTTGTTGTTTGACGAGGCAGACGCGCTTTTCGGGAAAAGAAGCGAGGTGACGGATGCGAAAGATAAATATGCCAATACAGAGGTATCGTACTTGCTCCAGAGAATGGAAGAGTATACGGGTATTGTGCTGATGACAACAAATCTTGCTTCCAATATTGACAGTGCGTTTCTGCGTAGATTTCGTTACCATGTGCCGTTTTACATGCCGGGGAAAGAGCTTCGGAAAAGTCTGTGGGAGTCCATGCTGGATGATGAGGTTCCTCAGGAAGAGATTGATTTTGAATATCTTGCAACGCAGTTTTCGCTTTCGGGAGCACAGATTAAAAACATCGTATTGAATGCGTGTTATAAGGCGGCAGCAGCAGAAGGAGTTCTTTGCATGAAACATATTCTGGAAGCGGTCTTTCAAGAGGGACAAAAAGAAGGAAGTCTGATGTTATCCGGAGATTTTGGTGTTTACGGAAGTCTGTTGAATGGTTTGATGCAGCGTATGAACGAAAAGATGGATGAAAAATAAAGGAGGAACAAGTATGCCATGGCCATTTAGAAGAAGGAGAAGAGAAGAGACACAGGAAGCGCCTGCGCAGAGAAATACACTTACAGCCTTGAATTATGCCCCGATTTACCGGGCAAGGGGTGGAAATATGTTTGACGACTTCTTGAAAAGTCGGGATGAAGAAGGAATTACGGATGAAATTCAGGAGCTTCGCCCCGATCTTTCAGGAGCAGGCAATCGGGTGATCAATCCCCATATCGCACCGGCAGTATCAAACGGGCTGGCGCGTAGAAAGGTAGAAGAAGCTGTGGGAAGATGGGGTTCGAGCAGGGATTGGGTGAAATCGTGGTCAAAGGAGCCGGTTGAAAAAAAACCTGTTTTTGAAACACACTCTTATTTTGGAAAAGAGGTAGGAGCCATGCACAGTTTTATCGGACTTCGTTTTACAGCAGTAAATGATGAGGCTCAGACAGAGATTTATAATGAGGATCCGGAAATTGCGAGACTTGGTGTTGAAAGAAAACGAATCGTCGTCGGCTATGGAGCCGGAAGTACCGCAATGGGGAAGAATTCCGGAGGCGAAGGTGGCGACGGAAGATTGATGAATGATTCGGAGCATATGGTTACCGCCAGTACGGAAACTCCCATTGACAGTGAACGCGCGCGTATATTGCTGTCCGCAATACCTAAATTTCACGGAAGGTTTAACTATAATCTGGTATCTGCGAATTGTAATGATTTTGCCATGACCATGAGTAAGTTGGTAGGGGCTCGAGTTCCGGCAGATCTATATGATCATATGCTGGGACCGGTACAGGCAGCAGGGGCGATAAAGCGAAGCGCCGGTCAGAATCATGACGGAGGAACAGAAATTATTAAACGTAAGGATATAGGCGCACAGTTTGAAAGGGAGAGTTATCCGAAAATTTCGTCAGATATGGTGCCTACCGTCCGGCTTTTTGAGAGAGAGATACAGGAGGCGATCGGACAAGACGGCGGCAACCGACGCTTGCCTGGAATATCTGCGGCTGTAGACAGAGTAGTTACAAAATTGGAAGCGGCAAATGGAATTTCAGCTATGCGCGAAGGTATTTTAAATAATGAAAGACGATTGGATGCCTCAACTCATGAAACCTTAAAATTTGAATTATTAGAAGACTTGCAGAGGCAGATTACGGATGTGATCGAGAATGCGAAGAGGGTAGTTACGGCTTCCGAAAATACCAAACATCCACATGTAAATAAAATAATCTGGAAATTGATCATTACACTGGAGGAATATTACAGAGTTCTCGAAAGTGATTTGATTTATGCAAGGATGACTAAAAACTCCAGACGTATAAATGAGGAAAGGATAAATCAAAGAGGCAGAAATAGAAATGTGGCGAATACAAGACCAGTAGCGCCGTCAAATGATGCAACGCATGAATGATCGAAGGAATATGAAAAACTGTCCTGTTTTGTGAAAGAAACAGGGCAGTTTTTTGCAACTTATAGACCGATTATATTAAAAATGGGGATTAACAGCTTGTGAGAATGGGAAAAATTAGGTACAATAAAATGATACAGGGAATTAAACTCATGAAGAAGGGAGAAATTATAATATATGGGTATTACGGATGTCAAAAACTATCAATTGTTAAAAGAAGAAAATCTTGAGGGTATAAAAGCAAAAGGATACCTCCTGCGCCATGAGAAAAGCGGAGCAAGAATTGTATATATAGAGAATGATGATAATAACAAAGTGTTCAGTATCGGTTTTCGGACACCACCGTCAGATAGTACGGGAGTTCCGCATATTATGGAGCATTCCGTACTGTGTGGTTCTAAAAATTTTCCGGCGAAAGATCCTTTTGTAGAGTTGGTGAAAGGTTCTCTGAATACTTTTTTAAATGCCATGACCTATCCGGATAAAACAGTCTATCCGGTGGCAAGCTGCAATGACAAGGACTTTCAGAATCTGATGCATGTCTATATGGACGCGGTGCTTTATCCGAATATTTATGAGCATGAAGAGATTTTTCGTCAGGAGGGCTGGAGTTATCAGCTAGAATCTGTCGAGGATAAATTAAAATACAACGGTGTTGTGTACAATGAGATGAAAGGTGCATTTTCTTCTCCAGAGGGTGTGTTGGACAGAGTGGTGTTGAATACATTATTCCCGGATACTTCTTATGCAAATGAATCCGGCGGAGATCCGGAAGTGATCCCGCAGCTTACGTACGAGCAGTTTTTAGACTTTCACAGAAAGTATTATCATCCGTCCAACAGCTACATTTATCTGTACGGTAACTTGGATATTGAAGAAAAATTAGATTGGCTGGACAGGGAATATCTTTCCGCTTTTGACAGGAATCCGGTAGATTCTGAGATCTGTCTGCAACAACCTTTTTTGGAAATGAAAGAAAAGGAGATTGCATATTCCATTGCCAGTGAGGAATCAGAGGAAGATAATACGTATCTTTCTTACAATAAGGTAATTGGAACGAGTCTTGACAGAGAATTGTATTTAGCGTTCCAGATCTTGGATTATGCCCTGCTTTCTGCACCGGGAGCGCCGCTAAAAAAAGCGCTTACAGATGCCGGGATTGGAAAAGACATTATGGGGTCTTATGACAATGGGATTTATCAGCCGATCTTTTCTGTTGTTTCTAAAAATGCAAATGCAGAACAAAAGGAAGCGTTTGTGAAAATGATCGAGGATGTGCTTGGAGACATTGTGAAAGAAGGAATTGACAAGAAAGCATTGGAGGCAGGCATTAATTATCATGAATTTCGTTATCGTGAGGCGGATTTCGGAAATTATCCGAAAGGGCTTATGTATGGACTCCAGCTTATGGACAGTTGGCTCTATGATGACGAGAAGCCGTTTATCCATATTGAAGCGCTGGATACCTTTGAATTTTTGAAAAAGCAGGTGGGAACCGGATATTACGAGAATCTGATCCAGAAATATGTTCTGGAAAACACGCATGGAGCTATTGTTATCGTAAAGCCAGAAAAGGGACGTACTGCCCGTATGGATAAAGAATTGGAAGAGCGTCTTCAGATCTATAAAAACAGCCTCAGCAAAGAAGAGCAGGAAGAGCTGGCGGCGCGCACAGAGGCATTAGAAGAGTACCAGTCTGCGGAGGACAGCGAGGAAGATTTGGGGAAGATCCCGGTGCTCAAAAGAGAAGATATTTCCAGAGAGATCGAGCCGATCATCAATGAGGAAATGAGCCTTGCGGGAGTTCCTGTTATTTTCCACGAGGTGGAGACGAATGGTATCGGTTATCTGGATGCAATGTTTGATTTATCTGGAGTTTCGGAAGAAATGCTTCCGTATGTAGGGATTTTGCAGTCGGTACTTGGGATTATCGATACCGCTCACTATGAGTACGGCGAGTTGTTTAATGAAATTAATATGCATACGGGAGGAATTGGGACTTCTTTAGAGTTATATTCAGATGTGACGAAAGTGCGTGAGAAAGAATTTAAGGCAACGTTTGAAGTGAAGATGAAAGCGTTGTACGAGAAACTTCCAATCGCATTAGAGATGACGGAGGAGATTCTGACAGAATCAAAACTGGGTGATACAAAGCGGCTGAAGGAAATCCTTGCTATGTTGAAATCCAGACTTTTGATGAAATTCCAGTCCTCGGGGCATACGACAGCCGCACTTCGCGCAATGTCTTACGCATCACCGTCGGCAAAATGGAAAGATATGACAAGTGGAATTGAATTTTTCGAGAAAGTGAAACAGATTGAAGAGAATTTCGAGGAAGAAAAAGAAAATCTTGTACGTTGCCTTGAAACGTTAGTGAGAAAAATATTCAGAGCCGATCATCTGATGTTTAGTTACACTGCTGCAAAAGAGGGGCTTGATGGCGTGGAGGCGATGATCCGCAAGTTAAAAGACAAGCTGGATCAGGCATTCCCGGATAAGGAAACAAAAGAAATCTGCGAGGAAGAACGATGCGTTATTCATTGTCAGAAGAAAAACGAGGGATTTAAGACTGCATCTAAAGTACAGTATGTGGCGAGAACCGGAAACTTTATAGACGGAGGAGCGTCTTATACCGGTGCATTACAGATTTTAAAGGTTATTTTAAGTTATGAATATCTGTGGCAGAATGTCCGTGTAAAAGGCGGGGCATATGGTTGTATGAGCAATTTTACACGTATTGGAGACGGCTATTTCGTATCATATCGCGATCCGAATCTGAAACGTACGATGGAGATTTACGAAGGTGTAGCAAAGTACTTGGAAAACTTCACAGTAAGTGACCGTGATATGACAAAATACATTATCGGAACGATGAGCAATATTGACCAGCCTATGACACCTGCCGCAAAGGGAGACCGGTCTATGAACCTCTACATGAACAAAGTAAGTGCAGAAATGATTGCCAAAGAGCGGCGGGAAATTTTGGAGGCAGAGCCAGAAGACATCCGCCATCTGGCACAGGTTGTAGAGGCGATGATGAAAGCAGAACAGATTTGCGTCATCGGAAGTGAAGAGAAGATAGAAGAAGAAAAAGACCTGTTCAAAACTTTGACAAGTTTTTAACAGGGGACGTAGCCTTTTTAAACTTTACTACGTCCTCAATTACAAAAGTGAAGGGGAATAAGTATGAAAAATGACTATAAATCAGGGTTTGTCACCTTGATCGGACGCCCGAATGTGGGAAAATCTACATTGATGAATCATTTGATAGGACAAAAAATTGCCATTACATCGAAGAAGCCTCAAACAACAAGAAATCGTATCCAGACAGTACTGACTACAGAGGAAGGGCAGATTGTATTCGTAGATACACCGGGCATTCACAAGGCGAAAAATAAACTCGGAGAGTATATGGTGAATGTGGCGGAGCGTACGTTGAATGAAGTGGATGTGGTACTCTGGCTTGTGGAACCGACAACGTTTATCGGAGCGGGAGAGCAGCACATCGCCGCACAGTTGAAAAAGGTAAAAACACCGGTGGTATTGGTCATCAACAAAATTGACAGTGTAAAGACGGAGGATGTGCTGGCAGCGATCAATGCATATAAAGACGTGTACGATTTTGCAGACATTGTTCCTGTTTCTGCAAGAAATGGAGATAATGCGGATGAGCTTTTGAAGGTTGTGATGAAATACTTGCCGTATGGTCCGCAATTTTATGATGAGGATACTGTTACAGATCAGCCGGAGCGCCAGATTGTGGCGGAATTGATTCGTGAAAAGGCGCTTCATAGCCTGAATGAAGAGATTCCTCATGGTATTGCGGTTGCCATCGAACAGATGAAAAAACGTAATAAAGTTATGCATATAGATGCAACTATAATTTGCGAACGAGATTCTCACAAGGGGATAATTATTGGTAAACAAGGAAATATGTTGAAAAAAATCGGCAGCACCGCCAGGTTTGAGATTGAGAAAATGCTGGAATGCAAAGTAAATCTTAAACTTTGGGTGAAAGTAAAAAAGGACTGGCGGGACAGTGAATTTTTAATGAAAAATTTTGGATACAGAGACGAAGAATAGAAAGGTACTCTTTCTGGACAACCTAATCTTATCAACAGAGGATGAGGTGATGACATGGAAGAAATCTATTGGAATCGTTTTTGGGAGACCGGAAAGATTGAAGATTATCTTTATTATAAAGGCATGGAAATCTGTAAAAATGTGTTAAACAGGCATGAAAGTGAGGCAAATGGTGAATCAGATCACGGTGACAGGCATGGTACTTGCAGCTACAGCTATCGGGGAATATGACAGACGGATTGTGATTCTTACAAAAGAACGGGGGAAGATTTCTGCATTTGCAAGGGGGGCTAGAAAGCCAAGCAGTGCGCTTGTGGGTGTGACCTGCCCATTTTCCTTCGGTCAGTTTACCGTTTATGAGGGGCGGACATCTTATACGCTGATGTCGGCCTCTATTTCCAATTATTTTGAGGAACTTAGGATGGATGTGGAGGGGGCGTATTATGGATTTTATTTCTTGGATCTGGCAAATTATTATGGAAAGGAAGCCAATGATGAGACGTTGCTTTTGAAGCTTTTATATCAGACGCTTCGGGCGCTTGTGAATCCGAAGCTTCCCAATGTGCTGATTCGTTACATATATGAACTGAAGATCATCAGTATTAACGGAGAAGCGCCTCAGGTGTTTGAGTGTGTTTGCTGTGGCGATAAGAGACGGGAGAAAGTATTCAGTGTTCAAAAGGGCGGGCTTTTGTGTAAAGAGTGCAGCGTACATGTTAAGGATGGCCGGGAGCTTTTACCGTCTACTTTATATACGATGCAGTATATTGTGTCTTCATCGATCGAGAAATTATATACATTTCTTGTGAAAGATGAGGTTTTAGAAGAGCTGTCGGCGGTTGTGACAGAGTATTTTGAGGAGTATGTGGGGAAACGGTTTAAATCCTTGGAAATACTGGAAACAATTGTGGAATAACGCTTGAAAACTTATAGATAAAACGGTATAATAAGTAGCAATTATTAAGTATACAAATGGAAGGTGAGGAATGAGCATGGCAGTAGAGAAGACTATGGACAAAATCGTTGCATTGGCGAAATCAAGAGGATTCGTATATCCGGGGTCTGAGATTTACGGTGGTCTTGCCAATACATGGGATTACGGAAATCTCGGAGTGGAGCTTAAAAATAATGTAAAAAAAGCATGGTGGCAGAAGTTCGTTCAGGAATCTCCGTATAATGTGGGGATTGACTGTGCGATTCTGATGAACCCTCAGACATGGGTAGCAAGTGGACATCTTGGCGGATTCAGCGATCCTTTGATGGACTGTAAAGAATGTCACGAGCGTTTTCGTGCGGATAAAATGATCGAGGACTTTGCAAAGGAGCATGGTCTGGATATTGGAGACAGCATTGACGGATGGAGCAAGGAGCAGATGCAGGCTTATATTGCAGAGCATAATATTCCGTGCCCGACCTGTGGAAAACATAATTTTACGGAAATTCGTGAATTTAACCTGATGTTCAAGACATTTCAGGGTGTTACAGAAGATGCAAAGAGCGTTGTTTATTTACGTCCGGAAACTGCGCAGGGTATTTTCGTAAACTTTAAAAATGTACAGCGTACTTCCAGGAAGAAAATTCCGTTTGGTATCTGCCAGATCGGTAAATCTTTCCGTAATGAGATTACGCCGGGTAACTTCACCTTCCGTACCAGAGAGTTTGAGCAGATGGAATTAGAATTTTTCTGTGAGCCGGGGACAGACCTGGAGTGGTTTGCGTATTGGAAGAAATACTGCCTTGACTGGCTGACAACACTTGGCATTAAAGAGGGAGAGTTCCGCTACCGCGACCATTCACCGGAGGAGTTAAGCCACTACAGTAATGCGACAACAGATATTGAGTTCTTATTCCCGTTTGGCTGGGGAGAACTTTGGGGAATCGCAGACAGAACCGACTTTGACTTGACACAGCATCAGAATGTATCCAAACAGGATTTGACATACTTTGATGATGAGAAAAAGGAAAAATATCTTCCATATGTCATCGAGCCGTCACTTGGAGCAGACCGTATGGTGCTTGCATTCCTTTGTAGTGCATATGACGAAGAAGAATTAGAGGGCGGAGATGTAAGGACCGTGCTTCATTTCCATCCGGCACTTGCACCTGTGAAAGTCGGTGTGCTTCCACTTTCTAAGAAGTTAAATGAGGGGGCTGAGAAAGTTTATCAGATGCTCAGTAAGAAGTATAACTGTGAATTTGACGACCGTGGAAATATCGGTAAACGATACCGTAGACAGGATGAGATCGGTACACCTTTCTGCGTGACATATGATTTTGATTCTGAGGAGGACGGAGCAGTTACCGTTCGTGATCGTGATACTATGGAGCAGGAAAGAATCAAAATTGAAGATTTAGATGCTTATTTTGCAGAGAAGTTCACATGGTAGAAGGACAGGATAAAAAAGAAGAGAGATCATAAAAACGAGGCGCTGTTTCTTGAAAACAGCGCCCCTGTTATTTTCAGTATGAACTGTCAATGTTGTCTTTTATCGTTTATCTTCCGACAATAAAACTTGTTACGAACATTGCCAGAAAACCCGTTCCGATATTTACTGCAAATAGAACAGCGTAATGTTTACTTTCCACATCGGCAGTTCCAAGAATTCTGCCCATATATTGAATGGCAGCGCCGAAGAGACATATGCCCACCAGAAGTATGGTAGCGTCACTGTTGGTGATCTGTCCATTGAGTGCAAGACTGGCTGTAGCGCCGAGTCCGCCGCCTGAGGAAAGGATTCCGGCAATCACGGCTGTTGCTGCGATTCCGGGAAGTCCGATAATTCCCATTAAAGGTCCGCAGATTTTTCCGATAAGATCGGACAAACCACTTAAATTAAGTAATTGTATCATGGCAAATGCAAAAAGTACATTTGGGAGCATATTGTTCATAGACATGTTGAAACCTTTGCGGGCGCCGGTTACAAAGCTGGTAATAAGATTCGTATTTTCTTTCATATCTATACGTCCTCCTTTCCCTTTATAAATCGCACGGTATAGAAGCGAATGATGTTGGTTGCGACTAATTTAAATACTAAAATAATGATAAGAGGTACAATGATGGGAACTTCCAAAAATTGAAACAGTGCCGCACCGCTGGATAGATAGTTTGTTAAACAGGCTCCGGCGGAAAACTGAAAAGCAACAAAGATGAGACGTTCTTTTTCATTGATTTCTTTGTTTTCATACAACTCCTTAGTCATAGATGCGCCGGTATCGGTAGACTGTAAACTTGCAACTAATGCCAGTCCGCAGATTCCGGGGATTCCCATAAGCGGACGAAGGAGGGGAGTCATTAATTTTTGTGCGGCTTTTAATCCATCCATATCTTCCACGATTTTTACAACGCCCAGGGCAAGCATAACAGCAGGCGTCAGGGTGAGTGCAAATAAAAATCCGTCACGGACACCGGTACCGTTTACACCGCGGAAATTAGCTGCCAAAGTTCCGGCATTTTCCGGTAGTTCCCCTAAGTTTCCGAAGGTTCCCAGAATATTTGTAAAATCAAAGAATTTAAAAAAATTGTCTTGATTTTGTAATAAACCGGAGAAGAAAATAATAGCCAGGACCAGGGAAATATAGCCGGATATTCGTACTTTTTCAGATTGCTTCGTCATATTGGTGGTTATATCTGTTTTGTCATTCGTCATGTTAATCCATCCTTTCTTTGACGTTTTTACTCTACGGTGACGGTTTCATATGTTTGACCTTCTTTCATAACAAAAGCACAGTCCAGCAGAGCTTTCGGATCTTTTAATAAATCTCGTTTCCAACCGGAAATATCTGCAAGTTTTCCGGGTTCTATGGTTCCGATCAAATGAGATAGCCCGAGAATTTCAGCATTTGTGCTTGTGGCAGCCTTTAAAATTCTGAATGGATCCATACCGGAGTTCATCCAAGATTCAAACTCGTACCCGTTTTCGTAAGCATTATGTACGGTTACAAAATCTGTTCCATAGCCAAGCTTGATCTTACTGTTAATGATGACTTTTCGACCTTCCTGAAGCCGCTTAGAATATTGTCGGAGTTTCGCCTGAAATTGCGGCGTTTTTTTCTTTAGAGTTTCTTCATTGAGGTGGATAATATCATCATAGGGGCAGAATGTAGGAACGAGATATGTGCCTAACTCTTCCATTAACCGTGCAGTGTCTTCGGTGATCAGAGAACCGTGCTCCATTCCGTCGATCCCCATACGTGCAACTTTCTGCATTTGTTCTGAGTTATATATGTGAGCGGTAACGGTGCGTCCCAGCTCATGAGCTGTTTTAATGATCACCTCAATCTCTTCATCACTGAGCTGCTGGTCATCCGGGGTGTCATTTGGTGTGCTGAATCCTCCGTTGATCATAATTTTAATAAAATCAGCGCCCATTTTTATTTCGTTTCTTACGGCGTTGCGGAAAAATTCTACTCCGGTTCCGATCGTGGGAGTCATCTCGGCAAATGCTTCTGCCAGATCAGGGTTTGTGCGAAGGTATTGTGAGTGGTCGCCGTGACTTCCGAGACTTGCCATATAATGTGGGGTTACGACCATACGAGCGCCCGGAAATAATCCGAGTTCGATCATTTCTTTTGCTGCAAGGCTGCCTCTTGCTTCGTAGGTAGAATTACCGATGCTGCGGATGGTTGTAAATCCCCGGTAAAGAGATTCTCTTGCCACATACAGATGGCACATGCTTTTCCATGCCGGACCGCGATATACAATATCGTGGTTTCGGGTATGCCAGTCGATATATTGACTGTGTACGTGTGCATCAATCATTCCGGGAGTTACTGTACAATCTGTTAAATCAATAATCTGGGTGTCTTCGGGGCATTCCAGCTGTCTTCCTGTTTTTTCAATCACAGAATCACATACCAGAATTTCCATATTTTCTTGCAGTACATCAGATATTCCGTCATATAGTTTCCCGCATTTGATCAGTTTAAATTTGCTCATGTTACAACCTCCTTTTAATTATTAGAAATTCGTAAGATTTTAAAACTATTATCAGTTTTTATACTTCTATTTTAAGTTAAAGACTTGTATTTCTGGTAATATAGATTATAATTGAATATATATATTTGGTGCAGAGGATGATAAAATGAAAACAGAACAAATCGAATTGGCAATTGCAATTAATGAATGCGGTTCTATCACAAAAGCGGCACAGAAGTTATTTATTGCACAACCCAATGCCAGCAGTTCCATCTATGCTCTGGAACAGGAGTTGGGCTATAGCATTTTTGAGCGGACGCATAATGGAGTGAGTACTACGGAAAAAGGAGAGAAATTTTTAGAATATGCATATTCAATCCGTAGGAATATGGAAAATATATATGCTTTAAAGAGTCCTGATAAGCGCATCCGCCTGTATGTGTCTACCTATGCATATCCGTTTTCGGAAAATGCTTTTGTGAAATTCTGTCAGGAATATGTAGATTCTGCCGAAACTTTGCACTGTAGCCTGCGAAGGATCGGAACGGTGCAGGAGGGAATGGATCGGCTGCTGACAAATCTCTCAGATGTGTCAATTATCGTATGCAGCAGAGAGTTATATGGTCAGTTTGTAAAGAAGTTCAAGCAGAAAAGTCTCGTGCCTCTTGTGCTGGGACAAACTTCACTTCATGTTACACTGGCTGAAAATCACCCGCTGCTTAAAAAAGAGCAGGTGGAATTGACAGATCTGACAGATTATCCGTGTCTTTCGAATTTTGGAATATCTATGAATTATGTGCCTGCAAAGATAGAGAATTTATTGAATGAGGTACCATCTCATATTGCTATGGAACCAGGGAGCTGCAGATTATCTTTGTTGGAAAATTCTAATAGTTTTTCTATTTCCACACCATATGCCAAAGAACTTTTGCGGCAGCATCATTTGATAAGCGCGGAAATTCCGGAGACGGATCGTTCAATTGTGTTATTGACACGGGCAGAGGATCAGAATAGTAAACAGATCTTAAAGTATATTGAACTTGTACAGCAGGAAATCCCGAAATGGTTTGAACAATTGAAGATGTAAATCAAAACAACGTCCGAAAGTTTTCGGACGTTGTTTTGTATTCTTAAAGCTTAAGCTTCTGTTTCTGCTTCTTTTTTCGCGTAACGCTCTGGGTGTAATCTCTTTTCTCTCATATCAGCAGCTGCTGTAAAGAGAACGTCTGTAGAAGAGTTAAGACCGGTCTCACAAGAATCCTGGATAACACCGATAATGAAACCAACACCTACAACCTGCATAGCGATTTCAGATGGGATTCCGAACAAGCTACATGCCATAGGGATGAGTAACAGAGAACCACCTGCTACACCGGATGCACCGGCTGCACTGAGCGCTGCAAGTACACAGAGGATAAGTGCTGTTCCGAAGTCTACGCTGATACCCATTGTGTGAGCTGCGGATAAAGCCATTACAGAAATTGTGATAGCTGCACCTGCCATATTGATGGTTGCTCCTAAAGGAATAGATACAGAGTATGTATTTTCATCTAAGTCAAGCTCTTTACAAAGTTCCATGTTTACAGGGATGTTCGCTGCGGAACTACGTGTAAAGAATGCGGTGATAAAGCTTTTTGCCAAACACTTGAATACAAGTGGGTATGGATTCTTTTTGATGCAAAGGAACACGATGATCGGGTTCATTATAAATGTTACAAATGCCATAGAACCAACTAATACAAGGATCAATCTTCCGTAAGATAACAGTGCGCTGAGCCCAGAGGTTGAAATAACGTTGAAGATAAGACCCATAATACCGAACGGAGCAAAGCTGATAACCCATTTAACTGCTGTGGAAATGGAATCTGCAATATTATCAAGCATAGTTTTTGTTTCGGCTGACGCTGATTTTAAAGCAATACCGAAGATACAAGCCCATGCAAGGATACCGATATAGTTCGCATTTACGATAGAACCGACTGGGTTAGATACTACGTTCAGTAATAAGTTCTTTAATACTTCACCTACACCGCTTGGGGGAGCCATGTCACCGCCTGCTGCTTCTGCAAGTGTTAAGGTTACCGGGAAGAGTCTGCATGCTACTACAGATACGAGGGCTGAGAATAAGTTTCCAACCATGTAGAGTCCGATAATAAATCCCATGTTTGTCTTCTGTCCTTCTCCCATGTGAGCAAGAGCGCTCATTACAAGGAAGAATACGAGGAGCGGTGCAATCGCCTTCAAAGCGCCTACGAATAAATCACCTAAAAGCGCGATTACGGTTACTTTTGGAATTGTCAAACCAAGAAGAATACCAATGATAAGACCACAAAGGATTCTTAAAACAAGGCTGATGCTGTTCCATTTTGCGAATAAATTTTTCATGTTTTCCTTCGCAGATACATACGGGTGTATCTGCTTCCTCTCTTTCTCTATAGATTTTTTTCCCTGATACTTATTGATATATGGTGAATATATCAACAACAATAAGGTTATTATATATAAAAAACAGGGGTTTGTAAATAGAATATTTGTAATTAAACACAATAAAGAGGCATTTAGAGTGTGAAATATTTATCAAAATAGACAAAAATATTTTGAAATACATTGTGCATGTTGGAAATGAGTGTTATAATTATATAGATAAGATTAATCGTCTGGGGAGACGATAGAAACGGGAGGTCTATAAAAGTGGGCGAAAGAAACGATGGAAAGATGTGGGCGCTTGTAAAATCAAAACCGGAAGAGGGACTGTGGATGGAGAGAGTTCCGATTCCGGAAGTGGGACCGAATGATGTGAAGATCAAGATTCACAAAACTGCAATCTGTGGAACAGACGTACATATTTATCAGTGGAATGACTGGGCACAGCATACAATTCCGGTCGGACTGACAGCGGGACATGAGTATGTTGGTGAGATTGTAGAAGTAGGAGCCGGTGTAGAGGGCTTCAAAATCGGAGATCTGGTATCCGGTGAAGGACATATTACTTGTGGAAAATGTAGAAACTGTCTGGAAGGACACAAGGAGAACTGTAAAGACGCCAAAGGTGTTGGGGTAAACAGAAGCGGAGCATTTGCAGAATATCTCGTGATCCCTTCTTCTAATGTATGGCCATGTAATCCGAATATTCCGGAAGAAATGTATGCGATTTTCGATCCGTTCGGAAACGCAACGCATACAGCGCTTTCCTATGATATGTTAGGAGAGGACGTGCTGGTGGCAGGAGCCGGTCCGATCGGAATTATGGCGGCGGCAATTGCAAAATTTTCAGGAGCAAGACATGTTGTGATCACTGATTTTAATCAGTATCGTTTGGATCTGGCAATGAAACTTGGTGCGACCAGAGCAGTTAATCTGGGGCAGGAGAAGCTTACGGATGTCATGAAAGAGATTGGAATGACAGAAGGATTTGACGTAGGTCTTGAGATGTCCGGTTCTCAGGCAGGACTTCATGATATGATCCACAATATGAAACATGGCGGAAATATCGCACTTCTGGGACTCCAGAGAACAGATGCGAAAGTTGACCTTGAGACAGTTATTTTCAATGGGTTAAATCTTCGTGGTATTTACGGAAGAAAAGTATGGGATACATGGTACAAGATGTCTACCATGCTTCAGGCAGGTCTGGACATTTCCGCAATTATCACACACCATTTCGACATCAAAGATTACGAAAAGGGATTTGCGGCAATGATTTCCGGTGAGTCAGGAAAAGTTATTCTTGACTGGGCACATATAAACGATTAAATGAAAATGAAACGAAATAAGCAATGAAGGCGACGGCGGTTGTAACAGACCGCCGAACATCTTTAAATAAGGAAAGGAAGAATTAAAAATGGCACGTAAAAATGATATTTTGAGCATTTACACAAAAGAAGTAGAAGGCATCAAGGAAGCAGGGCTGTTTAAAGGAGAGGCTCCGTTTGTATCTCCGCAGGGAGCAAGAGTGAAGATGGAGGATGGCAGAGAACTCCTTTGTATGTGTGCAAATAACTACCTGGGACTTGGTGATAATCCGCGTCTTATTGAGGCGGCAAAGAGAACTTATGATGAAAAGGGATACGGCGTTGCGTCTGTACGTTTTATCTGCGGAACACAGGATATTCATAAGAGATTGGAGAAGAAGATTTCTGATTTCCTCGGAACAGACGATACAATCCTTTACTCTTCTTGTTTTGATGCTAACGGCGGATTATTTGAGACAATTCTTACCGCTGATGATGCAGTTATCAGTGATGAGTTAAATCACGCATCTATCATTGACGGTGTTCGTCTTTGTAAAGCAAAGCGTTTCCGTTATAAAAATAATGACATGGACGATCTGGAAGCAAAATTAAAAGAGGCTGACGAAGCCGGCGCAAGAATCAAACTTATCGCAACAGACGGAGTATTTTCCATGGACGGAATCATCTGTAACTTAAAAGGTGTTTGCGACCTTGCTGATAAATACAATGCACTCGTTATGGTTGACGATAGCCATGCTATAGGTTTTGTCGGAAAGACAGGACGCGGAACACCGGAATACTGCGGTGTTCAGGATCGTGTAGATATTATTACGGGAACTTTAGGAAAAGCTCTTGGCGGAGCGTCAGGCGGATATACATCAGGACGTAAAGAAATTATCGATCTTCTCCGTCAAAGAAGCCGTCCGTATTTATTCTCCAACTCCCTTGCTCCGGCAATCGCCGGCGCTAGTATCGAGCTTTTCGATATGTTAGACGAGAGCACAGAGCTTCGCGATCATTTGGAAGAAGTAACTGCTTATTACCGTAAAGAGCTGGTAGATAATGGCTTTGACATTATTCCGGGAACTCATCCATGTGTACCGGTTATGCTCTATGATGAGAAAACAGCGGCGGAATTTGCAAAGCGTATGATGGAAAAAGGCGTATATGTAGTAGCATTCTCCTATCCGGTAGTTCCGAAGGGAAAAGCAAGAATCCGTACACAGGTATGCGCAAGCCATACAAAAGAAGATATTGATTTTATTGTGAAGTGCTTCAAGGAAGTAAGAGAAGAAATGAAATAATAATGAGGACGTAGCCTTTTTCAAAAGGGCTACGTCCTAAATTAACTTTTGGTATGTACCTAAATGAAAAATAGGGTGTACCGTTTTGAAAAATGACCTGTACCCAAATGAAAGGGTGGGAATATTTGCCGATTAGAAGAAGACGGGAAAGTAGTACAGGAATATATCATGTGATTGTAAAAGGAATCAACAATGAAAGGATTTTCAATCAGCAGCGCGAAAAAATATATTTGAAAAAAATAATCTTAAAACATCTCGAGGTCTTCGAGGTGGAAGTCTATAGTTATTGTATCATGTCAAATCATGCCCACTTTATGATCTGGGCGGAAATTCAAGTTTTATCAAGTTTTATGGCAATTGTTTTATCGGAATATGCAAATTATTATAATTTCAAACATCATAGAAACGGTCATGTATTTCAAAACAGATTTAAAAGTGAATGTATTGAAAATGAAAAATATTTTTGGATGTGCCTTCGCTATATACATTTGAATCCTGTAAAAGCAGGGATGGTAAAAAAGGCCGCACGATACAAATATAGCAGCATGGGAGAATATTTGGTGGATGAGCCGGTAATTATACATGAGAAAGCATTGGCAATGAGTAAGAAAAGCTTTTTGGACTTTGATGCTTTTGAAAAATTCCATAATGAAAGAGAAACAGAAGTTTTTGAAGATGTAGCGGATGAAAAATTACTGCAAGAGAAAAAAATAGCACTGGAAATAGCAGAAGAAATGATGAGTGAAAATAATTTAGCATTACTTATGCAAGTATTTGAAGAAAAAGCTATAAGAAATGAATATATAAAGAAGATAAAACAAAACCTAAAATTATCCCAAAGAAGAGCAAAAGAATTAAGTGACTTGATACGAAATGAAGTAGAAAATAAATAATAGGTACAGGTCAAAATACAAATGGGTACACCCTGTTTTTCATTTGGATACACCTTAAAAGTTAATTTAGGACGTAGTAAAATTAAAAAATGCTACGTCCTAAATTATATGTTATACTATTTGAAGATGATGAAAGGAGATTTGAAGAAATGGACAGAAAAAACGTGTGGAAAACTTACAGTACAGAAGCAGTGAGAGAATTAAATACTATTAATGAAAGATATAAAGCGAGTCTTGACGCAGGTAAAACCGAGCGTGAATGTATCCAATACACTGTCAAGGAAATTGAGGCAAAAGGATACCGTAGTCTGGAAGATATGCAAAAGTCAGGAGAGAATCTTAAAGCAGGGGATAAAGTCTATGCTGTTTGTATGGATAAGAGTATCGCGATGTTTCATATAGGTACAGAGCCATTAGAAAGTGGTATGAATATTTTAGGTGCACATATTGATTCACCGAGAATAGATGTGAAACAGAATCCTTTGTATGAAAATGAAGAACTTGCATACCTTGATACACATTATTATGGCGGAATTAAAAAATATCAGTGGGTGACGCTTCCGCTTGCTCTTCACGGGGTGATTGTTAAAAAGGACGGTACGATTGTCAATGTAAATATTGGTGAAGATGAAGGCGATCCGGTGTTTGTGATTACGGATTTGTTGGTGCATCTTGCCTCTAAACAGATGGAGAAAAAGGCCAATGCAGTAATTGAAGGTGAAAAGCTTGATTTATTATTTGCCAGCCGACCAATCGAAAAAGACGAATCTTTGGAGCAAGAAGAAAAAGAAGCGGTGAAGGCAAATGTACTTCAGATTTTGAAAGAGCACTATAATATGGAGGAAGAAGATTTTGTGTCCGCTGAGCTTGAAATCATTCCGGCAGGAAAATCCAGAGATTGTGGAATTGACAGAAGTATGATTCTCGCATACGGACAAGATGACAGGGTATGTGCATTTACCTCGTTATTTGCCATACTGGATATGAAAAATGTATCCCGTACCGCTTGCTGCATTCTTGTGGATAAAGAAGAGATCGGAAGCGTGGGGGCTACCGGAATGCATTCCCGCTTTTTTGAAAATGTGGTAGCAGAATTAGTGGCTATGACTGGCGGTGAATCAGAGTTGAAAGTACGAAGAACATTGCAGAATTCCAAGATGTTGTCGTCCGATGTTAGTGCGGCTTACGATCCGATGTTCGCAGAAGCATTCGAAAAGAGAAGTTCAGCGTTTTTCGCCAAAGGTTTGGTGTTTAATAAATTTACCGGAAGCCGAGGGAAAAGTGGCTCTAATGATGCAAATGCAGAATATTTGGCAGAGCTTAGACAAGCTATGGATGAAGGAGAAGTGGCATATCAATTTGCGGAGCTTGGAAAAGTTGATGAGGGCGGCGGTGGAACAATCGCTTATATCATGGCTAATTACGGAATGGAAGTTATTGACAGTGGCGTTGCTGTGTTAAGCATGCATGCACCGTGGGAAGTAACAAGTAAGGCAGATGTGTATGAAGCATATAAAGGATACAAGGCATTTTTGACAAATATGTAAGTTGGGTACAGGTCAAAATGCAATTAGGTACACCCCATTTTTCATTTGGGTACAGGTCAAAATGCAATTTAGGACGTAGCCTTGAAAAAGGCTACGTCCTTATCTTGAAAACTCTTGACGAATACTGGCAAAAACAGTAAAATAGATGTGCGACTTTAGAAAAAATTAGTGTAGGAGGTCATGGAACATGGCAAAATGGGTTTATATGTTTACCGAAGGTAACGCCACAATGAGAAACCTGCTTGGTGGAAAAGGCGCTAACCTTGCTGAGATGACAAGTCTTGGACTCCCGGTACCACAGGGATTCACAGTTACAACAGAGGCTTGTACACAGTACTATGAGGATGGCAGAAAGATCAATGATGAAATCATGGATCAGATCATGGAAGCTATCGTAAAACTTGAGGCAGTTGCTGGAAAGAAATTTGGAGATAAAGAAAATCCGCTTCTTGTATCCGTTCGTTCTGGAGCAAGAGCTTCTATGCCGGGTATGATGGATACAATCCTTAACCTTGGTCTTAACGAAGAAGTAGTAGAGACATTAGCTGAGGCTTCCGGAAATGCTCGTTGGGCATGGGATTGTTATAGAAGATTCATCCAGATGTATTCTGATGTAGTTATGGAAGTTGGTAAGAAATACTTTGAAGAGCTTATCGACAAGATGAAAGAGGAAAAAGGTGTAACTCAGGACGTTGACTTAACAGCAGAGGATCTTAAGACTCTTGCCGGACAGTTCAAAGCTGAGTATAAGGCGAAAATCGGCGAGGACTTCCCATCTGACGCTAAAGAGCAGTTAATGGGAGCTGTGAAAGCGGTATTCCGTTCTTGGGACAACCCTCGTGCAAATGTATATCGTCGTGACAATGACATTCCGTATTCTTGGGGAACAGCCGTTAACGTGCAGATGATGGCATTCGGTAACATGGGAGACGACTGTGGTACAGGTGTTGCATTTACTCGTGATCCTGCTACAGGAGAAAATGGTCTGTTCGGAGAGTTCCTCACAAACGCTCAGGGTGAGGACGTAGTTGCAGGTGTTCGTACACCAATGCACATTTCTGAGATGGAGCAGAAATTCCCAGAGGCATTCGCACAGTTCAAAGAAGTGTGCAGCACTCTTGAGAATCACTATAGAGATATGCAGGATATGGAGTTTACTGTAGAGCACGGTAAATTATATATGCTTCAGACACGTAACGGTAAGAGAACAGCTCAGGCTGCCCTTAAAATCGCTTGTGACCTTGTTGACGAGGGAATGAGAACAGAAGAAGAAGCAGTTGCTATGATCGATCCTCGTAACTTAGATACACTTCTTCATCCACAGTTTGATGCGGCTGCTCTTAAAGCTGCAACACCAATGGCAAAAGCACTCGGAGCATCTCCGGGAGCTGCTTGTGGTAAAGTTGTATTTACGGCAGATGATGCTGTAGCATGGGACGCAAGAGGAGAGAAAGTTATCCTTGTTCGTCTTGAGACATCTCCAGAGGATATTATGGGTATGAAATCTGCTCAGGGTATCTTAACAGTTCGTGGCGGTATGACATCTCACGCAGCCGTTGTTGCTCGTGGAATGGGTACATGCTGTGTATCCGGCTGTGGAGACATCGTTATGGACGAAGAGAATAAGAAATTCACATTAGCAGGAAAAGAGTTCCACGAGGGAGATTCTATTTCTCTTGATGGTTCTACAGGAGCTATTTACGATGGAATCATCCCAACAGTTGATGCTACGATCGCCGGCGAGTTCGGAAGAATCATGGGATGGGCTGACAAATACAGAACATTAAAAGTTCGTACAAATGCTGATACACCGGCAGACGCTAAAAAAGCTCGTGAGCTTGGTGCAGAGGGTATCGGACTTTGCCGTACAGAGCATATGTTCTTTGAGGGTAACAGAATTGACGCATTCCGTGAGATGATCTGTTCTGAGACTGTAGAAGAAAGAGAAGCTGCACTTGAGAAAATCCTTCCAGAGCAGCAGGGAGATTTTGAAGCACTTTACGAGGCGCTTGAGGGACATCCGGTTACTATCCGTTTCCTTGATCCACCGCTTCATGAGTTCGTTCCTACTACAGAGGAAGATATTAAGAAACTTGCAGACGCACAGGGCAAATCTGTTGAGACAATCAAAAACATCATTGATTCTCTTCATGAGTTCAACCCAATGATGGGACACAGAGGACTTCGTCTTGCTGTTACTTATCCAGAGATTGCTAAGATGCAGACAAAAGCTGTTATCCGTGCTGCTATCAACGTACAGAAAGCACATGCTGACTGGAATGTATGCCCAGAGATCATGATTCCGCTTTCTTGTGATGCAAAAGAGTTAAAATATGTAAAAGACATCGTAGTTGCAACTGCTGATGCTGAAATCGAGGCGGCAGGCGTAGCATTAAAATATGAAGTTGGTACTATGATCGAGATTCCAAGAGCTGCACTTACAGCTGATGAAATCGCAAAACAGGCAGACTTCTTCTGCTTCGGTACAAACGACTTAACACAGATGACATATGGATTCTCTCGTGACGATGCAGGTAAGTTCTTAGACGCTTACTATGATGCAAAAATCTTCGAGAACGATCCGTTTGCAAAACTTGACCAGATAGGTGTAGGTAAGTTAATGGAGACAGCTATTAAGCTTGGAAAACCGGTTAACGAGCACTTACATGTAGGTATCTGTGGAGAGCACGGTGGAGATCCAAGTTCTGTAGAGTTCTGTCATAAGATTGGACTTGACTATGTATCTTGTTCACCATTCCGTGTACCGATTGCTCGTCTTGCAGCAGCACAGGCAGCTATTGCAAATAGATAGGAGTCTTTCTTATAGACCTTAGTTAGAAAATGAAGCAAGATAAGCGTATCATTAGAAATAGTGGTACGCTTATTTTTTAAGATTTATAAAATACTGATTATTTAGGGATGACGCAGTGTTATCGGTGGTGGTTTTCGGATTGAGTTCATTCAAAAACAGTTTTACTGGATATATTTTGGAATCTTTGCCGGGGGTTGTTATCTATAGAAAAATTGGAGACAGAAAAAGCTTAATTGGAACAGCAAAGGAGGCGCTGAAAACACTATGAAGTATGATTATTTAATCGTCGGAGCAGGACTGTTTGGAGCAGTATTTGCTCACGAGGCGAAGAAAAAAGGGAAAACTTGTCTTGTGATTGATAAGCGCGATCACATTGCAGGAAATATCTACTGTGAAGAAATTGAAGGAATTAATGTACATAAATACGGGGCACATATTTTCCACACTTCAAATAAGGAGATTTGGGAATATGTAAATCAGTTTGCAGAATTTAATAATTATATCAATTCTCCGGTTGCTGTGTATAAAGATGAACTTTACAATCTGCCGTTCAATATGAACACTTTCAGTAAGATGTGGAATATCCGCACCCCGCAGGAGGCGAAAGATAAGATTGCAGAACAGGTGGCAGAGACGGGCATTACAGAGCCGAAGAATCTGGAAGAGCAGGGACTTTCTCTTGTCGGAAAAGATGTTTTTGAGAAATTGGTGAAAGGTTATACGGAGAAGCAGTGGGGAAGAGACTGTAAAGAGCTTCCGGCATTTATTATTAAGCGCCTTCCGGTCCGTTTTACATATGATAACAACTATTTCAATGATCGTTTTCAAGGAATTCCTATAGGCGGCTATACTAAAATTGTAGAAAAAATGTTAGACGGTGTTGAGGTGAAAACGAACACGGATTATTTTGAATTTATTGAGACAAATCCTGACATTGCCAAGAAGAAGGTATTTACCGGAATGATAGACGAGTATTTTGGATATAAGCTGGGGGCGTTAGAGTATCGTTCTGTCAGATTTGAAACAGAAGTTTTGGATACGGATAATTATCAGGGAAATGCAGTTGTAAATTATACAGAAAGAGAAGTGCCGTATACACGCATTATCGAGCACAAACATTTTGAATTCGGTAAGCAGGAAAAGACAGTGATTTCCAGAGAATATTCTTCCGAGTGGAAGGTTGGTATGGAGCCTTATTATCCGGTCAATAATGAGCAGAATAATAAGTTGTTTGAAGATTATAAGAAGTTGGCGGAGACAGAGACGAATGTCATATTTGGCGGCCGCCTTGGAAATTATAAATATTATGACATGGATAAAGTAATAGAAGCGGCTTTGGAGCTTTGTGGGAAAGAATTATAGTTTGGATAACTTCTAAACGGGAGAGGTACATATGAAGATAATTATATCACCGGCAAAAAAGATGCGAATAAATACAGATACATTGGAGGTGCGCGCTCTGCCGCCGTATTTGCAGGAGGCGGAGGAGTTGAAAGAATATCTGAAAACTCTGAGTTACGAGGAACTGAAGGATTTGTGGAAATGTAACGACCGGATTGCAGCGCTTAATTATGAAAGGCTTCAGAAAATGGAGTTTAGAAGTGCTCTGACTCCGGCTCTTTTAGCTTATGATGGGATACAGTATCAATATATGGCGCCTGCGGTGCTTGAAGACAATCAGTGGGAATATGTGCAGAAGCATGTATGTATTCTTTCCGGGATGTATGGAGTCGTCCATCCTCTCGACGGGGTAACGCCGTATCGTCTGGAAATGCAGGCGAAGGTGAAGCTGCCGGGTGTGAGGAATTTGTACGAATACTGGGGAAGAAAGATTTACGAAGAAGTTGCAAAGGATACGGATGTAATTGTCAATTTGGCGTCTAAAGAGTACAGTAAATGTATAGAGAAAGAATTGGATAAACATATTCGGTATGTCACCTGTGTATTTGGCGAGTACAAAGACGGAAAGGTTATTGAGAAAGGGACATATGCCAAGATGGCAAGAGGAGAAATGGTGCGGTTTATGGCTGAGAGAAATATAATAGATTTAAAAGAAATAAAAATATTTTCGAAGCTTGGCTATCAGTTTTCAGAGAGAGAATCTAAAGAGGATAGATTTGTATTTGTTAAAAACTAAAAAAAGTAGTTGACTTTGACGCTGCGTAAAGATTTATGCTGTATGTACCGGGAGGTGAGGTGTATGAAGTATAGCATTAAAGAAGTGTCGGAAATGGCGGGAGTAAGCGCGCGTACTTTGCGTTATTATGATCAGATCGGATTGCTGAAACCGATGGAGACGAGCGAGGCGGGGTATCGTTATTACGGAGAGCACGAACTGGCAGTTTTACAACAGATTTTATTTTATCGGGAGAGGAACTTCGATTTGAAAAAAATCCGACAGATTGTCTATCAGAAAGATTTTGATATTATGCATGCACTGGAAGAACACCTTTTGGACTTAGAGGAACAAAGCCGTCATATGGAAAGTCTGATACAGACGGTGAAACAGACGATACGGTCTATGAAAGGAGAATGCAGCATGAGTGACAAAGAAAGGTTTGAAGTTTTTAAGGAAAATGTGATTGCCGAGCATGAGAAGAAGTATGGCACAGAGATTCGTGAGAAATACGGTGATGAAGAAGTGGAAGACAGTTATGATAAGATTCGCGGTATGTCCGAGGAAGATTACGAGCGATTTCAGAATCTCGGTACAGAAATCTGTCAGAGATTGGCAGAAAGTGTGACAGCAGGCGTTAAGCCGGAGAGCGAGGATGGACGGCGTATCGTTCTTCTTCATAAGGAGTGGCTTGGAAGAAGCTGGAAGCGGTATTCTGAAGAAGCGCATAAAGCGATTGCATCTATGTATATTGCAGATGAAAGGTTCAAAGCATATTATGACAAAGAAGTGGAAGGGTGCGCTGAGTTTTTAGAATGTGCGATTAGATATTGGGTGGATAGGATTTGATTTCCCATAAAAGGGAGGATGCCGGGTAACCGCTCTATGCGATTCCCGGCATGTATTATGAAAAAGTTTATTCAAAAATAGTATTTTACTACTATCGCGTCGTCGTTTCTTTTGATGTTTATAGTATATAAAACACCTGTGAAGAAATCATGATATAGTAGTGAAAGTTTTTTGAAGGATAAATGAACAAAATATGAACGAACAGCTTAGATGTTTTCATATTATCCAATAGATGGATTTTGGCTGAAAATCTCATAGTATTCTTCCGGCGGAAGTTTTGGCGTATGATCCATATATAAAAGACCATTTACTTCCTGCATTACATCTGTAAGCTGAGTATAGCAATATCCACAGCAGTCTGGCAGATTTAAAATGGCGTTTGTCATTTCGTCGATATGCTGTTTGAAATCTTTGAGAGTTTTAGCTGGGGTATTATACCCCCAATTATTTTCTGTGGAATCTGTTTCTAGCGAAATTCCGCCATATTCGGTCAATAAAAAAGGCTGTCCAGTATAGGCGGCATTCTGAGCCAGAGCTTGTCTGTTTGGCATTCCTGATTTTGCAAAGCTTGGAATATCTTTGTAACGTTCAGATATAACGCATGGGCTGTCTGTGTAATCATGGATGCAAAATAAATCTGTATGCTCAGGGTTTTCCCAGCCGTCATTTGTGCTTATTAAACGTGTAGAATCATATGCTTTTGTTAGAAAGTAGGCTGCAGAGCAAAAGGCCTGTTGGCGGGGAGCTGTAAGTACATTGCGGATTCCCCAGGATTCATTAAACGGAACCCATGTAATGATCGAGGGGTGATTATATGCTTCCTGCATAACTTCCTGCCATTCGGATATAACGGTAGAAATTTCACAGTCATTGAACATATATCCGCTTGGCATTTCACACCATATAAGAACACCGAGGACGTCTGCCCAAAAATAATAGTGTGAGGTTTCCAGTTTTTGGTGTTTTCTTGCACCATTGAAACCCATAGATTTTATTAGTTCAAGGTCTTGTTTTACGGCTAAAGAGGAAGGCGGTGTCATAAGAGAATCTTCCCAATAGCCTTGGTCCAGAATAAGCCGTTGGTAGACAGGCTTATTGTTTAGAAAGATTTTTCCTTCTTTTGTCTCGATTTTTCTCATTCCAAAATAACAGTACACGGTATCTGATTTCTGTGAACACTTTTCTGTTAATGTTATCCTTACGTTATATAAGTTAGGAGAGTCAGGACTCCAATAATGTATTTCGTCTACATTATCTTCTTCTGTAATCGCAATTATTTCCTTTACATAGCTTGTATTTTGTAAAGAAATGTCTATTGCTTTACAGGAAATGTTCCCGTATGTAATTTCTATTGAGAGATTGCCTGTACAGTTTTTGTTCAGAAATAACTCTATACCCACACAGCTTCTGTCAATATCCGGTGTAAGTTTAGTATGTTCTACATAATGTTTGGAAGTGAATTCCAGCCAGACAGATTTCCAGATTCCAATAGTATTCGTATACCAACATCGATCGGGATGTTCTTTCCAGTATTGTTTTCCGCGAGGGCGGTCACATCTTTTATCATCTGTTACAGCGACAAAGATTCGGTTTTCTCCTGAATGAAGAAAAGAGGAAATGGCAAAACTAAATTGTGTATGTCCGCCTTTATGACTGCCTACATGAATAGAATTGATCCATATGTCACAGGCATAGTCTATGGCGCCGAAATGCAGCAGTATCTCTCCTTCAAGCTGCTGTTTGGAGATGTAAAATGTTCGGGCATAGTAAACTTTTTCCTGATAACCGGAACAGTTTTGTGTGCTTGCCTTGGAAGAACAGCTAAAAGGAACAAGAATCTTCTGAGGAAGAGGAGTGTCTAAGTATCCGTAAGGAAAGGGAGAAGACAGGTGTTCGGGGAGAGAAAACTCCCAGTCTCCATCTAGATCCATCCAGTTTTCTCGGATAAAATCCGGTCTCGGGTACATGGATTTTTCCGGTATCGTGTGTGTTTGGCATAAGTATGATACCTCCTATCGTCGTATTGAAATATTTGAATTAAATTTATCTTTATACCGACGGTTTTACAATGGAGATAGATGTGTTTTTGAACGGAGGCGGTATTGTGACGGTGGAATCCCCACTACTTGTCGGAATATTCTGGAAAAATAGTATTCGTCTGTGATTCCGACAGAGAAACTGATTTCTTTAATCGAGTAATTTGTGCGTTCCAATAGGAACTTAGAGCGTTGGATCCGAACATCCAACAAATAATTTTGTAATGTTTTCCCAGTACAGCGATGGAAGATTTTAGATAGATAGCTTCGCTCTAATCCAACATGTTTCGCAACATCTGTGACAGTAATGGGGTAGATATAGTTGCATTTGATATAGGATTTTGCTCTTTTCACATGGACAAATGTGACTGTTTGGTTATTTTTTCGGTAATGTGAGGAAAGAGAATAGGCTTGTTCCATATTAGACATTATGGAGTAAATGATAGATTGTATTTCAAACTCATTATGATACCCCGGGGTATTTAAATGTTCTACCAATAAATGAATATATTCGTCAATAGAATATCTGGGTGGCAGCTTGCGCACCGGGCAGTCCTCGGAGAAACCAAGCATAGATACATATTGCTCCATTTTTTCACCGGCAAAAGCAAACCAGGAAAAAGACAAAGGAAAATCAGGATCTGTTTCATAGCTTGAAATTTGTGAAGGGCGAATCATAAAGATGTCATGTTGGTTTAAAGGGAAGATTTGATTTCCACATGTAAAAAGCCCTTTTCCACTGGTGACGTAGTGAATGAGATATTCAGAACGCACGTGAGGATTCATACGAAAATCCGGAGCACATGTTTCATAACCACAGTATCGGAGATTGATGTCGTATTCATTTTTGGAAGCATAGTAGGTTTCGTGTTTTAAGATTTCCTGTTTCATAATCGCAGACCTCCTTTTGCAAAGAGTATACTACGAACAATAAATAAAAACAACATAAATCCATTTCTGTGACACAAGAATGTATTTTGTTTTTTGGAAAATATTATACAATATAGATAAATAGCCGGCAGAATATTTTATAAAAACGAGCAAAATGAATGAAACTTGAAAACAAATCAAACAGCTTGAAAAAAGATAGGAGGAAAATTATGATGAAGAAAACAGTTGTATCGCTTTTAGTTCTCTGTCTTACAGGAATGCTTGCACTTACTGGGTGCGGAGGTTCTGATAAGGAAGAGACGAAAGATGGGAAGACAGTGATTCGATTTATGGTAGGCGGTTCCGCCGGAGAACTGGAACAGTATCAAAAAGCCGTGGATGCATTTAATGAGCAGAGTGAGAACACAAATGTTAAGCTGATCGGCGTACCTGGAGATAATTATAATGAGAAAGTTTTAACACAGTTAAAATCCAAAGAGGCTCCTGATTGTTTTTATTCAGAAGAGGCATCTTACGGAGAATTGAACAATTCAGACGTATTGTTGGATTTGACAGACTATTTGAATGATTCAAAATCCTCACTTCAGATCAGTGACATTCCGGAGAATCTCCTGTCTGGTTATACCTTTAATGATAAAATCACAGGAGTTCCGGTAGACTGTAACCCAATGGTTATTTATTATAATTCAGATCTTTTGAAAGAACTGAATATTAAAAGCCCTCAGGAATATTACGAAGAAGGAAAATGGAATTTTGCTGCGCTTCAAGAAGTATCTGAAAAGTTAAGAGATGCGTCTAAGGTAGGGTTTGTCTACGAGAATTATTGGAGTCTGCTTTATTCGATGATGTTTTCAGCAGATGAAGATGTTTATTCAGAAGATATGAAATCTTCAGGTTTTGATTCAGAAAGAGCAAAAGCGGGGCTTGCGTATTTGGATAAAAACATTAAGTCTAAAGCGTTTACCTTTGCCGGTTCCTTGACGAGCGGCGAATCACCGGATACATTATTTGTTTCCGGACAGGCGGGGATGCTTTATGCAGGACGATGGTATGTGGCAGATTTTACAGAACTTAGTTTTAAATATGATGTGGTTCCGTTCCCGTATTATGAAAAACCAGAGCAGCAGATGTGTGCAATGCCGGCAACACCGATGGTGATTAATAAAAATACAAAGAATGCTGATGCTGTATGGGAATTTGTTTCTTTTTACTGTGGAAAAGATGGGCAGAAGATTCGAATGGAAGGACAGGGGAACGCTGTGCCGACAGTGGACGGCTTAAGCGATATAGTATTGACCGGAACATGCACAGTATTTCCTAGATGCAGTGGATCAGGCACTTGTGTATCCGAAGGCGGAAGCAATACATCCGGGACTTACGGATGAGATTACGGCAGAGGCAGAAAAGATGTTAGTAGGAGAGCAGGATGTTAATGAGGCGATTGAAAATATGAATGCAGCCATAGAAAAAGCATTAAGCGAATAGCAGATATAAAGGAGGATAGACAGGTGTATGAAAAAAAGTAAGCTGGAAAAATCCAGAAACAGGTGGGGGATTGTGTTTGTCCTTCCGCAGTTGATAAGCCTGATATGTCTCGGAATTGTACCGATTGTGATTGCGTTTGTACTGAGCTTTTATGAATGGAATGGATTTGGTTCACCTGTCTTTGCGGGACTTGATAATTTTAGAGCGGTATTTATGGATCCGGATACTTTAATCGCTATTAAAAATACATTTGTATATGCGATCATTTATGTACCGTGTTCTATAGTGCTGGCCCTTGGGCTGGCACTGCTGCTCAATAAAGCATGGGGCAGGATGTTCTATAGAGCAGTATTTTTTATGCCGCAGATTGTTACTTCCGTAGCTATTGCGGTTGTGTGGTCATGGATTTATCAGCCACAATTTGGAATTTTAAATATGGTACTAGAGTTCTTCGGACTGGAAGGACAGGAATGGCTGAGGAATCCGTCCACCGCTATGGGCGCGGTTATTGTCATGAGTATCTGGTGGGGATTGGGATATAACGTAGTGTTGTTTCTGGCAGGATTACAAAATGTTTCACGGACATATGTAGATGCGGCCAGAATTGACGGAGCTAATGAAAAAGATATATTCTTTCATATTACGGTTCCGCTTATCTCGCCAACTACACTGCTTGTAACGATTACAACGATGATTAATGCATTTCAGGTATTTGATCAGATGTTTCTGCTTACGTCGGGAGGTCCGGCTAAGAAAACATATACGTTGGCAATACACATATATCAGACAGCGTTTAAGCAGTTTGAACTAGGAAAGGCATCTGCCATTGCGTTGATCATGTTTATAATCGTCGTTATTATCTCGGCAGTACTATTTAAATTGTCAAATAGATGGGTTCATTACGGAGAGTAGGTGACAGACATGGTGAGAATAAAAAAACATGAGCGGTATAAAGGACGCAGGGCAAAGAAAACAGTAAAGACAATTATAATACAGATGCTCCTTATCATTATGGCATTTCTGGCAGTATTTCCGTTTCTGTGGATGATTTCCACTTCGCTGAAAGGTGCAGAAGAGGTATTTGCATATCCGCCGAAGCTGATACCAGAAGTTTTTCACTGGGAAAACTATAAAAAAGCACTCACAGACCTTCCGTTTGATAAGGCTTATTGGAATAGTATTAAGCTGGCTGTCATTAATGTGACAGGTCAGGTAGTCACTTCTGCAATGGCAGGATATGCCCTTGGGAAATTAAAGTTCCGAGGTTCAAATCTTGTATTTGGTGGATTTATCGGAGTTATGATGGTTCCGTATACCGTTATTTCTATACCGCTATTCCTGATTTTCAGTGAATTAAATTTAATTGATACACACCTTGCCATTATTTTGATGACATTCGCATATATGCCCATGGGAGTGTTTCTGTGCAGGCAATTTATTATGGCGATACCCAATGAATTAATGGAAGCGGCAATTATTGATGGTGCAAATTATGGTTCTATATTCTTTCGGATCATAGTTCCACTTATTAAACCTGCGCTTGCTTCACTTGGAATCTTCTCTTTTATGTGGAACTGGAATAGTTTTTACACACCGCTTATCTTTCTGAATTCTCAGGATAAGTTTCCGGTGCCGCTTTTGTTAAATATGTTTAAGGGAAAATATACAGTGGACTGGTCTTTGATCATGGCAGCGTCAACAATTTCCATTATTCCGGTGTTGATCGTGTATCTGTTTTCTCAAAAACATATTATAGAAGGAATTACAATTACAGGGCTGAAAGGATGATCACAAATTATACAACAATTTTTGAAAGGAGATTATGATTATGCCAAGAATAGCTTTTATGGGGGGCCGGAAGTACAATTTTTGCAAAAAGTGTGTTGGGGGATTGTATTTTAACACCGGAAATTGAAAATCTGGAAATTGCATTGCACGACATTGATCCGGTGCGCCTGAAGGATTCCAAAATGATGCTTGAAAATCTTTCGAAAAATGTAGGGAGAGAGGTTAAGATTGAGGCATATCTTGATAGAAGAGAGGCGCTGAAAGGTGCGAAGTATATTGTAAATGCAATTCAGGTGGGAGGATACGATCCGTGTACGATTACTGATTTTGAGATTCCCAAAAAATACGGTCTTCGACAGACGATTGCAGATACACTTGGAATCGGAGGGATTTTTCGGGCGCTTCGTACGATTCCGGTATTAGAGGATTTCGCAAAAGATATAGAGGAAATATGCCCGGATGCGCTTTTTATCAACTATTCGAATCCGATGGCAATGCTGACAGGATATTTGCAGACATATACGAATGTTAATACAGTGGGGTTGTGTCATAGTGTTCAAGTGTGTATACCACAGCTTTTTAAAGCGCTTGATATGGAAGAGTTAGTGCCGGAAACAAAGTGGGACATTGCAGGAATTAATCATCAGGCATGGCTTCTGAAAGTGGAAGACGGAAAGGGAAGTGATCTATATCCAGAAATTAAGAAACGCGCCGCTGCATTTATGAGAGGGGAAGCTTCTTATGATGCCGATTGGGACCGCGTCAGATATGAGATGATGTTGCGGTTTGGCTATTACATAACGGAATCTTCAGAGCATTTTTCAGAGTATACGCCGTGGTTTATTAAGGAAAAATATCCGGAATTGATAGAACAGTATAATATTCCATTGGATGAGTATCCGAGAAGATGTATAAAACAAATTAACGATTGGAAAAAAATGAGGGAAGAGCTGGTGACAAATCAACAGTTAACTCATGAAAAAAGCAGAGAGTTCGCCTCCTTTATTATCAATGCTATGGAAAATGACGTTCCATACCGTGTGCATGGTAATGTAATGAATAATGGTCTGATTACGAATCTTCCGCACAATGCATGTGTAGAAGTACCGTGTCTTGTAGACAGAGCCGGAATCCATGCTTGTTATGTGGGAGATTTGCCGGAGCAGTGCGCGGCTATCAATCGGACGAATATCAACGTTCAGTTGTTGACGATCAAGGCGGCAAAGACAAGAAAAAAAGAAGATTTATATATGGCGGCTATGATGGATCCGCATACGGCAGCAGAGCTTTCCATGGACGATATATGTTCTATGTGTGATGAGATGTTAGAAGCACACAAAGGCTGGATGCCGGAATACAGATAAGAATACAGATAAGAATACAGATAACAGAAGGGATGGAAATTATTCATGAGTAAAAAATTAAGAGTGGCTATATTAGGCATGGGTAATATGGGAAAAGGTCATGCCGGAAGTATCCTGCGCATGAAAGATACAGAATTGTCAGCTTTGTGCTCTTATCCGATTACAGATGCACAGAATTTTGTGGAAGAAAAAGGGCTTGCTTGTAGAGTATTTGATGATTTTGACAAGATGCTTGCAGAGACAGAAATTGATGTGTTATATATTTGCCTTCCTCCATTTGTGCATAACGGACAATTTGAAAAAGCAGCCCGGAAAGGGATTCATATTTTCATAGAGAAGCCGATTGCTCTTACTTTAGAAAGAGGAAAATCTATGGCAGAGACGGCGAAAGAATATGGAATTTACACACAGGTTGGCTATCAAATGCGTTTTGGCAGTGCTGTGAGAAAGCTTCGAGAATATATGGAAAACGGAATAGCAGGAAAACCATCTCTTTACACCGCCAATTATGAGTGTAACAGTCTTCACGGTCCGTGGTGGAGGGACGTGGAAAAATGCGGAGGGCAAGTATTTGAACAAGTGATCCATCTGTATGATATGAGCTTGTATATGATGGGAAAGCCTGTGGCAGTCAATGGGTATGTGGCGAATCTAAATCGTCAGAAGGTAGAAGGCTATACAATTGAAGATACAAGTGTAAGCAATATACGTTTTGAAAGCGGAGCGTTGGGTTCTGTTACCGGCTCTAATTGTGCAGTGAAAAATCAGTGGAACGGAAGATTTCGAATCATTTTTGAAAATATGGTGGCAGATTTTGAAGACCAGAATCATGCGGTATTTACGTTTACAGGCGAGGACGAGTTGAAAGTGGAAAAAATTGCAGAGGATACAGACTGTACTTATGAAGAGGACTGTTATTTTATAGAAACTATCCGGGGAAATCAAAAACCTATGGCGGATATAGGTGAAGGCTATCAGGGACTCCAGCTTGTAAGTGCTGTTGTTTCATCTTCAAGAAATAACGGAAGTACCATTACTGTTTAAAATCAGAGCGTAAAAGGAGATATATCAAATGAAAAAATTAGAAGTTGTTTCAACAGAACCAAGAAAAGCGTTTTTAAGAGAGTATGAAGATGTGCCGGTGAAAGCAGACGAACTTCGTGTAGAGGTTGAGTACGCTGCGGCGAAACACGGAACGGAATTTACACATTTCAGAGGAGAAGACCCATTTTTGGAAAATGTATTTGACGAAGATTTACAATTATTCGTTCATAGTGATGAGGCGGCGGAAAAACCGTTTTTCATGCGCCCGGGGAATATGTGGGTAGGGCATATCATAGAAAAAGGTGAGGAAGTGACAGAATTTGAAATCGGTGATAAGATTGCCGGATATGGACCGTTAAAATCTACACATACATTGAAAGCAAAAGAAGCTCTCCGTATGACTGAGAGAATGACATGGAAAGAGGCTATGTGTTACGATCCGGCACAGTTTGCACTTGGAGGTGTTCGGGATGGGCAGGTTCGTGCAGGAGATAATGTGGTTGTTACAGGACTTGGAGCTATTGGTTTGATTGCAGCGCAATTGGCGCGTCTTTCCGGGGCAGCAAAGGTTATTGTGTGCGATCCGATTGAAAAGCGCCGCAAAGTGGCGCTGGAAAATGGAGCTGACTTAGCTCTTGATTCTGCGGCTGTGGATGTGGGACTGGAGATTAAGAAAGCAACGGGCGGAAGAGGTGCAGATGTTATTATTGAGACGAGCGCTAATTATCATGCACTTCAACAGGCAATCAGAGGTGTGGCTTATAATGGAAATGTGGCAGTGGTAGGGTGGTATCACGAATGTCATGGCGGGCTTAATTTAGGAAGAGAAGCACACTTTAATCAACCGAATATTTTAATATCCAGAGCATGCAGCGAGCCAAACCGTGAATATCCAAGATGGGATTTTGACAGAATTTGTGCGACCTGTTGGGATATGCTGGGAAAAGGATTGATTCAGTGCGAAAACATTGTGAACCCGGTAGTTCCGATAGAGGAAGCGGCAGATACATATATGGCAATAGAGCAGAATCCGTCAAGTAGTGTAAAAATGGGTGTTTCCTTTGTGAAATAAGATATAAGAATACCGTCCTGCAAGAAAAATATTTCTTACAGGGCGGTATTAATGTTAATGCATAATGTTTATTTTCTGTATGCGAATACCGGAAGTCCATCCTTTACCGGTAAGTTTACATTTCCCTGTATCAGAGGAGCTGCGTATGCGATAAAATCTTCGCTTATATCTGACCCATCATTGGTGATCCATTCAGCCGGAACAGGTTTTTCCTTATTACAGATGATATTTACATCGGCAGTCTCATAGGATATTTCATATGGGTGATCATTGTGTCTTTTGAAAGCTACCATTTTTCCGGTTTCGCCTGCAATAGCAGCCTGCACACCGTATACGCCTGCGCTAATGGCTTCTTCATGATCTGTACCGGAAAGCATTGTACCGGAACAACGCTGGCATACATTTAATTCAACAGAGCGGACTTTTACGCCTAGTTTTTCTTTTACGAGATTTTCCAGATATTTTCCGGATCCGGTCAGCATCTTGTGACCAAAATTATCTACGCCGACGTCACTTGCAAATTCGCAGATAAAAGTTCCATTGCCGTCATTGATACCCTCAGAAATACATACTACCAGATTGGAGGTTGTTTCCAGTCCGGTTTTTACTTTTTCAAGAAAAGCGTCCGGGTCAAATGCAACCTCAGGCAGATAGATCAGTACCGGGTTATCGCCCTCGAACTTCCGGGCAAGGACGCTTGCGGCAGTCAGCCAGCCTGCATGACGTCCCATGATCTCAACGATAGTTACAGATTTTTTGTTGTCATAAACAGCCGCGTCAAGGGCGATCTCACGAACAGTAGTGGCAACATACTTTGCGGCGCTTCCGAACCCCGGTGTATGGTCTGTTTCCACCAAGTCATTGTCAATCGTTTTCGGGATTCCGATAAAGCGGATGTCGCTGTCGATTCTTGCCGCATAGCGGGAGAGCTTACTTACCGTGTCCATGGAATCATTTCCGCCGATATAGAAGAAATAGCCGATATTTTTTTTCGTCAGTTTTTCAAATAATTTCGGATAAACCGGATCGTCTAAATTTTCAGGAAGCTTATAACGACAGGAGCCGAGGTAGGCGCCGGGAGTTGTTTTTACAAATTCAAGTTCATTTGCTTCATCCAATTCGCCCATATCGATATAGTGGTCATTTAAAAATCCTTCGATTCCGTTTACCATTCCATAAACATGTTCGATGCTTTCTGTTTGTCTTAATCCCTCTGAGACAACGCCGTACAGACTTCCATTAATAACAGCGGTAGGTCCGCCGGATTGTCCGACAATTATGTTTTTCATGTGTCATTCCTCCAAATTCATTCTTACTTATTACTATAGCCGAAATGGATAGATTTTACAATGTGATACCTCGGATTTTCTGCGGAAATAAAAGGTTTTATAAAATTTTAGTTGGAAAACAGAGGAGAATGATTTATACTATAAGAACTTTAAAGGGAAAGAAGGGAGAACCAAGGATGAAATATATTTCATTTGCGATTCCGTGTTATAATTCACAGGAATATATGGCACATGCGATAGAAAGTATTTTGCCGGGCGGAGATGATGTGGAGATTATTCTTGTAAATGACGGTTCTAAGGATAATACTTCGGCGATCGCTCACGAATATATGGAGAAATATCCGGATATTATCAAAGTTGTAGATAAAGAAAACGGTGGTCACGGAGACGCAGTAAATTCCGGGCTTCGAAATGCCACAGGAAAATATTTTAAAGTTGTGGACAGCGATGACTGGGTGGACGAGGAGTCACTTCATAAGATATTACAGCTTTTTCGTAATCTGGAGGAGGATGATGAGGAAATCGATATGCTCATTTCCAACTATGTGTATGAGAAAGTGGGGGCGATTCATAAGAAATGTATTCATTATAGAAATGCTCTTCCAAAGGACGAGATTTTCCGGTGGGAAGATATGGGGCGGTTTCGAATTGACCAGTATATTTTGATGCATTCTGTTATATATCGTACAGAAATGTTGAAACTCAGTCAGTTGGAACTTCCGAAACATACTTTTTACGTGGACAATATTTATGTATATTATCCGTTGCCTTATGTGAGAAAGGTATATTATCTGGATGTGGATTTTTATCGTTATTTTATTGGAAGAGACGATCAGTCTGTCAATGAAAAAAATATGATAGCAAGGGCAGACCAGCAGATTTTCGTTACAAAGACGATGATTGATATGTATCATCTGAAGGATATTCCGAGTAAAAAACTCAGAAGATATATGATGAATTATCTGGCAATTATGATGACCGTTTCGTCTATCATTCTGATCAGGTCTAAAAAAGCAGAGAATCTGGTAAAGAAAAAGGAGCTTTGGCGTTATTTGAAAAGAAAAGATTTCAGAACATTTCTTAAAATACGCTATGGAATCCTGGGGCAGACGATCAATATTCCAGGCAGATCCGGCAGGAAAATATCTTCTATGGTATATAGTGTGGCAAGAAGGATCATCGGATTTAATTAAGAATCTGATTTGGTGAAATATTTATCCGACGGACATCGTATAATGAAAAAAGACCTAATGAGAGGCTGAGCGATGGTGAGTCAGAAAAACGAGAATGTTTTAAATCTTGCGCTGGAGGCAAGTCCGAGAGAGCGGGAAAAATCTCTGGAACTCGATGTAGGGTATCAAGCCGGGGAGCGGGAATGGACCTTGGTCGTCAAGTATTCGGGGAGTCTGGAAGAAGTGAAGAAAATTGCCGTTCGTGTGACAGAGCTTTTGAATGAGTATGCGATTATTGTGATCAGTGAGTCTAAAATAGAAATGCTGTTAAGTTTGACGCAAATTGAATATGTAGAGAAACCAAAACGGTTATTTTTTGAAGTCGCGAATGGGAAACGGGTGTCTTGTATTAATGAAGTACAAGATACCCGTTTTTCTTTGTTTGGACAGGGAGTGTTGATCGGCTTGATTGATTCGGGGATTGATTATGAAAGGGGGGATTTTCGAAATGCGGACGGAACAACACGGATACGAAATTTGTGGGATCAGTCTTTGGTTCCCAGAGAAAATGAGGGAGAAGCATCGCCGGAGGGTTACGGCGTAGGTGTGGAGTATACAAGGGAACGAATCAATGAGGCGCTGCAGGTGCAGTCATCGACAGAACGTATGCGCCTTGTGGCAAGCCGTGATACTTCCGGTCATGGTACTGCGGTAGCCGGAATTGCAGCAGGAAACGGAAGAGGAGCGCTTCTGTCCAGTAATGCAGTTAACTACGGAGCATATGCAGGGGTTGCCCCGGAGAGTGAACTCCTCGTAGTAAAACTTGGAAATCCGGACAGCGAAGGATTTCCAAGGACAACGGAATTGATGATGGGAATTGATTATGTGGTAAGGAAGTCGTTGGAGTACAGGATGCCGGTGGCAATTAATGTAAGCTTTGGGAATACCTACGGTTCACATGACGGAACATCTTTGCTAGAAAGATTTATCGACGACATATCCAATGTGTGGAAGAGCAGTGTTTGTGTAGGAAGCGGGAATGAAGCGACAGGCGCGGGGCACACGTCCGGTATTTTAAATGACGAGACAGAGACGGTGATAGAACTGGCGGTTCAAAATAATCAACCCACTTTAAACGTACAGATCTGGAAAGAATATACGGATGTAGTAGATATTTCTGTAATCTCACCGTCTGGTATATTGGCAGGACCAATTCAGGAAATCTTAGGTACACAGAGGTTCTCTGTGGGGCAGACGGAGCTTTTGTTATATTATGGGAAGCCAAGTCCGCATAGTACAGCACAGGAAATTTATCTGGATTTTCTCCCTGTAGACAGCTATATTAATCAAGGGGTTTGGAAAATTATATTGACACCGAAAAAGATTGTGTCCGGCCTTTATGATTTATGGCTTCCCGGTGATAGTGTATTAAACCGTGGGACGGGATTTTTATATCCGAAAGAAGCGACGACACTTACCATACCGTCCACAGCAAGTCGTGTAGTTACTGTGGGTGCATATAACGGTCTTACATTTTCTTACGCGGATTTTTCCGGTCGCGGTCCGTTGCGGCGGGGTGGAGGTATCGTGATAAAGCCGGATATTGTGGCACCGGGAGTGGATATTACGACAGTGGCAGCAGGCGGGGGCTATGCGTCTTTTACGGGAACCTCCTTCGCGACGCCTTTCGTCACAGGGGCGGCGGCGCTTCTGATGGAGTGGGGGATAGTCAAAGAAAATGATCCGTATCTTTATGGAGAGAAGGTGAAAGCTTATTTGAGAAGGGGGGCGAAGCCATTGCCGGGCTTTACTGTATATCCGAATCCTCAAGTAGGGTATGGGGCGCTGTGCGTGAGGGAGAGTATACCATATGAAAAATAAAATATATGTGATGAAACGTAAACGGTATAAATTCTCTTGACGAAAAGAATCATATAAGGTACAATAAATGTATCATATATGATTCTTTTTTGGAAGGAGGAGTTTGAATGAATGAATCATTGGCGGTATATTTAAATCTGGATATGGAGAATGTTGTAGAAAATGAAGAGTTAATCAGAAGGATTGATGAATTGCTTTTGACAGTTGGTATGAAGTATTCTGGTATCATGAATTTGTATACCTCTGTAGATGATCAAAAACGTGACCAAACTGTTTTTTATGCAGAGGAGCTATTGAGAAACACGGATTGGCTGAAGGATGTTTTGGCATATATATTAGTTGGAACAAAAACGAATGCCTGTCCGATGGAAGAGATTCAAACAGATATGATGTTAAATCCATCTCCAGAGAAATTATGGTATTATGAACAATATTATCAGAAAACAAAGCAGTTGCCACATGCAATCGTAGTCGACGAGAACAAACAGCTCAGAGATGGATACATATCCTATTTTTTGGCAAAAAAATACGATGTACAAGCAGATGTTTGTGAAATGGTATCCGGACAGCCATTGAGGAAAATTGTTAAGGGAAGACATGTGGTATTTTCTGATGGGAGATGGAGAGAGAAGGGCAGTAAACGATATATTTGGATCTATACATTAAAAGAACCTGTTGTTCCGGGGGATATTTTATTGGTGAATACAAAAAAAGGTCAGGCTTATATATATGTTGACAGAATAGAATATGTGGCAGGACAAGGATTCTGTTCAAGATATAATACAGTGAAAAAGCATATGAATATACGTATGGAAGAAGGGGAATATACGAGTCATGGGAAATAGTATGGATTATATTTATACATCAGGCGAGCAGAAAATAGTAATAGAAGTAGAACAGAAGAGTACCAGACAGTCTGTTATCGAACAGTATGTGCGCTGTAGGAAAATTCAGGGGATGACGCAAGCGGAACTTGCAAAGCGGACGGGAATTCCACGGACGAATATCACAAGATTTGAAAGTGGAAACTATAATCCGTCATTGGAGATGCTGGTGCGGATAGCGGCGGCATTGGGAATGACATTACAGGTTCAGTTGATAGAGCGTTAGAAACATATGAGGAGAAATTACCATGAAGAAACGTACAAAAGAAATTCTTGCCATACTGGATGAACAGTATGGCGCGGAATTTATTTGCTATTTGAATTACGAGACGCCGTGGCAGCTTCTGATCGCCACAATGCTGAGTGCACAGTGTACGGATGCCAGAGTAAATATTGTAACAAAAGAGCTGTTTCAAAAATATACGTCTGTCGATGCGTTTGCGGATGCCGAGCTGAAAGAGCTGGAGCAGGATATTAAGCCTACAGGTTTTTATCATAATAAAGCGAAAAATATTATTTCCTGTATGAAAGATGTGAGAGACAAATTTGGGGGTGAGGTGCCGCGCAGTTTGGAAGATTTGACTTCTCTTGCAGGGGTTGGAAGAAAGACGGCGAATGTTATCCGGGGAAATATTTATCACGATGCAAGTGTGGTGGTAGATACGCATGTAAAGCGGATTTCCAATAGGCTTGGGCTTACAAAAAATTCTGAACCGGAGAAGATAGAAGCGGATTTGATGAAAGAGCTGCCGAAAGATCATTGGATTCTTTACAATATCCAGATTATTACATTTGGCAGAAGCATTTGTACAGCGCGAAGTCCCAAATGTGAGGAGTGCTTTTTGAAACAGTATTGTAAGGAAAAGAAAAAAGTAAGACTCAGAAAATAAAAATATGCTATTGAAGTGTAATGAAAAAATCGTGAAAAAATTATCCATACTGTAAAAAAAATATCCATGCTGTGAAAGAAATAACTTTTCTTGTTTTGTGCATGTTGCCATGATATATTATTAATAGTTTTAATAATATATACAATATTCATAAAAGTGGTATGCCGAAGGAGGAGAATGTATGGATACTATTGTACGGGTAAATGAGGCGGTGAACGGTTTTGTCTGGGGAGTTCCGGCTATGGTCTGTATCATAGGTGTAGGACTTTGGTTGAGTTTTCGTACCGGCTTCATTCAGATTCGCAAGTTCGGATATGCGATGAAGAAGATTCTGGGAAGTGTTTTTAAGAAAGAGAAGGCTTCCGAAGGAGCGGTGACACCGTTTCAGGCTGTTTGTACGGCATTGGCAGGAACAGTAGGAACCGGAAATATTGCCGGTGTAGCAGGAGCTATTGCGCTTGGCGGACCGGGAGCAGTTTTTTGGATGTGGTGCAGTGCGCTTCTCGGTATGTGTACGAAATTTTCAGAGGTTACGCTGGCAGTGCATTTCCGGGAGAAGAATCCTCACGGTGATTGGGTGGGAGGCCCGATGTATTATATTAAAAACGGTCTGTCCAAGAAATGGCATTTTCTTGCGGTGTTATATGCAATCCTTGGTATTTTAACGGTGTTTGGTACGGGAAATGCGACACAGGTGAATACCATTGTTGCCTCGATTGATTCAGCGCTTATTAATATGGGTGTGATTGACCACTCTGGCATGGGGATGAAATTGGGAATAGGCGTTGTTATAGCGATCTTAGTTGCAATAGTGTTGATCGGCGGAGTGAAGAGGATCGGAAGTGTTGCAGAGAAGCTGGTTCCGTTTATGGCGCTTCTTTATATTGTACTTGGACTTGGCGTTGTCTTTCTCAATATTGAGAAGGTTCCGGGTGTATTTGGTGATATTTTTGCAGGCGCGTTTTCACCGAGAGGAATTACCGGCGGTGTTGTGGGAAGTATGTTTATTGCAATGAAACGTGGATTTTCCAGAGGAATTTTCTCTAATGAGGCCGGACTTGGTACCGGTTCAATTGCACATGCGGCAGCACATGTAGAAGATCCGGTAGAACAGGGATATTTCGGAGTATTTGAAGTATTTGTCGATACAGTTGTTGTTTGTACATTGACAGCGTTGATCGTATTACTTGGTGCAGGAGATACGATTCAGTATGGTGTGGCAGCAGGCGCAGAGCTTACGATCCAGGGATTTACCAATACTTATGGTGGCTGGGTATCTGTTTTTACAGCAATTGCAATGATTTGTTTTGCATTTTCCACCATTCTCAGCTGGGGATTATATGGCACAAGATGTGTGGAATTTTTGATCGGTTCTAAGATGAATATAGGATTTATGCTTATTTATTCACTGGTAGCGATTGTGGGTGCAACGATCAACCTTGGTCTGCTTTGGAGTATTGCAGAGACCTTTAACGGCATGATGGTAATCCCGAACTTGATCGGATTGTTCCTGTTATCCGGAACAGTGGTGAAACTGGTAAAAGAAAATAATGAAAAACAGAAATAGTGAAAAGGTTAATATTCAGGAAATATCCGAGCCATATCTTCCGGGAGAGATACAGTAAATTTCATAGCCTTACCTGTGATTGGGTGTGAAAATGTCAGTTTGTGCGAGTGAAGCGCCTGTCGCTGAATGTGTTCCATATCCGGATTATAGAGATAATCGCCGATAAGCGGAAAACCAAGATATTTCATATGAATACGGATTTGATGGGTACGGCCTGTTTCCAGATGCAGAGAAACAAGGCTGTGCCCATTTTTTTCTGCTACAACCCGATAGTGTGTTATGGCATGTTCCCCGTGCTTGAAATCCACCGTCCGTTCAATGATCGTACCTTCTTTCCGGGAAAGCGGAGCGCTTATGGTTCCCGTAGGCGGAGTGACATGACCACGCGCAATGGCAAGGTATTCCCGGGAAATTTTGCGGTCACGAACCATGCAGGAGAGGATATTTCCACTGACCATATGTTTGGCAACTATAGTCAGACCGGAAGTGTCCCGGTCTAAACGATTGGCGCATCGGAAAATAAACGGCTTTCCTTGTTCCTGATAATACCATGCAAGGGCATTTGCCATAGAGTTGGTGTAATTATTCATGGAAGGGTGGAGCGGCATTCCGGCAGGCTTGTTGATGATAATAAGATCCTCATCTTCATATACAATATCTAAAGGTATGTGGACAGCCGGAATTTTCTCAGAGCATGCAGTTTCCCGAATGCATATCGTTAAAAGATCTCCTGTTTTTAAGGTGTCTCGCATATAGTAATGTTCTCCGTTTACAAGAACACTTTTGGGCATGTGTTTGAGTTCCGTCAGATTTTGTGAGGAGTAGCCTTTTCGCTTTAAGTATTGTTCAATGCGAAGTCCACACTCTGATTCTTCAATATTATAGGTAATGGTACGGTTCATAGAGTTTTTCCTCCCGGAGTTTACGAGTAGTTATTATTGTCTGTCTATTATAGCGGAAATATATTCTCCTGTCTATCTGATCTCCGGTATCGAACGGCCGAAAATGTATGGCATCGAATTGCTGAAAAATGCAGGGAAATTTGTTTTATTGGTTGAGTTTTAGAATTGTATGCTCCGGGTTGACAAAAGAAAAATGCGCGTCTATAATCCCATCTTTGACAGTTGTTTAGTCAAATAAGTGCCGCAACCCTTGTAAAT
>CAUWLL010000003.1:0-99034 GCA_963559605.1 uncultured Lachnospiraceae bacterium
GTTACCTGATTGTTTTCAATAATCTTATCTGACATAATTTGACATTCTCCCTTCCTCTGAATCGTATTTTGAGTCATTACATAGTCTATGAACTTAGCTGCTGTTTTAGAACTAAATACTTGTAAATTTTTTTAAATATGATACACTAATAAGGCACATTTAATAGGAAAAGAAAAGGAAGAAGTTATATGAATACAACACGTAATGACGTACGAAATATTGCAATCATCGCCCATGTTGACCACGGTAAAACAACATTGGTGGACGAACTTTTAAAACAAAGCGGCGTATTCCGCGAAAATCAGGAAATAGCAGAACGTGTCATGGACTCCAATGACATTGAACGGGAAAGAGGTATTACGATTCTATCCAAAAACACTGCCGTATATTATAAAGATACAAAGATCAACATTATTGACACCCCCGGACATGCGGACTTCGGCGGTGAAGTAGAGCGTGTCCTGAAAATGGTAAATGGAGTCATTCTCGTTGTAGATGCATTCGAAGGCGCTATGCCTCAGACTAAATTTGTGCTGAGAAAAGCATTGGAACTGAATCTTCCGGTCATCGTATGCATTAACAAAATCGACCGTCCGGAGGCAAGACCGGATGCAGTCATAGATGAGGTATTAGAGCTTCTCATGGATCTGGACGCCTCTGACGAACAATTAGACTGCCCGTTTATCTATGCTTCTGCAAAAGCAGGAGTTGCTGTTCTGGATTTGACTGACGAAGAAAAAAATATGCAGCCACTCTTCGAAACCATCTTAGATTACATCCCGGCTCCAGAAGGGGATCCGGAAGCTCCTACACAGGTACTTATCAGCACGATCGACTACAATGAATATGTGGGGCGGATCGGTGTCGGAAAAGTGGATAATGGTACAATTAAAGTCAATCAGGAAATGATCATGGTAAACCACCACGATCCCGACAAACAGAAAAAAGTAAAAATCAGCAAGCTCTATGAGTTCGACGGACTGAACAAAGTAGAAGTAAAAGAGGCAAGTATCGGTTCTATCGTTGCTGTTTCTGGAATCGCAGACATTGCAATCGGAGATACCTTATGTTCCCCGGAAAACCCGGAAGCAATTCCTTTCCAGAAGATTTCCGAACCGACCATCTCTATGCAGTTTGTCGTAAACGACAGCCCCTTTGCCGGACAGGAAGGAAAATACGTAACTTCCCGCCATCTCAGGGAGCGTCTCTTCCGGGAGCTTAACACCGATGTCAGTCTACGGGTAGAGGATACAGAAAATACCGACAGTTTTAAAGTATCCGGAAGAGGTGAACTCCATTTGTCCGTACTGGTGGAAAATATGCGCCGTGAAGGATATGAATTTGCCGTAAGTAAAGCAGAGGTATTATATAAAAAAGATGAAAACGGAAAACTACTGGAACCTATGGAAAACGCTTATATCGATGTCCCGGAAGAATTCACCGGAACGGTTATCGATAAATTAAGCCAGCGGAAGGGAGAACTCCGAAATATGAGCGCTTCCAATGGCGGTTACACCCGTCTGGAATTTTCCATTCCGTCCAGAGGACTTATCGGTTATCGTGGAGAATTTCTGACTGATACAAAAGGAAATGGTATTATGAATACTGCCTTTGACGGATATGCCCCGTACAAAGGGGATATTCAGTACAGAAAACAGGGTTCTCTCATTGCATTTGAGACCGGAGAGTCCGTTACTTACGGTCTTTACAGTGCACAGGAACGCGGAGCCCTCTTTATCGGCGCAGGAGAAAAAGTATACTCCGGCATGGTGATTGGTGAAAATGCCAAAACAGACGATATTGAGGTAAATGTATGCAAGACAAAACATTTAACCAATACCCGTTCTTCAAGCGCAGACGACGCACTTCGTCTTACCCCGCCCAAGATTTTAAGTCTGGAACAGGCGCTGGATTTTATAGATACGGATGAACTATTAGAAGTCACCCCACAATCCCTTCGTATCCGCAAAAAGATTTTAGATCCGAAAATGCGTAAACGAGGCAACCGCTCTTAAAGGAGAAATTTATGAGACCAATTATCGCAAACCTTTTAAAGAAACTGACAGAGCTTCTGGAGTTTGTTATTGCACTGATGCTTGCTATCGGAATCATCTTACTCTGTTTCCGTCTGGCATCCTCTCTGATCCATATTCCAAACCTTGAGACATGGCCAAACTATGACGACCTTCTGGAAATGTGTTTCAACCTCATTATCGGCGTTGAGCTGATCCGCATGGTTTATTACCACACGCCGAATACTGTATTTGAAGTGCTGATCTTTGCCATTGCCCGACAGATCATTATTGAACATTCTTCTATCTGGGGCAGCCTGATCGGCGTATGCGCCATCGCTGTGTTATTTGCCACAAGAAAATTTTTGTTCTGCGAATTTGATATACCAAGCGAGATAGTCTTGCGTGCTACCACAAAAGTAAAAGTAGCAAACAAACTGCTGGATCTTCATATTCCTTATGAAGATGACGACACACTAAAAGATGTTTTGATAAAAAAACTGGAAGAAGAAGAGATGGAACAAGGCGTAGGCGCCTGTTCTTACTTCTCTTCTGAGTGCGGTCTCAGAGTTGCCAAAATGCATAATGGAAAAATTTCCAGAATTGAAGTAATACGTGCTATACATTAGACTCCAAACGTGATATACTACATATATCAGATATATTTTTATTTCGACATTAGTTGTCTGACTTTAGTATCTGAAATTATGTGAAAAGGAGTTGACATCATGAAGTATATCATTATCGGAAAGAACATCGAAGTAACGGAAGGCTTAAAAACAGCCGTAGAAAGCAAGTTAGGAAAATTAGAAAGGTACTTTACTCCAGACACGGAAATCCACGTAACTCTGAGTGTGCAGAAAGAGCACCAGAAAATTGAAGTAACCATCCCTGTAAAAGGCAACATTATCCGTTCCGAGCAGGTAAGCGACGACATGTATGTATCTATTGATCTAGTAGAGGAAGTTATTGAACGTCAGCTTCGCAAATATAAGAATAAACTGATCGCAAGACATCAAGAAGGCGGCAATTTCAAACAAGAATTTTTTGACAGCGCAGATAAGAACGAATCTGATGATGAGATTAAGATTGTCCGTACCAAAAAATTCGGCATTAAGCCAATGTATCCAGAAGATGCCTGTGTACAGATGGAACTTTTGGGACACGACTTTTTCGTATTCTTCAATGCTGAGACAGAAGAAGTCAATGTTGTTTACAAGAGAAAGAACGGCTCTTTCGGACTGATCGAACCGGAATTTAATTAAGATTACAGCGTCAAAAAGTCTGCCCCCATTGAGCTTGCATAAAAAAGGGCGGATGACTTTAGGACAAGCCCCAATATAAGTATAAAAAGTAACAAAAAACTTCAACAAGTAAAACCACTTGTTGAAGTTTTTTTCACAATAGAATGACTTCGCCGTCCACCTCTCCAAACCAGCACTCCTCTTCCACTTGAAGTTCTGCTTTCCCGGCAGTTCCTTCTGTAATATCTGCCTGTATCTGTTCCAGCATACCTGATGGGATCAAGGCATGTAAAATAACTATATCCGTGTACTCGGAATCTAAAATCTGTATTTTGTTCTCTCCGAGTATATACTGGATTTTTCCAAGACCTGTATAATCCGTTGTGATCTTTAGTTTAATCCCCAGAATTTTGGTTATAATCTTAGAAGCTGCAAGACCTGCCTGTGCCGCCGAAGAATATGCCCGCACCAGTCCTCCCGTACCTAACAGTGTACCGCCGAAATATCTGGTCACCACTACTGCTACATTGTGAAGTTCTGCCCCCAGAATTACATCCAGCATCGGTTTCCCGGCAGTTCCCCCCGGCTCTCCGTCATCACTAAACCTTAGAAGTTCCCGATTTTCTCCTATAACGTAGGCAAAACAATTATGCGTGGCGTTCCAATATTTTTTCTTCATAGACTCAATAAACTCTACTGCCTCTTCCTCTGTTTTCACAGATGCCACCGTTGCGATAAACCGGGATTTTTTTTCCACGATCTCGGACTCTCCGCCCTCGTAAATAATTTTATATTGCGTCACCATATCCTCACCCTTTTCTGTCAGCATACATAACTGTCCGTTCCGACAACTTTCTTTCCAAACGGAGCAGTTATATATATAATAACGAATTTCTTAAGAATTTCATAGCAAAATATGAACTTTTCAATTTTGTCTTTATTTCAAAACAGTTCTTTGGTATAATGACTGGGTATGAAGGAGGCTTAGACTCATGAATTATGGTAAAAAACATGCTTCTAAAAAGCAGAAAAAAATAACATCTAAATCTACCATGCAGGGGAGACGCGTCGGTGTACGTCTCTTCAAAGCATTTTTGCTCTCGCTGGTATTGATTGCAGTCGTAGGCGTTGCCGGCGGCGGTCTGCTTGTCAAACGGATCATTGACAATGCCCCGGACGTTACTCCTGCAGATGTTAAGCCGAAAGGATTTACAACTTTTGTATATGCAGACGACGGTACAACCGAATTAGAACGTTTTGTTGCTTCCGGTTCCAACCGAATCTATAAAACGCTCGATGAAATACCGAAGGATCTCGGAAACGCATTCGTAGCTATTGAGGACGAGCGTTTCTACGAACATAATGGTATCGACTTACAGGGTATTATCCGTGCCGGTATCTCTACCCTCTCCGGAGACGAACAGGGAGCCAGTACCTTAACACAACAGTTGATCAAAAACAACGTCTTTCCGAACTTTGTAAATGAAGAAACGTTTTTTGATAAACTACAACGAAAATTCCAGGAGCAGTATCTTGCAATTGAAATCGAAAAACAGATGAGTAAGGAAGAGATTCTGGAAAGTTACATGAATACCATTAACTTAGGACAGAACTGTCTCGGCGTACAGTCCGCTGCCAAACGGTATTTCGGCAAAGACGTATCTGAACTGACACTGTCTGAAAGTGCATGTATCGCGGCGATCACGCAGAATCCGTCCGGCTACAATCCTGTGACTAATCCTAAGGATAATGCAAAAAGACGCGCCAGTGTGCTAAAAAATATGTTAAGCCAGGGATATATTAAGAAAGCAGAATATAACAAAGCCCTGAAAGATAATCTGTATGATCGTATCCAGAAAGTCAATAAAAAAGCAGAGGATAAAAAACCTACTTCTTATTTTATCGACGCCCTTTCCGATCAGGTTATGCAGGATTTACAGAATCAGCTCGGTTACACAGAAGCACAGGCCTATAACGCATTGTACAGTGGTGGTTTAACCATTTATTCCACGCAGAATAAAGCAATGCAGAAAATCTGTGATTCTGAGATGAATAAGGATGAAAACTATCCTTATCTGAAAGAATGGGGACTAGACTACGCACTGACTGTTACACGAGCAGACGGTACTGTAGAAAACTACGGCTCCGGTCATATTAAAAAATACGCCAAAGAAGAACACGGCAAGGAACAGGGACTTCTCTATTCCAGCAAGGCCGACGCAAAATCCATGATTAAGAAATGGAAAAAAACCATTGCCAAAAAGGGCGATACTTATGACGAAGTAATCAACATCACCCCACAGCCTCAGGCATCTGTAACTATTATGGATCAGAAAACCGGAGAGGTAAAAGCCATGGTCGGCGGTCGCGGCAAAAAGAGTACCAGCCTAAGTTTGAACCGTGCATACAGAGGTTCTAAACGACAACCGGGTTCTACCTTTAAGATTCTGGCAGCTTATGCCCCTGCGTTGGACGCATGCGGAAAGTCTCTTTCCACTATTGTAAAAGATGAACCTTACAAATATAAAAGCGGTAAAAATGTTCGAAATGCCAGCAGTTCTTATAAAGGAAACGTAACCTACCGGCAGGCTATCGCAAGCTCCATCAATGTATGTGCCGTTAAAGTAAGCAATGAAATCTCTCAGGAGCTTGGATTTGAGTATTGTGAAAAGCTGGGAATCAGCACACTGGTAAAAGAGAAAAAAACCAAAGACGGTATTTTCAGTGACATTAATGAAACTTTAGCCCTTGGAGGTCTGACAGACGGTGTATACAACTACGAGTTATGCTCTGCTTTTGCCACGATCGCCAACGGCGGAGAATACAATTCTCCTACATTCTACACAAAGATCGTAGATCATGACGGTAACGTACTGTTAGAGAATCCGGGCGAATCCCACCGTGCATTAAAAGAAGGGACAGCTTCTCTTCTTACAAGTGCTATGGAAACTGTTGTTACAAGCGGTACCGGTCGTTCCTGTCAGCTTAGCAACATGCCGGTTGCAGGTAAGACAGGTACTACAACTTCCAACAAAGACTTATGGTTTTGTGGATACACTCCATACTATACGTGTGCGGTGTGGGGCGGATATGATGACAACAAAGAGTGTAACTCTGATACAAGTTTCCGTTTCCGTCTATGGAGAGGAATCATGAGCCGTATCCACGAAGATATGGAATATATGGAATTTGACACGGATCAGGGACTGGAAAAGAGAACTGTCTGTACACTCAGCGGTAAACTTGCCGTTGCAGGAAAATGTCCGGCAAAATCTGAACTCTTTGCAGAAGGCACAGCACCGACCGAGGTATGCAGCGGACATGCAGATTATGTCGATCCGAACAAGCAAAAGGATAAAGACAAAGAGGATGACGAGGACAAAGAGGACAAAGACGATAAAGACGACAAAGACGATAAAGACGACAAAAACGATAAAGACGACAAAGACGACAAAGACGACAAAGACGACAAAGACGATCAGAAACCTCAAGAACAAAAACCTCAAGAACAAAAGCCTCAGGAACAGAAACCTCAGGAACAGAAACCTCAGGAACAAAAACCTCAGGAACAAAAGCCTCAGGAACAGAAACCTCAAGAGCAAAAGCCTCAGGAGCCGAATCCTCAGGAACAAAAGCCTCAGCAATAAAATCAAAAATCAAGCACTATCAAAAGCATCTGCGCACTTGCAGATGCTTTTTAGTCATTATAAACAAATTATAAACAAATCTCAACTAATTCCTCCAGATATATAGACAACATGATTATCTTATGCTATACTTTAAACATCAAAATATTTATGAAAAAGGAGATGAGGAACATGAAAAAAATAAAACATTTATTTATTGTATTTATGGTAGTAGTCTTTGCCTCTACGGGCTTCGGAAGTATTACGGCAAATGCTTATGATGATGATGTCAGACCAACGAAAGTCAGAATCAAATCATCCTATCGAATTATGCAGGGCAAATACTTCAAGTTAAGAGCAAAGATGTATCCTCGTTACGCAGATGACGACGATGTTAGATGGGAAATTATCTCCGGCAAAAAATACGTTCGTTTTGCCGATGATGATCGTAGTGATGACAGTATGGAATTTAAGGCTGTTCGTCCCGGAAAAGCAAAAGTCCGCTGTTATGTAAGAGGAAAAAACAAGAAAAAATACGGTGATATTGTTACGGTAACTGTAAAGAAAAGAAAACCAAGCTATACTCTTTCCCGTGTTGGTCGAAGCACGAAAGTAATCGAAGTTGGTGACGATTTTGATCTGCAAGTAAAAAAAGGACATTCTCTCAGCGACAGACAGTTAAAATGGAAGATTTCCAATAGTTCTATCGTTCGTTTTGACAGCAGAAGACGTACCGGTAATGACATCGAATTCCAGGCTATAAGACCGGGTACTACTAAAATCACATGCTATACTAGTAATTCAAAAGCAAAAACCAAAAAGGTTACTTATACGATCAAAGTAGTTCGAGATAATTATGATGATGATTACTATGATGATTACTATGATGATGACTATGACTATGACTATGATTATGACGACTACGATCATGATTATGACGATTACTATGATGATTAAAAATATTTTATAAGTCAGAAAAACCTCCAACTAACGTGTATACTACACTTAGTTTGGAGGTTTTCTATTCTTTATTCTATATTTTATCTGTTGTTTTTAATCAAACTGTCCCATTATCAATTTTGCTGCTCCGCAGATTCCGGCATCATTTCCAAGAACCGCAATAATAAATTCTGTTCCCTCATTTGCAAAAAATGCTTTCTCCAGAAAGTATTTCTTAATATACTGTAAGATGATCGGTCCCGCCTTGGAAACACCGCCTCCGATTACGATAACAGCCGGATCTACAATTGCAGCCACATCAGCCAAGGCATATCCAAGATAGGCTCCAAACTCTTCTACAATATCTTCTGCTACTTTATCCCCTTCTTTCAGGGCATCAAATACATCTTTTGCTGTCACTTTCTGCTTATCGCGAAGAAGACTCCAGTCATTGTTTCTGGCAAGACGGATTCTTGCCAGTCTGGCAATACCGCTGGCCGAAGCATACTGTTCCAGGCACCCTTTCTTTCCACATCCACATTTATCCGGTTCCTGTCTGTTAGCGAGAATATGACCAATCTCTCCCCCTGCACCATTCTTTCCTACAAGAGGACGTCCGTCGATAATAACTCCTCCGCCGACTCCTGTACCAAGGGTAATCATAACCATATTCTTCTGCCCGTGACCGGAGCCAAGCCACATCTCACCAAGAGCTGCCATGTTAGCGTCATTTCCGACTGCCACCGGGTATCCGGTAAGCTCCTCCAATTCACGTTTTACTTCCTTATATCCCCATCCAAGGTTCGCCGTATGCTTCACCACACCTTCACTGTCTACTGGTGCAGGAACTCCCACGCCTACGCCGAGAATATGCTCTTTTTCTATCTTCTGTTCTGCACACTTCTCTTCAATGGATTTTGCAACATCCGGAAGGATCGCCACTCCTTCATTTTCTGTCCGTGTCACAATTTCCCATTTCTCAAGAATTGTTCCGTCCGTTTGAAAAATTCCCATCTTCACAGTTGTCCCGCCAATGTCTACCCCAATACAATACTTCATCATAATTCTCCTCTACTTTCTCGTCATATTCTGCTGTACACGTTTATATAACTCTTGTGCCGCGTTATATCCCATACTCTTCTGCCTGTGATTTATTGCCGCTGTCTCTACGATGATCGCAAGGTTACGTCCCGGACGGATCGGGAGCTGATGACAGACTACCTTATTTCCGAGGAACTCTGTATACTGCTGCTCCAATCCCAAACGGTCGTATTCTTTCTCCTTGTCCCACTCTTCCAGTGTAATGACCAGATCAATATTCTGTGTCTCCCTTACACTCTGGACACCATACAACATCTTAACATCTACAATTCCGATTCCCCGAAGTTCAATAAAATGTCTTGTAATATCCGGCGCCCGTCCAACTAGTGTCTCGCCGCTGACTTTTCGTATTTCGACCACATCATCACTGACAAGGCGGTGTCCTCTCTTAATAAGCTCCAGAGCCGCCTCACTCTTCCCGATTCCGCTCTCACCCATAATCAACACGCCGATACCATACACATCCACTAATACCCCGTGAATGGAGATACATGGTGCCAGTTCCACATTCAGCCAACGGACAATTTCTGCGGTAAATGCGGACGTTTTCATATCTGTGGAAAATACAGGAATATTCGCTTTTTCCGCTTTCTCAAGAAGCATCTGATCCGGCTTTAAACTTCTGCTGAATATAATGCACGGAATCTTATAAGACAACAGCATATCATAGATTTTCTCTTTTTCTTCCGTGCTCAGTCCACCCAAAAATGTGTATTCTACATATCCGATAATCTGCACACGATCAGAAGCAAAATGCTGAAAAAACCCGGTCAGCTGCAGAGATGGACGATTAATATCTGGTACTACCACACTCTTATCAGCCATATCCACATTTGGAGTAAGATTTTTAAGATTCAGCTTTTCAACTATTTTTTTCAGTTTTACACTATTTGACATGACATTCTCCTCTTCTCTCCGTTAAACTCTATCCCCAGTATATCATCTCGACTATCGTCTCGATGTGCTTTCTCGTCAATTGTTGCTTTGTGCAAGCACAACCAACACTTTCCTCGTTATTATATCATCTCGACTATCGTCTCGATGTGCTTTCTCGTCAATTGTTTCCTTGTGCAAGCACAACCAACACTTTCCTCGTTATTATAACACATCAATGAAAAAAATTGTACACATTTTGTGCCGACTTTTCATTCATAGATGGCAGCTTTGACAGTTCTTCCATTGTGGCATTTTTAATTGCCTCTATGTCTGAAAAATGTTTCATTAAGTCTTTTCTTCTAGCCGGTCCGATTCCCGGAATATCGTCCAGAATCGAATGAACCTGACTTTTACTGCGAAGCTGTCTGTGGAATGTAATAGCAAACCTGTGCGCCTCGTCCTGTATTCTCGTAATCAGGCGAAATCCCTCTGAATGTTTGTCAATGGGAATCTCCACGTTCTGATAATATAGCCCCCTCGTCCGGTGACTATCATCTTTCACCATACCACAGACAGGAATCTCAAGCCCTAACTTCTCTAGCACCTGAAGCGCAATGTTTACCTGCCCTTTTCCGCCGTCCATCAGAATGAGATCCGGAAATGCCGTAAATCTACCCAATTCTTTTCCTTCTTCCTGCTCCTTTAATCCGTGGGAGAACCTTCTCGTTAGAACCTCTTCCATGCTTGCATAATCATCCGCCCCCTGCACCCCTTTAATTTTAAACTTCCGATAATCGTTCCGCTTCGGCTTTCCCCGCTCATAAACGATCATAGAGCCTACGGAGGCAAATCCGTTGGTGTTGGAAATATCATATGCCTCCATACGGACGATTCCTTTTAATCCCAGCAGTTTCTCCAGCTCCTTCACGGCTCCGATAGTGCGCCCCTCTTCTCTTTTCAGGCGCTCTTTATCCGTATTTAACACCATGGATGCATTTTTTGCCGCAAGTTCTACCAGTTTTTCTTTTGCACCTTTTTGAGGAACGCGGATGTGCACCTTATGTCCGCGTTTTGTTGTCAGCCATTCCTCCAGAACTTCCCTGTCCTCCACTTCCTCCGGAAGCATAATCTCTGCCGGTATATATGGCGTTCCTGCATAAAACTGCTTAATAAAACTGGACAAAATTTCCTTCTCCTGTTCCCCCCGACTGATTTTTAAATAAAAATGATCTCTTCCGATCAGTCTTCCGCTCCTAATAAAAAATACTTGTACTACGGCATCTTCTTCCTCCACTGCAACAGCAAGAACATCTCTGTCCTCTCCGGTAGTATCCGTAATTTTTTGCTTCTGGGCAATTTTCTGTACGCTGAACAACAGCTCCCTATATTCTATCGCCCGTTCAAATTCTAATGCTTCCGATGCTTCCTGCATCTTATTTTCTAACTCTTTTAAAATAAGATCATATTTTCCATTTAGAAATTGCAGCACTTCTGAAACAGATTTTCGATACTCCTCCTGCGAAATATACCCCTGACACGGAGCATAGCACTGGTGAATATGGTAATTCAGACAGGGACGTTCTTTCCCTGTATCTTTGGGAAGCTTCCGATTACAGCTTCGGATATGATACAGTTTCCGAATCAATTCTATGGTGTCTTTCACCGCCCCCACACTTGTATACGGTCCAAAATACCGAGACTTGTCTTTTGCCATTCTTCGCGCCAGCATAATTCTCGGAAAGGGCTCTTCTACCGTCACTTTAATAAACGGATAAGATTTGTCATCCATTAACATTGTATTATATTTCGGTCGGTGTTCCTTGATCAGATTACATTCCAATACAAGGGCTTCCAGTTCCGAATCCGTCACAATATACTCGAATCTTCGAATATGCGTTACCATCTGCTCAATCTTTACACCCTTATTGCGGCTGCTCTGGAAATATTGACGTACACGGTTTTTAAGACTGATCGCTTTTCCTACATATATAATCGCATCCTTCTCGTCATGCATAATGTACACTCCGGGCTTCCCCGGAAGTTTTTTCAGTTCTTCTTGAATATCAAACATAGCTCTTACCTAAAAACGGATGGTGAACACCAATCCACCATCCGTTTAAAACCTTTACTCTTCTGCCACTGTGGCATTTTCTTTCTGTTCATCTGTTTCTTGTGCAATCTCTGATTCCTCTGTATCTACCGGAAGCATTGTAATGCGCTCCTGTGCTTTCTCTCCGGTTTTTTCCGGATCAATACCTTCCGCCTCATGGAAAATTTCCATAAACTCTTTTCCCGTGATCGTCTCTTTCTGGATCAGGAAATCAGAAATCTTATCCAGCGTCTTCCTATGCTCACTTAAAAGCCTCTTTGCTTCCTCATAAGCTTCTTTTAACATCCGCATAACTTCCTGGTCAATCTCAGAAGCAGTCTGCTGACCGCAATTGCTGACCGGTCTGCCGTCCAAATAACGGTTCTGAACGGATTCTAATCCTATCAAACCGAACTTTTCACTCATACCGTACTGTGTTATCATAGAACGCGCAATTTTGGTAGCTTTCTCAATATCATTGGAAGCTCCTGTTGTAACTGTATCAAATACGATCTCTTCTGCCGCACGACCTGCCAACATACCCACCAGCATGGTTTCCAATTCTTTTTTCGTATTTAAGAATTTTTCTTCCTCCGGAGTCTGCATTACATATCCTAACGCACCCATTGTACGCGGCACGATCGTAATCTTCTGTACCGGCTCCGCATCTTTTTGAAGCGCGCTTACGAGCGCATGTCCGACCTCATGATAGGAAACGATTCTTCGCTCCTCCTGGCTCATAATACGATCTTTCTTCTCCTTACCTACGAGAACGATCTCTACCGCCTCGAACAAATCTTGCTGAGAAACTGCCTGCCGCCCATGTTTTACTGCATTGATGGCGGCCTCATTGATCATATTGGCAAGATCAGAGCCTACCGCACCGGATGTCGCCAAAGCGATCGCTTCTAAGTCTACGGTCTCATCCATTTTCACGTCCTTCGAATGAACTTTTAATACATCCACACGACCTTTCAAATCCGGTTTTTCCACAACAATACGACGGTCGAAGCGTCCCGGTCTTAAAAGCGCAGGATCCAAAATCTCTGGACGGTTAGTTGCCGCCAACAGGATCAACCCTTTGTTAGACTCAAAACCGTCCATCTCTGCAAGAAGCTGATTCAACGTCTGATCTCTCTCATCATTACTTCCAAGCTGATTGTCACGGCTCTTACCAATGGCATCAATCTCGTCAATAAATATGATACACGGAGCCATCTGCTGTGCCTGTTTAAATAAATCCCGCACACGGGAAGCTCCCACACCTACATACATTTCCACGAAAGCAGAACCGCTCAATGAAAAGAACGGAACATTTGCCTCTCCTGCCACCGCCTTGGCAAGCAAGGTTTTACCGGTACCCGGAGGTCCTACAAGAAGCGCTCCCTTCGGCAGTTTTGCACCCACACTTGTATATTTCCCCGGATTGTGAAGAAATTCCACCATCTCCTGCAAAGATTCTTTCGCCTCATCCTGTCCGGCAACATCCCGGAAAGAAACACCGGTCTGTTTTTCTACATACATTTTCGCATTGCTCTTTCCGATTCCCATCATGCCTCCGCCTTTTGCCATCTTGCGCGTCGACCATACAATGAGTCCTACAAGGATAATGATCGGAAGAAATGCCATTAAAAACTGCATGACCATAGCAGACGTCGTGTCCGGAATCTGTCGGCTGTACTCCACTTTTGCCCGCTCCAGTTTATTAGGGAGCTCACTGTCTGCCACAATTCCGGTATAATATACCTTTGGTTTCAGCTCTCCCTTAGCTTTCTTCATCGTAATCTCAATCTTATCACTTTGAATCTCTACCTTATCAACTTTTCCACGCTCTACATACTCCATAAATTCGTTGTATGAAATCTCAGCGCCCGCTCCATTCCCCTGGAACTGATATAACGCCAATACCAGAACCGTCGTTATCAGCGCTACTAACATAATGAAAGGGAAACCCTGTTTGTTGTTTTTTCCGGGCCCCTGTTTATTTTGTTGGTTGTCCATGTTTCTCCTCCTGTATACCCTTATAATTATACGGACAGCCTACTTAGAAATCAATAAAAACATTATGAAAAGATTGTAAACTTCCTATACTTTGTAGTATACTGGATAAATGGGTATTTCATACCGTCAACTAAAATTTATCAAACAAAAGGAGAGAACGATGAACATAGGATTTGACAACGACAAGTATCTGCAAACACAATCTGCGCATATCAGGGAACGGATCAGCCAATTTGATAATAAACTCTATCTGGAATTTGGCGGAAAGCTTTTTGATGATTACCATGCGTCTCGTGTATTGCCAGGTTTTCAGCCAGACAGTAAGATGCGCATGTTGATGCAGCTCTCTGACCAGGCGGAAATTGTAATTGTCATCAGTGCAGAGGACATCGAAAAAAACAAAGTACGGGGCGACCTTGGAATTACTTATGATCTGGATGTTCTGCGCCTTATGTCTATTTTTAAAGATCACGACTTATATGTAGGAAGCGTTGTAATTACTAAATACAGTGGACAGGAAAGCGCTTCTTTGTTTAAAAAACGTCTGGAGAAACTGGGTATTAAAGTGTACCGTCACTATATTATTTCCGGTTATCCATCCAACATCCCTCACATTGTAAGCGAGGAAGGCTATGGAAAAAATGATTATATCGAAACAACCAAACCATTAATTGTAGTAACAGCTCCCGGACCGGGAAGCGGAAAAATGGCAGTCTGTCTCTCCCAGCTCTACCACGAACACCAAAGAGGAATCTGTGCAGGATACGCGAAATTCGAGACATTTCCGATTTGGAATATACCGTTAAAACATCCGGTCAATCTGGCGTACGAAGCAGCCACTGCCGATCTAAACGATGTCAATATGATCGACCCCTTCCACTTGGAAGCCTATGGCGAAACAACGGTCAACTATAATCGTGACGTAGAAATCTTCCCTGTATTAAACGCCATGTTTGAACGTATTTATAAAGAGAGTCCCTATAAATCCCCAACTGACATGGGGGTTAATATGATAGGAAATTGTATCTGTGACGATGAAATCTGCCGAAAGGCTTCCTATCAGGAAATCATCCGCAGATATTATGACTCCTTAAGACGACATCTCATGGGAGCATGTTCAGACGAAGAAGTCTATAAGCTGGAAATGCTCATGAACCAATCCGGCATTACTGTTCATGACCGTCCGGTTGTGGATGCGGCGCTAAAACGCGCAGAGGAAACAGGATCTCCTGCAGCAGCGCTGGAATTACACGATGGTCGTATCATTACCGGAAAAACCTCCAAACTTCTTGGCGCTTCCGCAGCCCTCCTTTTGAATGCATTAAAGGAACTGGCAGGTATCGACCACGAAGTACATGTCATCTCCCCGGAGGCCATTGAGCCAATCCAGAAGTTAAAGACGCAATACCTCGGAAGCAAAAACCCAAGACTTCATACGGACGAAGTGTTAATTGCACTGTCCGTAAGCGCCGCTTCCAATCCTACTGCCCAACTTGCTTTAGACCAGCTTCCGAAATTAAAAGGATGTCAGGCACACACTTCCGTCATGGTAGGAACCGTAGACATGAAACAATTTAAAAAATTGTCCATTCAAGCTACTTTTGAAGCAAAATATGAAAAAAACACCATTCTTTTTCGAAGTAAAGGTTTCTAAAACAAGCCTTAAAAACAGCCACAAAAATCCCGGATCATGTGACCCGGGATTTTAAACTTTCTGCAATTTTTACTTACCGATCCTGTCAAACACCATATCATACCCATCATTTCCATAATTCAAAGAACGATTTACCCTGCTTATGGTTGCTGTGGAGGCGCCTGTCTTTTCTGCAATTTCCAAATAAGTCCTCTGCTCTCTCAGCATCTTCGCCACTTCAAATCTCTGTGATAAAGAGAGTAGTTCGTTGATCGTACAGATGTCCTCAAAAAAAATATAACATTCTTCCTTATCTTTTAGGCTCAGTATCGCATCAAAAAGATAATCGACTGCCTCTGTCCTTATTTTTTTACTCATATTCTATGATCTCCTTTGTAACCGTATTCATTACTGTTACATTTTAACACACTAAAACTTTAAAGTCTATAGATTTTCCGTCTTTTCCCAGATAAGTGCCAAAACATCTGTCTATGAATGCCGTTTCAGTACCGATAATAGCTTTTCATAGGAAGTATTTGCAATTAATTCTTCCGGAAAATCCACTTCCCGCAAAACCTCTGACACATAGCTGTAATCTGCAATCGTTACATCCACATGAGAATCCGTTCCCAAAACCACCATTGTTTCATATTCTTTACATAACTCCAGCATTTTCTTTGTATTCTCTCTTGTGTTTTGACGGAAACCGCCCGGCTTTAGAGAAGAATTATTGACCTCCGGAAGCGTACCTGTCCGTTTTGCCTCTTTCACAAACTCTTCATAATCTACCGGAAACCGCCCGTCGTCCGGATGTCCGATAATATCAATATCCGGACGTTTCATCACATTTTTATATGCCTTCATCACTGTCTCCAGACTTCTGTCCTCCTGAAAACAAAGAGTATGCATACTGGCAATGGAAATGTCCAGATCTTTAATGGTTTTACTTGGCAAATCCACATCCCCGTTCTCATTTAAAATATTGAGCTCCACACCGAATAACAACTGTACGCCATACATTTCCCTTGGAACCACTTTATGATTCTGAAAATAATAAAGATTCGTGCTCCCCGGCATTTCCGGTGCATGTTCTGTCAGCGCCAGTCCTTTTAATCCTTTTTCCGCTGCCGCTTTCATCATCTCACGCATACTATTATAAGCATGTCCGCTGATGATTGTGTGCGCATGTGTATCTATTTCAATTTTCATAATAAATAACCGACCTTCTTTCTTATTTTTCTTTCTATATTTATTTTCCGCATGGAAATATTATACAGTATACATTCCTCTTTTTCTACCGATTCTAAACACAAACATTATAATTATTTGAATATGAGGTATTAATTATGAACAAAGAAAAAAAGAAATCCAAAAAAGAAAAAAATAATCAGGAAATCATTGATTCATACGACTATCTCTCCAACGCTGCCTCTACACAAGATTGCACAGGGTTGATTCCCTCTGCGCCGGAGTCCGAGGCAGAGCTAGAAGCATATGAAGAACTATATCACTTTTTACCACCGCATAGTAATTGAGGACGTAGCCCTTTTCAAAAGGGCTACGTCCTCAATTGCATTTTGACCTGTACCTAAATGAAAAATGGGGTGTACCTACTTGACATCTTTCTCATTCACAGCTATCTTATTTATGGGGAAATATTTTAACACGAGAGGTAGAATACCATGAAAAAAATACTAATGATAGCAACCGGGGGTACCATTGCCTCGAAGGAAACGGAAGATGGACTTGCTCCGGCTATGACCGGGGAGGAACTGGCAGAGAGTGTCCCGGGAATCGAGGATAAATGTGATTTGACGGTTTTGCAGCTAATGAACATAGACAGTACGAATATGCGTCCGAGATTGTGGATGATGATGCGCGATACGATTATTGAGCATTATAACAGCTATGACGGTTTCGTAATCCTGCACGGTACGGATACTATGGCTTACACGGCGGCAGCTCTGTCTTATTTGATCCAGGATTCTCCAAAACCCATTGTTTTAACCGGTTCTCAGAAACCCATGGGGAATCCGTATACAGATGCAAAAATTAATATTTACCAAAGTATTCTGTATGCTTTGGATGATCACTCTCACGATGTATCGATTGTGTTTAACGGTAAAGCCATCGCAGGTACACGGGCAAGAAAACAGCGCACCAGAAGTTTTGACGCATTTGAGAGCATGAATTTCCCATACCTTGCCATCATTCATGATGACAGGATCCTGCGTTATTATATTGCACCGTCTCCGGCGCCGGAATCTTTAAAGACTTATACCAAACTGAACGACCGCGTATTTGTACTGAAGCTGACACCGGAGGTAAAGGCAGATATTTTTTCTCTGCTCGAAAATCACTATGACGTTATTATTCTGGAAACTTTTGGTATCGGAGGCATCCCGGAGTATGACGACTCTTTTGAAAAGGCAATTTTCAGCTGGGTAGATTCAGGAAAATCATTGGCAGTCACTACACAAGTCCCGGAAGAAGGCTGTGACCTTGAAGTATACAAGGTTGGAAAAAAATACAGTGAACATCCCGGGATTCTACAAGCCGCAGATATGACGACAGAAGCTATTGTAGCAAAAATGATGTGGATTCTCGGACAGACAACCGCTCAGGATGAAATCAAAAAATTATTTTACGAAACCATCAATCATGACAGATTATTTGAGTCGTAAGGATTCCCTTACGACTCAAATATTCTAAATCCATATTTCTTATAGAGCATCCTGACCTATACTATTTTTCCAAGATCTCTATTCCTCCAAAAAATCAAACACATGCCCCTCCGGCGCGACCAAGAAGTGCATCAGCATATAGGCGCACATAATCGCCACATTTTCTTCCTCTAAAATCCGCCTTGCCTCTTTCCTGTCAGCAAGAACAATTTCAATCTCCTCCGTCTCCTCCTGTCCGTCCTTAGAAGGCATTCCAGTAGCGTATCCATACACGGTTCCACAGGATTCATCGGTCATGCCGATAGTTGTAAAAAAAGGTTTTGTAAACATATCTTTCGCAGGCACCGGCGTAAAATCAAGTCCCGTTTCTTCTTTTAATTCACGCGCTCCCGCCGTTTTAAAGTCTTCTCCCTCGTCTACAAGCCCTGCGGGAAATTCATACACATAAGTATCTACCGGACACCGATACTGCCGGATTAAAACCAGCTTCTCCTGCCCGTCCGTCTCATCCTTATATACACTGTAGATAATAACGCCGTCTGCCTTGTTTTTTCTCGTCCGTATTTTCAAATCCTCTGTCTGTTTTGCTCTGGACGCCACATAATACGTACTTTTCTTTCCCGTATCACTTTTCATATCCAGCTCGTACATATTCAAAAATCTATTTTCCGTTATCTGTCTGATCGTCTCGATTCTTCGCATCATTGCCTCCTGTTTACCAATCTCTCCCTATCCTTTTAACAGTTTTCTTGGGTTTCTCGGCTGTATATTAATATTCACTCCTAATAAAAGTTTTGCCAGCCAAACGAAAAATACAAGTACAAGAATCGGAATGACACAGGAGGTTACCAACATAACGGCAAATGCTTCAATAAAATTATTGATCAAAGATTCTATTTTTTTTAAAATACCAGACACTCCGTTTTTCATTTTAGAAAACAAGCCTTGGATTCCCTCTTCATCTTCGGCATTTTCTTCAATCTCTTCTGTTGTCTCTTTCGCAGACTCCAATGTATTTTCAATAGATGCACGATAAGTGTCCTCTATCATACCGGAAACTTTAATACTAAATGGAATTACCAAAACAATTGCCAATCCAAATACTACCACCTTCTTAACGATACGATCTACAATCTCCCGTTTCCAAAATACATTTATAGAAAAGAGCACACATGCAATCGGAATAAGCCAGATAAAGGTCAAATATCCCGTAATTGTCAGCAAATATTTCTCCAGATACAGAGCGGCAATTACAATGATAAAGTAAGAGCTTAAATCCATCAGTTTCTCTGCTATAGGATTCCCCACATCTCCGGGAATCAACGTAATTGCGGCAGATGCTGCCGTAGATGCCGCCGTCAGTTCCATCACCGTTATTTTTTTCTCATCCAGACTCTCAATATTTTTCTTATAAAAATCTGTAGAAGTTGCATATCTAGATATGACAAACAAAGATAACAGCGCAATAATGAGCGGAACCACAACCTTCAAAATAATCTTTATATTTTCTTTTTTCATTTGTACCTACCTCTCTTTTGCATTTCTTCTTATAAGTTTCCAGATATATTTCCATAATTATACAAAACGAACACCAGCACCTGTACAATAAAAATCATCGGAAATCCGACTGTAAATTTATTCTTCCTTATCTTGTGCCGGAATACACGCATAGCCAGCATTCCCCCTGCCGCTCCTCCGAAGGCCGCAAGAACGAATAGCATTCTTTCACTGACGCGGAACTTTCCGACACACGCTTTGTATTTATCCCAGCCGAACACCAGAAATGTAACGATATTTATGACTCCCCAATACAGCATACCTAGTCGCAAATTTCTCTTTCTCCTAACTTAAATTCACAATTTTCTTTCACATCGAAAGCCGCAAAGTAACGTTCCTCCATAGGAATCCATCGTTCTATAAACTGCTGCAGCTGCTCTTTCCCATTGCGCTTTTGGATCCTGCGAATCTGTTCTTCTTTTGCCACATCCAAAAACACCGTCATATCCCAGTAAGGAAAAAACTCCGACTGACAGCAATATGCGCCCTCCACGATTAGAAAATCCTTCTGCTTTACCTCTGCCACTCCATGAAAATCCATCCTATGACAATCAAAAATCCGATAGGTAAAGTCACTGCCTCTCTGAAGAGGCAGTATGACTTCTTCCCGAAACCTCTCATAATCTACATTGCCTCCGGGCTTTCCCATTCGCTCTTTCGTTCTTTGTTCCGGACGCAGGAAAAAATGATCCATATGAATGACACTGCATCCAAGTTTTTCTGCCAGCTGTCCCGCAAGGGTTGTCTTTCCCGCGGCACACCTGCCTTCAATAGCAATCACATACGGTCTGTCCCTTTTTTCTGTAGCTTCCTGCTTAATATTATTTAAAATCTCTGATAAAACGCCTGTCTCCATCTTTCTCCTTAAAAACCTGTCGCTTCTTCTTTCACATGTCTTTGGAATTTCACAAGTCCTGTTCTGTGAAGTAAAACCATAATCAACGGAATAAATATAAGCTGTAAAATAATCCCCGGGACTGCCTGTAAAAGTGCGCCGGATAAAAACATCTGCCAGGTAAATCCATTTCCTCCAATACCAAGCAGCACGATCTGAACTGCTCCCCACACAAGCCGTCCGCCAATCATTGCTATGATCAAAGAACGATACAGGGAAATGATACACTGCCATTTGGAAGAATTGTACAAATATCCTGCAAGCAGTCCGTATGCCGCAAGCTCAAAAGCCATTGCGATCGCCGCCGGATACATTATAGGCATTCCAAAGACAAAGGAACGCAAAATCGGCAGGACAAATCCAACAGCCGCCCCATAAGGCGCTCCACAAATAAGACCACATAAAAATACCGGCAAATGCATAGGCAACAGCATATTTCCAATCTGCGGAACCTGTCCTGTCAAAAATGGCAGCACCATTCCCACTGCCAGAAACATTGCCGATAACGTTAAATTCCAAGTTGTTTTCTTCATCATATCCTCCATATTTCAATCGTATTTTGATTACTTCTCCATCTTTTATTTCCTACGTTTTTCGTATCTGGTCCCCATAGCTTGTAGATGACTTCTACCACTGTATGTCCATAAGCTACATAATGTAATTTGTTTTTGTACTATCTAAAAAAATGCAATGGACATAACTCCGTCATCTGTTGTTCTCTCAATTACTTATATTAGAATTAAATGTTCTAATTATATCATAAGTATTATTTACCACATCGCTTTTCAAGTCCAGATACAATTTCCGGTCTCCGATAATATAAAATTCCTCTTTTGCACGCGTTGCAGCCACATTCATAATATTCGGATTTTCTGTTCCCATAGCCCAATTAGCTGCCCCTCTGCTCCTCGAATCAGCTCCTAAAACTAAAAATACGATTTTAGCCTCTTTTCCCTGAAATGTATGTACTGTTCCTACATTCGTCGGTCTTCCATATTCATCATAACGCGTAAATCCTATTTTTTTTAATTCTTGGGAGAGTTGATATGCAACATTTTTAAAAGGCGATATTACATAAATAATATCCTTCTTTTCTCTATCAATGACATCTGGATTTTTGGAAATCATTTCCTGAATCTTTTCTCTTAAAAATCTTCCTTGTTCTGCAACATACTTATCCGTCGCATCGCCGGTTATATCAAACCACGCAGAAGCGCCCTTTTCTTTCACTCCCTGAACCATATTACCGCCATAAGAAATCCTATTTGCAATATCGAACATTGGATATTTACATCGTCTATGTACCCATAAAGGAATTCCTATCCACTCTTCTTTATCGGCGTCTTTATAAAAGCCATACCGGCTGATCTCATCAACCAAAGTTTGCGTAGATGAATTTTCTGATAAATACTTTTGAGATACGCTGTAATGTTTTCCTAACATGCCGAGAATACCGGCATCCAATGTAAGCACTGGTTTGATTTGGGAGGGATCACCCACTACCATAGCATATTTGCTCCTGAATATTGCTCCTACACTCGCTTGTGGAAGCGCCTGTCCCGCTTCATCTACGAATAAATGACCTATCGATTCTTTCCCCAGATTTGCACACATTCTTGAAAAGCTTGCAAATGTAGAGCTTATCACCGGAATCACCATATTCATCCAATTCCAAGCCTCTGAAATCACAATTTTATGTTCCAGATGGCTGTATTGTTTACTCCAGATCAAATATGCTGCCTTTATATTTTTCTTATTCTCATATAAAAATTGTTTTCTTACCCGCAAAGCTGTAATAAATAATCGTGATTGCATTCTTCGATATTCCGTGTCAAACCATGGATTACTTAACTGCAATGTCTCATAGTCTACTGTAAAATCAAGTTTTTTAACAGAAATATCCGCAACACACTTCTTAAGACCGGCAGCTTCATTCTCCAACCGATGGATCTCAATCATTTCTTTCTTCTTCCACTGCTCAAAGGCATCTTGATTTTGTTTTAATTCTGCTTTATGGCGGAATACGTCACTCTGCAATTTTTTTAATTGTCTCTCCGCCTCAAAAATTTTCGATTTTATTCCCTGCTCTTCAATAATTACTTGTTGAAGCTGTTCCGAATAGATTCTATTTTTTTCTCGGAATTCATTTTTCCTCTTTCTAGTAGAAAAAAATCCCGGTTTTTGTAATTTTAAAGCCTCAATGCACTGATGAATGCTCTCCTTATCAGCCTGTACCTTGCATAGTAACAAATCGGAATCTTGTAATATGTTTTCTAAATCATCTGTCTCATGTTGAATATTTTCTATGTTCTCCTCTATCTTTAATTTACTTTCCGACAGCCCCTTTTGTCTTGCAGCCTCTTCCATATTATAGTTATTACGCTTTTCATCTGTCATTTTTATCAACTGATCCAGTAGATTTATTCTCTCACAGATACCTTGCCTTTCGCGTCTATAGGCAACAATCTCTTTATATTGTTTTTTAAATTCTTGATAAATTCCTTCATTAGAGATGTATTCCTCTTCAAAATATTTAACAACATGTTTTAACACTGTAACAATGTAATCCATGTTGTCTTTTCTGCCTCCTTCCAGTGAGAAAAGTCCCCAAAACTGATCGTTCTCTTCACGTTCTTCACTGATCAGCTTTTCAGAGTAAGCTCCATTTTCGTCTGTAACCCATTTCGCTTTGACAATCGAATTTGCAATGCCCCTAAAATAGTCTGCCGCAATAATATCCTCGGCAAATTCCTTATCTATTCCAGAAGTAAGAGGCAATTCGTTCACAATATTCTGAACCGCTCCATTATTGGAACTTGCTACTACAATTCCTTTCTCTGCTATAATCTCCGGCAAAATTCCTATTGACGCATTTTCCCAATATTTTGTTTTTTCCGATCCTTTTATAAATTTCTCAGACAAAGCCGTCATCTCATATGCCTGTTCCACAAAAAGCTCTGCAAAAATATCCTTTAACAGAGTTGTCTTACCCGTACCCGGCGGTCCATTCACACTTTTCATCCGTTCGTTGTCATATCCAATTGCCAGATTAACCGCCACTTGCTGCATAAATGCGAGTGCATATTCAGGATTACTTGGAAACCTTGCAATCGGATAATTTTGCGGCTGCAAAATTTCATCAAATATCTTAGCATTCCCTTTACCTAATCTCAATCTGCTGTCCAGTTCAATGCGCTTTTTGATCTTTCCCAAAACATAGGAGTCCAGCATATCATATGATATTTTCTTTGCTTTCTCCAAGTCTCCTACAAAAAAAGAATGTAAATTTGTAGCGTCTGTTTCCAGATTCAGCACAGCCTTCATTCTGCAATCCTTGATTGCAATCTTATTTTTCTGCAAAATAGATGTTATAGCTCCATTAAAATGAGCTTCATAATCATCTGCATCATCTTCAAACATTTCCTCAAATTTCTTTTTAAATTCAGCTTCAAATTCTGAAAATTCAACTTTTTTCGGTATTTTCTTGTATTTTCTAATATAATAGCTTTCCGTTAAAAAAGTCATTTCTCTTTTTATCTTTAGTTTTTTGTCAAAACACAATGCAACTGAAAATTTATAATTATAAGTAATCTCTTCTTCCACTGGCGTTAAATGATATTTTGTTCTCAAAAAATCAACAACTTCCTTAAATGAGAAAATATCAAAGTATAGAACAATGCCGCCTTTCTGATAATCTTTCATTTTTTTCTTTTGCATTTCACATTGAAACAAGTCATAATAATTTTCATTCTGAAGTTCGCCAAACGTTTTCAATGTTTTATCTTTTAAATTGATGTCCCCCTCAGACAAGTGTTCCACCATAATCCATGCATCTAATATATTATCTTTTTGACTCATCTCCTTTACTGCCTCCCCTCAACGCAATTTCTATACTCTGCTTTTCACAAAACTGTAAGACCTTTTTCAATCTCCCTTCTGAAGAAGAGCAAGCGTCTCAACTGTATTTTCCAAATTCGGAAAAAATGTATTCGCCTCGTTCCCCTGATAATACACAGGGAAACGAAACTGTATGCTTTTTAATATCTGCCCATTTTCAAGCGGCTCGGGATATATTTCAATCCTTTTGATAAAACTATGGAAAAATTCTTTTTTCTCTGTTTCCGTAAACTTATCATACATTATATCAAACAGTTCAAGAAATTCATATACCCGTTCCTGAGAAATCTGTTCTTCACGAATCCCTGAATCTGCATTTGTACCGTTTCAAGAGAGGCGCTTGCTTCTGCAATTTCATCGTACAATGATTCTATTCTGTTTTGCATATCATTATATTTTTCTTCATAATGCTTATCAGTATCATCCAAGCGGTCAATCTGATTCCCAAGCCTTTCCTTCGTCGCTGTCAGTTGTCTTATATTTTCTTTCAAAGAATTCTCCTCTGTTTGATAGGCTTCCAAATCTACGCTTGATTCCAGTTTCTTTTTTATTGCCGTATCAAACTGCGAATTTTGTACGATGTGTCTGATAACCTCTACCACGGCGTTATTGACTTTATCTTGATGAATCTGTTTTTTATAACTGCATTTATGTCCGTCATATTCCAATCGGTGCTTGCAGGCATAATACCAGTAATCTCTGTAAAAACTACCATCTTTTTTTCGTTTTCGATTAACGCTTCCGTACAAAGCCGCTCCACATTCCGGACAACGTAAAATACCCGACAATAAATGCTGATGATCCACACTATAAATTTTCTCGCTTTTCACACCTGTCTTTTTTCTTTTCTCCTGTGCCAGCAACCAATCTTCCTCCGCAATAATCGCTTCATGAATGCCCTCATAAACCGAATATTCCGCTTGCTTTACCACATGAAACTGATTACGACTTCCCTGTATCTTTTCCGTCTTTCGCCTGCCAAAAGCAATTTTCCCGCAGTAAATGGGATTGTCCAATACAAGTTTTACAAAATGTGCGGTAAATGCGTCCAACGTTCCGTTTTGTCGCTTCTTTTTTACATATCCCTGTCGGTTTAGGTATTTTGCAACCGTAGCCGCACCCATCGTGGTATGAATGAATTTATCATATATAACACGAATAATTTCTGCTTCATCTTCGGCAATTTTTAATTCGCCGTCCACCAATTTATATCCATAAGGAGCAAACCCGCCGTTCCATTTTTCCTCACGAGCCTTCTGTTTTCTTCCTTCCATTGTTTGAACCAAAATATTTTCTCTTTCAATCTCGGCTACTGCGGATAAAACGGAAATCATCAATTTTCCACTATCCTTGGAACTGTCAATCCCGTCCTCGACACAAATTAAATTCACACCATAGTCCTGCATCTGTTGTAAAGAATTTAATACATCCGCTGCATTTCTTCCGAAATGTGAAAGTTTGAATACCAATACAAACTCAATATCATCCTTACACTCAACAATGTCACTCAACATTTCCTGAAGCTGCGGTCGCCCTTCTATACTCTTACCCGACCTTCCTTCATCAGAGTATTCTCCGGCGATTGTGAACTCCTGAAACTCTGCATATTTTCTAAGTTTCTCTCTTTGTGCGTCAAGGCTGAAGCCGTCCACCTGCATTGATGTTGATACACGGGTATAAATATAACAATTTTTCTTTTTCACGAAACCACTCCTTCTTACTGTAATGCAACTATATTTTAATCTTTTTTCTTTTCCAAAACCAGTGTGCTGACGGAAAGAGGCATTATAGTTGTCCCCCTCCTTAGTCACAAGAAATTCGCGGTAATAACGCTCTGTTTTGGGTGTTATACCATCTTCAACAGTGAGACTAACTAAAGGTGTGTCTGGGCTATTTGATGTCTTTATAGTTTGTTCGGTGAAAAAATCGCCAAAAGATGATGCCTCCCATTTTGGATAATGGGTTTTGTCATTTCCTTTTCCGCCAGAGAATGCTCGTTGAATGACACCTCTTTTATACTTCTTGAGGTTATCTACGAGGGACTGCTGCGCCTCGATGCGACGCTCCAAAGCGATAAGGAAGTCGGCAATCTTTCTTTGCTCATCAGTTTTTTCCGGCAGAAAGTGTTTTGTGTCGAAGAACTCTTCGGTAGGTACATTCAGCAAGCCATGATTTCTTGCACCTTCGGCAGAGATCATGTATATTTCCCGATACCATTTCAGAGAATCGAAATAAGCCTTGATGAAGTCGCTTTTATGCCTTTTGAGTGCAAAACAGATGTAAAGTGTCGATAAAGCCCCCATCGGGTAACGATCCAACCGCTTGATTGAGCCAAAGTCATATCCCACAGAATAGCTCTTGTTGTAAGCAAACTCTCCATTTTTGAGCAGATAGTAGCCACTCATATCCTTGCTGGCAACCGTTTTATTGAAGTAGCTTACCTGATCTACAAGACCGTCTTTAGAAGAAATAGTCAGAGGAAGATCGGTTTCGTTTCTGCTGTTTTTTCGTGTCACACGAGCTGCGAAGTCGGATAACTTCTCAGCCTTCCACGGCTCGTCAAAGCCCGGAAAGCGAAGTTTCGGACGCTTTTCGAGACCGTTACTTGAGGTTTATAATGCTCTGATTTTCCCTCCATCAGATAATATACGTGGAGGTGGTCAATATGACTAAAAATACACAATTCAAGACGCTGTTGAATACTTGGTTAAATCAAAAGAAACCGATGATCACACCGTCAACCTATGCCAGTTTTTCGCTGATAGCCGAAAATCATTTGATACCGCACTTCGGCAAACGAAAGATTGGAAACATCAATGAACCGAATATTCAGAGTTACATATCTTATCTTTACGAATCCGGTCGGCTGGACAAAACCGGTGGACTTACTGTAAAGACTATACGAGATGTGATTCTCGTGCTACGGCTTGCAATGGAATATGCCTACAAAGAAAGGGCGATACCACTGCTCAACTGGGATTTAATAGAGTACCCAAAAGAACTTGGTATCAAAAAGGTGGTATCTTTATCCAAGGATCAAGAACAAGCTTTAATTCAGTGTATCTATATGAACCTGAACAGGAAGACTGCCGGCATACTTATTGCGCTGTTTACTGGTGTGCGGATTGGGGAACTCTGCGGCTTGCAAATGAAGGACATCTCTCTTGCTGATAAAACTATTAGTATTAACAAGACAGTCCAACGGATTTACGACAAAAAGAAAGGTGCGTCCTATCTACACATAGGACCGCCTAAAACAAAAACATCAGCTCGGACAATCCCCGTTCCGTCGCTGCTCATGAATATCATTAAGAAGTTTTACACGGAAAATCCCAACCATTACTTCTTGACAGGAAAGACAAAACCGACAGAGCCTCGCACTTACCGTCAATTCTTCTCTCGCTTTCTAAAGCGAAACAGTCTGGAAAAAGTAAAGTTCCACGAAATCCGCCATACCTTTGCGGTGAGGGCAATCGAGATACCTGAATTTGATATTAAATCTCTTTCAGAAATCTTAGGACATAAAAATGTGTCCTTTACGCTGAATGTTTATGGCAGCGCAAATCTACAGCAAAAGGTAAAATGTATGAATCTTCTAAATGATTTATTATAATCGCAGGTCTTAGGGTGCAACCTTAACGAGATAGGTATTTGGTAGTTGGTTATCCAAATACACTGCTCGCTAAGACGGTACGGCGTGCGGCAGTTTTACCGTTTGTGGATACAAATGGTCTGCTCGCTAAGATTACACATTCATTTTATCGCTTTGAAAAAATCAGACACAACCGACGGATTTTTCTCCGAAGGCTGTGCCTGATTTTCATTTGTATATTATTTCTGAATTCACGATTTCTGTTGCTCGATTGTGAATATTATTCATCCTTTGAACCCATAACATCGGTTTATCCGCTTTCAATTTTTCTGTAACATTTTCTTTTTCGGCAAGTGATTTTACAAGTTCTTCAAACATTTTCTCTGCTTGTTCTTCAATATCGGAAAGATACTCATACAACTTTTCCGGCGTCAAAAGATTGTAATATCGCACTCGATGAAATTGTTTAATATATTGCCGATGACGGTTTGCCCATACTCCGATATGCACTTCCTTTTGGTCTTTGATTACCACGTAAGGTATAAAATAATCGCCCTGTGTTTGATAAGTACCGCCCTGTTGTTCAAATAGTATCATCATAAAAAATCCTCCTGTAATTTGATTTATTATCATTTTACAAGAGGATTTTCTTTCTTACCAATGTGCCGATTTAGTATTTTTCTTGCTTTCTTGTAAAAATCATTCAGCAATCGCATTCATTATTTCAATTTTAACTTCCTCATCTTGTTCATATGTCCCATCCATAATAGCTGTCATTATTTTATGAAGGAGTTCCTTGTTTATTTTCCCAGCGGCAACATGATAACTAATATTTTCAGTAATTGTCATAAAGTTCTTTGCAATTCCCATATATCCGTTAAATAGCAAAAATTGTAATGACAATGTAATCGCAAGCCTTTTATTTCCGTCAGCAAAACAATGAAATTCACAGGTACAAAAAAACAAATGTGTCAGTTTGTCCACAAATGTTGGATAATATTCATCATTCTGTATATGCTGCAAAACACTCTCAAGTTTTCCGGTATCCAGAGACTCATAAGTTCCCCCACCACTATATTTAATGGTCTTTTTATGTAATACCTCTGCCTGTTCGAGCGTTAAATAAATGATTCCGTCCATTTAATCACGCTCCTTTAACCTGCGTAAAACTTCTTTGTTTTCTTCCATCAGCTTATCCAGTTCATCTCCGGCAGCACCAAGAAATTTTTGATATTCATCTTTATCAAGAGGTTGTATATACTCTGACAGTTGATAATGAAAGGCATCTCTTAACGCCATATCACGACTTGCCATTTTTACTCGTCCACGTTGAATAAGTGGTTTCCATAGTGCCATTTTTTCAAAACGTCTAAACAATTCTTCTGTTTCTTGTTGTGATAAAATATGACCCTTTCGTTCATATTCACGCATGATAGCGTCAGCAAGACCACTCTCATAAGCAGCAATAATATCTAATATTTCGCTATAAAAAGTATCCCGAACCTTATCACTCGCTTTCAAATCTAAAATTTTCTTATATTCTTTCGCTTTTTCCTTAAATATACTTACATAAATCATATCAGTAAAATGAGCATATTTATATCGGTTATCTTCCACATAATTTTTTAGCGCATCCGTGAATTGCCTGCGATAATTATCCTCTTGCAAAGATGAAAAAACAAAATCTTTATCTCGCTGATTTATATATTTTGTTCCACCGCCTGTTTTACGGTTAATAAGATCTATTACAATATCTAACATAAGTTGCCGTAATGCCCTTGCTGTTTCGCTTTCAGATAAGAGCATTGCCATATTCAGAAACGCCCGAAAGTCAAATACTCCAAGTATTGTAGTTTTGGTAGGGACATAAATGTCCTTACCAGAATTTTTTGCAGCTTCTAAAAAGGCTTTTAGTTTTTTTCCACGAAGTACTTGATATCCATTAGCAGATAATTCCTCACTGTTTTGTTCCAAATAACGGCTGATAGTCCTTATATCCACATCAAAAAAATTAGCAGTCATCTCACGCGTTACAAACAGTTTACCCTCCCATAAAATACCTTCTATTCCTGACTTCTGTTGTATCTCGTCAATAGCAATCTCGTTGTTTAATATATTTTGCCTATCCAATCTTGAATTTGTCAAATCTTTTGCCATGATTAACCTCCTGTTTGGCAAACTATGAAATCATCTTAAAATGTCGCAGCGCTTCCTCAATCAGCTTCTCTTTCTCCGGCGGACACTGCGGCTGTTTCGCATTTTCAGACTTTGCCGTATTGTAATTCTCTCTTTCGATAATTCCATATTTTTGCTTTATCTGAGCAATATATAGCGAAGATACCTTCACACCATACTTTTCCTTAATGTATTCCTTAATTTCCTGATAGGTTGCCTTTGCCTCCGAAGCAGTTAAATCCAGTTCATCCATATTCACGGTAATGTCGATATATGCGTCGGGAGTTTTTCTAACCAACTTGACAATAGTCTCTATATGGACAGTCCCCGGGAAGAGATCCACACATGCCATCCGTTCTACTTTATATCCTCTGCCCTGCAGCATCTCCAAATCTCTTGCAAGACTGGTAGGCTTGCATGCAATGTACACCATACGCTCCACACCAAAGTCTATAATCTTCTTGAGGGCTTTCGGGTTCACCCCGTCTCTCGGTGGGTCTAACATAATAAGATCCGGCACTTCTCCCAGTTCATCAATCACTTTCAACACATCCCCTGCCCAAAATGTACAATTGCCAAGTCCGTTTCGTCCTGCGTTATCTGTAGCTGCCTCTACTGCTTCCTCCACAATTTCAACTCCTACTACCTTATGGGCAACCGGAGCCAATATCTGTGCAATCGTTCCGGTTCCACTGTACAAGTCAAAAACAACTTTATCTTTCGTCTCGCCGATATACTCTCTTGCTTTCTCGTACAATACCTCCGCCCCCAGAGAATTAGTCTGAAAAAAGGAGAACGGCGTAATCTTGAACTTAAGCCCCAGCAGTTCCTCATAAAAAAAGCTCTGTCCATAGAGAACCTCCGTCCCCTCATCTTTGACAACGTCCGCTACGCTGTCATTACGGGTATGTAATATTCCGACAATTTCCCCATCCAGAACTAACGCCCTTAAAGACTCCGTCCAAAGGCTTAAATCCGCCTGTGCGGCATAAGGATCTTGCGTTGTTGTCACAAGATCAATCAAAATCTCTCCCGTCTTTGCAGCCTTACGGACAAGCAAATGCCGAAAATATCCCACATGTTTCATACGATGGTAGTAAGGCAGACTGCTTTTTCTTGCCCAATTCAACGTCGCTTTCAAAATTTTCCGAAAATCTTCATCTACGATCCGGCACTCTTCCACATTAACAATATCATGGAAACTTCCTCTCTTATGCATGCCGAGGGCAAGCGGTCCGTCTTTATATTCGTCTCCGAAAGAAAACTCCATTTTATTTCGGTATTCCTGCTTCCTAGGACTTTCGAGAACGCCCTCCCATATATATTGTCCCTCCACTGCCTCGTCCATCATAGATTTTATCTGAACCTCTTTCAGACGTATTTGTTCTTCATACGGAAGATTCTGATAAGTACATCCTCCGCACTGCCCAAAATGTGGGCAGTCAGATTCTGTCTCCATCGGCGCTTTTTCCACCGTCTCGAGAATTCTTCCTTCTGCTTTTCCTTTTCTTATTTTATTTACAGAAAAACGGACTTTTTGTCCCGGAAGTCCGTTTTTCACAATCACACATTTTTCTTCTTCCGGCAAAAATATCTTCCCTTTATTCGGAAAATCTACAGATTCAATGATGCCTTCATATATCTGTCCCTTTTTCATGCTTTTGTGTTCCTTCCTGTCATGTATTTTCTAATTCTCCTGATATTTCGCGATCAGAATCGTTCCGTCTCTTTCCACTTTCACATGTTCAATACTCTTTACATACTGGTTGAACTGAGAATATCCATAATCGTTGATCTTAAAATCCTTAAATCTCTCATATGCCTTATTCCCCAGTGTACTCAGCTCGATTCCACTCTTTCCGGCTTCTCGAACCATTCTCAGCACATAACTGTCCACATCTGCCTTTTTTCTCCGGTCTTCTTTCAATGTCACCGCAACATAGTTTCCTTTTTTCTCAAGTTCGATTTTTTCAAACTCTTCCAAAAATTTGGACAACATATTATATCCATAACTTCTCACATCAAAATCAGGATAAAGACTGACAAGACGGCTCCCCACTTCTCCGAGACCTGTCTGTCTGTTATCATCCTGATTCTCCAGGATCATTTTAATGATCTCTTCCTCTATCTTCTCTTTTCCAAGTGAATCACCGGAATTTTCCGCCGCTCCCGGAGACTGCTCATTTAACAGGTTTTCCAAAATCGTGAACTTATCACACGCTTTTCGAAATGGCTCCGGCGTTTTATTTTCTCCCATACCGATAACCATCTTTCCACTCTCTCTCAGCCTGCTTACCAGCCTTGTAAAGTCACTGTCACTGGACACGATGCAGAATCCATCCACATCTTTCGTATACAAAATGTCCATGGCATCTATGATCATGGCGGAATCCGTTGCATTTTTCCCTTGAGTATAGCTGAACTGCTGGATCGGTGTAATAGAATTTTTCAAAAGCTCTTCCTTCCAGCTAGCGTGATGTGTGCTTGTCCAGTCCCCGTAAATCCTTTTATAAGTAATATTGCCGTAACGAGACAACTCTGTCAAAATCGGCTGAATATATTTTGCCGACACATTATCTGCGTCAATGAGCAACGCAAAAAATTGTCCTTCCATATCATTCTCCTTTTATCAAGAAAGAAGCAGGTAAGAGACCTCTATTAATATCATATAGGCTTCTCACCTGCTTCTTTTCATCTTCTTACTCTTTAAAATATGTTCCTAAACCTGATCCTCATCATTGAAGAAATCATCATCGAAATCATCCTCGAAATCCTCTTCAAAATCCTCCAGATAATCCGGTGTAAAGAAACAGTATACTGCATAAGCAATTGCCGCAATTGCTGCTACAGCTCCGACGATAGCCAGTACCCAGAGAACGGTTTTACACTGTTTATCCTCTTCTTTTTTATTTACAAGATCGTTTAATCTTGTTGCTGCAATAAATTCTTCTACTTTACTCATGCTGCCACATCCTTTCTTCCAAAACAAGTTCAGATATTTGTTTTATTATAACACTTACGCTCAAAGATTACTACTCATTTTAAATAAAATTATTTACATTCTATAACTATTCCGCTATACCTTCTGCAATTTTGCAAACATAGCAAACATCTTTTTTACGCCTGCACTGTCAAAATCTACCGTAACCTCATAATCTCTGCCGCCCGACACAATATGTGTTACCGTTCCCTCACCGAACTTCATATGACATACCCGATCGCCCTCCGCATATGAAAGCCCCTCTCCCGAAAGACTTCCAAAGGGCTTTGTCCCTGCAAATGGAGTGCTTTTAAACGCCTGCTTTGCCTGCATATGGGAATTCTTTTTCACAGGAACCTTGTCCTCTTTCTCAAACACCGCTCCCGTAGCCAGCAGTTCCATTGGAATCTCTTTTAAAAACCGGGACATCTTATTATACTGTGTCTCTCCTCGGATCATCCTCCGTCTTGCACAGGTAAGCATCAATTCTTCTTCCGCCCTCGTGATCCCCACATAACAAAGCCGTCGTTCCTCTTCTACCTCCTCCGGGTCATCCGCTGTGATAGTCATATAGCTTGGAAACAAGCCATCCTCCATTCCTGCCAGATAAACTCTCGGAAATTCCAGACCTTTTGCGCTGTGGAGCGTCATAAGTACTACATAATCACTGCTCTCATCCAGGCTGTCAATATCTGCCACAAGAGCTACCTCCTCCAGAAATCCACTGAGTGTGGCAGGTTCGTTGTTTTCCTCACAGGTTTCTTCATAGGCGGCAATCTTACTTTTCAGCTCATCAATATTCTCAATTCTCGCTTCTGCCTCTACCATATCTTCCGCCTGCAAACTCTCAATATATCCGGTCTCCTCAATAATCTCCTGCATAAGATCAGAAAGACTCATCTCCTCAGCGTCTGCTTTAAAATGCTCGATCAACGCCACAAAGGACTCCAGCTTTGCCGCCCCTCTTCCGATATTGGGAATCAAATCTACTGCCCGTAAGGCATCGTAGAACCCGATTTCATAAGCGGATGCATAATCCTGTACCCGGTTAATGCTCGTAAGGCCGATCCCGCGTTTCGGCACATTGACAATTCTTCGCACTGCCAGATCATCTTTCCCGTTATCCACGGTTTTTAAATAAGATAACAAGTCCTTGATCTCACGTCTTGCATAGAAATTAACACCGCCCACAACCTTATACGGAATATTGGCAGTTACAAACTTCTCTTCAAACATACGGGACTGCGCGTTGGTTCTGTATAAAACAGCATTGTCACTATACGTGCATTCGCCTTTATCCACATGGTTTCGAATATCCTCTACAATATATTCTGCCTCGTCATATGCAGTGTCAAACTGGCGGAACTGAATTTTTTCGCCCTCGCCTTTATCCGTCCAGAGCGTTTTGTTTTTTCTGCCAAAATTATGGCGGATCACAGCATTGGCGGCATTTAAAATATTTCCGGTAGAACGATAATTCTGCTCCAGTTTAATGACTCTGGCATCTTCAAAAAATTGCTCAAAGTTCAAAATATTTTTTATGTTTGCGCCTCTGAATTTGTAGATAGACTGGTCATCATCACCCACCACACACAGATTCCTGTATTTTGACGCAAGAAGACGCACTAACTCAAATTGTACCGTGTTCGTATCCTGATATTCATCCACCATAATATAACGAAAGCGTTCCTGATAATATTCCAACACATCTGCCTGCGTCTGAAATAACTGCACCGTCTTAATCAGAAGATCGTCAAAATCCAGCGCATTATTGGCTTTCAATTGCTTTTCATATTCCACGTAAACTTCCGCAATCCTGCGCCCGGAATAATCTCCTCCCGCATTTAAACGGAACTCCTCCGGTGTGACAAGCTCATTTTTCGCCTGAGAAACTGCGGAAAGAAGTGTGCGCTCTTTGTAAACTTTCGTATCGATCTGCAAGAGCTTACACACATCTTTCATTAACGTCTTCTGATCGTCCGTATCGTAAATGGTAAAATTCGTATCATATCCCAGCAATTCGATATGACGCCTCAAGATCCGCACACACATAGAGTGAAACGTACTCACCCAAATACTCTCTGCACCAAACCCCACAAGAGAATCTACTCTTTCTCTCATCTCTCCCGCCGCCTTGTTGGTAAATGTAATCGCCAGGATATTCCATGGATTAACTCCCTTTTCTTCTATCAAATATGCAATTCTATGTGTCAATACTCTGGTCTTTCCAGAGCCTGCTCCCGCAAGAATGAGAAGCGGACCGTCGGTAGAATAGACCGCTTCCTGCTGTGGCTCATTCAATGTATCATAAATACTCAAAATCTGTTATTTCCTTTCTCTATCCATCGATCATCATTTTGATGATCTCTTCATTTGTCTCTCTCATACCATCTTTTCCAAGGCGCCCGATGTTACTGATGGTAGCTTCCACCCCTTTTGTCACAATGCCGTCTCCTGCATAGAACTGCTGCCCTCTTAAAAACATGTTATATCCTAAAATTCCTGCATCTACGGAAGCCGCTATCTTTGCCGCACAGGACGCTTTTGCACCGTCACACACCATACCGGACACGATTGCCAGAGCATTCACAACGGTATGGATCACTTCCTCATATCCGCCGCCGCACAAATAAGCGATTCCAGCTCCTGCCGCCGCACCGGCGCTGACCGCACCGCAGTAAGCAGACAATCTGCCGATACCTGTTTTCTGATGGATCGCTGTTAAATTCGAAAGCGCCAGCGCACGGTAGGTTTTTTCCTCATCTGCACCAAATTCTTTGGCATATTCCAGTACCGGAAGAGAGCAAGTCATGCCCTGATTTCCACTTCCTGCATTGATGATGACCGGAAGTTCACAACCGTTCATTCTGGCATCAGAACCTGCTGCCGCTCTGGCTTTTGCCCTTGTCCTCACATCATCTCCATAGGTATCCAATAGTACACTTCCTATATTCGCGCCATAATTGCCTTTCATACCCTCATCGGCAATGGCAGTGTTATATTCGATCTGACGTCCGATCACCTCTCTGACATCCTCAATATCTACCATATTAATAAATTCCCAGATCGACTTCATATCCAGAAGGCTTCTGTCTGTCAGTCCCTCTTCCTTTTCTCCTTCTACCGGAACTTCCAACAGTCTCTCTCCGTTTTTCTCAATTAACACAATATTAGTATGGTAGTTGGCAATTCTTACCTTTGCATAAGAATCCCCTTTACTTACAGTCACCACAATCTCAAATGTAATTCCATGGTCTACATGTTCTACCGTAATTTCTGTTTGCTCCAGAAACTCCACCATCTGCGCAATCTCTTCTTCCGAAACCTCTGCAATAACTTCCAGCTCTTTTTCCGCTTTCCCCGCAATAATGCCGGCAGTAGCCGCTGCCGGGATCCCTTTCAGATGATTCGTGTTCGGAACGATTACACTCTTTACGTTCTTAATAATACTTCCGCTTGCTTCGATCATTACTTTATCCGGGATACATCCCAAAACTTCTCTTGCCTTTGCCGCTGCATATGCAAGTGCGATAGGCTCTGTGCATCCCATTGCCGGCACAAGTTCCTCTTTCAAAATCTGAACATATGCCTGATATTTTTCATCTGTTTTCTTCACTTTTTTACCTCCTGTATCTGTACATCCCCCATACAGATATTATTTTCATACCTTTGTTTAGTATAGCATACCTTTCCTGCCTTCGCACCAGAAAACTCGTCTGTAATAAATATTCAGAAAACTTATGGCTTGTCATATGGTTTTGAATACTATATAATGAGTTACATATAGATACAGATTAAAAAATACATTGAGGTGAGCACATGACAATTGATACTAAAGATATGCTGAACAGCATTTTATCCAGCATCGCACGCATAGACTATATCAAATCAGAAGATATTCCGAATATTGGGTTGTATATGGATCAGGTCACAACCTTTATGGAAGAAGAACTGCGCTCCACAAAGCGCTATGAGGAAGATAAAATCCTTACAAAAACAATGATCAACAACTATGCAAAAAATAATCTTCTCCCTCCCCCGGTAAAGAAAAAATATTCCAAAGAACATATGTTGATGATGATTTTCATCTACTACTTTAAAAATATTCTGTCGATTAAAGATATTGAAACTTTACTTTCTCCCCTGACTGAGAAATATTTCGACAAACAGGAGGGCTTAAGCTTTACGGACATTTATGAAGAAATCTGTCAGTTCGAGAAATCAAGGATCATAGATGTTCAAAAAGACATGGCAAAAACTTACCAGTCTGCCCTCGAAACATTTTCCGACATCCCGGAAAACGAACGCGGTAATTTACAGACTTTCGCATTTCTTTGCAGTTTAAGTTTTGATGTGTATATTAAAAAACAAATTATCGAAAAGTTGATCGACGAGCTTCCGAAGCCGGAACATACGAAAAAAAAAGAATAAGGCGCACTGCCTTATTTTTTTATGTAAGTAACCTTCCGACGTCATTTCGCATATGCTACCACTAGGAATTTTCAAGGAGGCAGGATTATGAAAAAGAGAGTTCTCACTATGGCATTAGTCATTGCCATGCTGCTGACATTCCTGATGTCAGCGTGTTCTTCCAAAGAAAAAACAGACACAGCATCCAAAGATACAAAAGCACAGGCAGAAACCCCTCTTCCGGAAATGAAGAAAGTGGTATTGAATGAAGTGGCACACTCTATCTTCTATGCACCTATGTATGTAGCGATTGAAGAAGGATACTTTGAGGAAGAAGGTATCGCGTTAGATCTGGTTACCGGATTTGGCGCTGATAAAACGATGACCGCTGTCCTCTCTGGCAGTGCAGACATTGGTTTCATGGGTTCAGAAGCGTCTATCTACACTTACAATGAAGGCGCTAACGACTATGTGGTAAACTTCGCCCAGCTCACTCAGCGCGCAGGCAACTTCTTAGTTGCCAGAGAAGAAATGCCAAACTTTAAATGGGAAGATTTAAAAGGCAAGGAAGTATTAGGAGGACGAAAGGGCGGTATGCCACAAATGGTATTTGAATATATTCTCCGCCAAAACGATATTGATCCGGCAAAAGACGTAACCATCGACCAGAGCATTGATTTTGGCTCCACTGCCGCAGCTTTCGCAGAAGGAAAAGGAGATTTTACGGTTGAATTCGAACCGGGTGCAACCAGCCTTGAGAAAGAAGGCAAAGGCCATGTAGTTGCCTCTCTGGGAACCGACAGTGGATATGTTCCGTACACTGCTTTTTCTGCAAAACAAAGCTTTATCGAGAAAAACCCGGAGATCATCCAAGGATTTACCAATGCTCTTCAAAAAGGTATGGACTACGTACAGTCCCACAAACCGGAAGACATTGCTAAAATTATCGCTCCCCAATTTAAAGAGACTGATCTTGACACTGTCACAACCATCGTGACACGTTATTACGAACAGGATACATGGAAAGAGAATCTGATCTTTGAAGAACAGAGCTTTGAATTATTACAGGATATTTTAGAAGATGCAAAGGAACTGACCAAACGAGCTCCTTATAAAGATCTTGTAACTACCGAATACGCCGAAAAAGCGGCACCATAAATAACAGGAGGGGCGCTTCATCTCGAAGTTCCCCTCCTCGTCTTTGCTTCTCTCATATTTTATCGCGTTTACGTTCTCATTGCTCCGTCAACAGACAAGATTTCTCCTGTTACGTAAGACGCCATGTCGCTTGCCAAGAATAAAAATGCATTTGCAATATCTTCCGGCTCTCCCACTCTGCGCAGCGGAATATTGGCAATTAACGGCTGTATCATCTGCTCTGGAAGCGCTGCTACCATATCTGTTTTTGTAATTCCCGGAGCTACTGCGTTTACCCGGATGTTGCTTGGTCCAAGCTCTCTTGCCAGAGACCATGTCAGACCGTTGACCGCAGACTTACTGGTCGGGTACCCTACACCGGATTTCTGTCCGCAAATACTTACCATAGAGCTTGTATTGATAATACATCCGCCGCCCTGCTCTCTCATATATTTCACCGTCGGCTGAATCGTATAAAATAACGCCTTTACATTCAAATCCATAATCTTATCGAAATCTTCCGGATTATAATCCTCAAGCTTTGTGCTCTGAGAAATCCCCGCATTATTCGCCAATATATCAATTCTTCCGTATTTCTTCTTTACCTCTTCAACTGCATCTGCCACTGCCTTTGCATCTGAAAGATCGGGCCATGCTCCGTCCACCTTCCAATCCGGATTCTCGGCTCTGAGAGAGTGCAGCGCTTTTTCCACAGTCTCCTCTCTTGATCCGAATAACACAACCGAAGCTCCGTTTTCCAAATATTTCTTTACAATCGCATAACCGATCCCTCTTGTTCCGCCTGTAACAATTGCTACTTTTCCCTGTAACATATATGTTCCTCCTTTTTACTATCTGCATTCTATAATATCAGTAACTATTACTGATATTATCATATCACAATTCTATCTATCTGAAAAGATTTTTTTGCTCTGTATTAAAAAGTTTTTTCATACATATATATAAATGAAATGCAAAAAGGAATTTGGTCATGATCATGAAACAAACACTGCTAAAACTTACCGCTACCCTGCTCTTATTTATCTGTGCTTTTTTTGCCGGCAGATTTGCAGCAGAAAAAACTTCCCCCGTCTCTTCCACTCCTCTTCTTCTGGCTGTAGATGACTGGGGACTGAGTTTTCAAAAAGAGGGAGAACCACCTGTTGCCAACGCTTCCTTTGATGAACTCAAAAAATACAACGCATACTATGCAGATAAGACAAAAGAAAAAGTGATTTATCTTACCTTTGACTGTGGATTTGAAAATGGAAATACGGAAAACATTCTGAATGCTTTGAAAAAACATAAAGTTCCTGCAACGTTCTTTGTTGTGGGGAATTATCTGACCGATAATCCCGGACTTGTAAAACGGATCGTAAAAGACGGTCATATTGTCGCCAATCACACTTATCACCACCCGGATATGTCTAAAATTTCCACAAAAGAAGCCTTTGAAAAAGAATTAAAAGACGTGGAAACCGAATATAAAAAAATCACCGGAAAAGAAATGATAAAATTTTACCGTCCTCCACAGGGAAAATACAGCGTCGAAAACTTGCAAATGGCAAAAAACTTCGGATATTCCACTTTTTTCTGGAGCCTCGCCTATGTAGACTGGTATGAAGATAAACAGCCGACGAAAGAGGAGGCATTTGACAAACTTCTTGGGCGTATTCATCCGGGAGCTGTCGTCCTTTTACATAATACCTCAAAAACAAACGGGGATATTTTGGATGAACTTCTCACAAAATGGAAAGACATGGGTTATACGTTTAAATCCCTGGATCGTCTCACAGACTGATCCAGGGATTTCCCCGACGAAGAAAGAATTACAGATAACTGCACTTACCTTCTAGACATGTAGTTTTTTATGCATTTCTTCTTTAAATTCCTTACTCCTGAATAATACCAGAGCCATCAGGAACAAGAAACTTAATCCCACACATAAAACTGCAGGAGGACGTACAGTGATCACTTTCACCAGCATCAGAACAAAAGGTACGATCATTCCATACACTGATGCCATAACATAATAAATCATATACTCTCTTGCCGAATGAGACTGTATTTTGGAAATGATCAGCATGGACACCTGAGCCAACAGGCACATTAGTGGAAGTACATAGTTTACCGACCAGCCGTTCCATCCAAAAATTTCATCCCACACAATACAGATGACGGTCACCAGAAGCAGCTGCCACATAATATTTTTCAATAAATTATAACGTTTGGAATACCCGGTCGATAACGCCATCCACATACACCCGATTCCTCCTGCCACGATCAGTGACCATAAATTATCCGGTGTAAATATTACATTTGCCATTATGGCAAATACTGCTGCTGCCACACAACCGAAAGAAAAACCTTTAAAAAACTTTCTTCCTTCGTAATTTGGCTTTACCTCTTTCGGATATTCCGGCTCCAACACTTGGATCTTGATACCAAGTTCCTGCAAAATACGGTAAAAATTCCTCTGGATATTAGAACTGTCATATCTAGATGTAAAGCCAAAGGTCAGCGCATCTCCATAGGAACAGACGCAAAGCTCCGTTCGGGGCGTACTTGTGTACACTCCGAACCTCTCAATATAAGGTTCATATTCTTTTGGCATCTTCACCGCACTCATATTAGAAAGTACCGCCGTCACTTCACTTTCCGCCATCTTCGCCCCCATTTTAATACAGGGGTTCTTTAATATGAGAGGCGCCCACTTCAATATTTTGTGCTTCTCAAACGCAATCGTTTCGTTCATACGGCCGGCAACCTCTTCCTTTGTAAGATGATCTGCAAAATACTGCTTTACCACTTTAAGTACATCCTCGAAACGGTCTTCACCCTCACCGAACTTATATCCCGGTTCAATATAACTGAAAAAATTAAGCATAGAATCTGACGGGAAAATCTTTCTTAAATTCACCGGAACCATCAATATAACCGGTTTTTTCTCCTGCGTCCTGGACATTTCCCCGTGGATAGCACAGATAAGAGCCGCCGAAAGGACAACGGTCATAGATGTCTCGTATTTTCTGGAAAGTTCCAAAAGCTCCGTAACCGATGTGGTTGCTTCCATTACCTTCAGTTCTTCATATTCTTTTCTTGATTTTTTTATCTGATATGCTTTGACCTTCTGCTTTTTCCGTTTCGGCAAATCTGGATTATAATACTTACTGAAACTGTCGTCCTCCTGATCTTTCACTGTCAACATCTGACCGGATAACACAACATCTGCAAGTCCCTCTCCCCGGTGTGCCAAATACAGATAGTTCTTCACCAGCTCCCGCAGAAATTCTGTAGCCCCTGTGCCGTCTGTCAGTGCATGGAACACTTCAAAATTAATACGGTTTCCGTAGTATGTCACCTCAAATAACAGCGCTTTTTTGTCCCTCACATACAGACTGCTGCAAGGCTCTTTATACTCTTCTTTCACCACCGGACGCAGCTCGCTTTTTTCCAGATAGTGCCAGAACAGTCCCTTTCTCATTCTGGATAAAAACACCGGATATTTCCGAATCGTCTCATTGACTGCCGCTTGAAGAACCGCAGCGTCAATCTTCTCTTTCAATACACAGTAGAATCGAAATACTCGGGTATCTTTCGGACTGCTGGCAGCCGAAAACATCTTTGCCGCATTATCCAAATTTCTCCAATATGCCCGGCTCTGCTCAAACATGCTCCGAATCCTCCTCTAAAAAATGATTGATCAAGTCAAAACTTTCTTTGACATGATAATATTTTATTCCCAATGCAAAATATCCGTGAAGGGCATCTTTTATCCTGTGGACTTCCACCTGATTCCCGGCTTCTTTCAGTCTTTTCCCATAAGCTTCTGCTTCATCTCTCAACGGATCATATTCCGCAGTCAAAATAAGTGTCTGCGGTTGATCGCTGTAATTTGTCTCTAACAGAGGCGCAAAATATTTATTCTCTTTATCCTTTTCATCAGAAGCATAAAGATTGATATAATCTCTCATCTTCCCAGCAGTCAGAAGGTAATCGCTTCCGTATTTCCGAACGGAAGGAAATGGCGAATTCTCACTGTAATCTCCGTATAATGCAGGATAGATCAGCACTTGTTTCTTCGGACGAAACTCACCTTTATCCCTTGCCATCAAAGAGATTGCCGCAGTAAGATTGCCACCGGCACTGTCTCCCATCAACACTATATCATCCGACGCTTTCTGAAAAACTTCCCGTTCTGTGTAAACAGCTTTTGCCACTGCATAACAATCCATCAAGCCTGTAGGAAACTTATGTTCCGGCGCCAGCCTGTAGCCTACAGATATAACCATATGGTTCGTCGCCTGCGCCATTCTGGCACATACCCGCTCATAATTATCAATACTTTCCGTCACCCAGCCACCACCATGAAAAAACAGTATAATCGGTAAATCCTCCGGCTCTCCCTCTTTCGGCAGATAGATACGCACCGGAACTTCATAATCTCCGTTATAGATCTGATAATCCACCGTCTTATGAAAAATCCGCATCGGATCAATTGCCTTGAGATTTGCCAGATGTCTCGATGCTTCCACTTCTATTCCGTCAAAGGACAGCGCCTTTAGTACCCGTCGCATAGATTTATTGATCGGCATATCTTTCTCCCATTCTCTGTAATTGTATACACTCTATAACCGCCTATCGGATATACCCCTCATTGTATGCTTTGATCTTATTAAATGCATACAACTCTGTAAAGGTTGCCATATAATATGGATTCACATAAAAGATTCCAACCAGACCGCAAGTAATACCGCTTAACAGCAGCCAGCCGAAAAACGACAAAGACAGAACAAATGCGTCCCACTTTTGTCCGTCCATCATTCGTTTACTCAGAGCAAATACTTCCCGCCTGTCCATAGTCGGATTCTCTGCCAGAATATACGGAACCATCAAATATTCATAGCCCTTGATGATTCCCGGAACGATCAATAGCAACGACCATAAAAACACAAATAAGTTCCGAAAGAACATGGTTTTCATGATATTGCCGTATCGGCCTTTCTTAAACCCGTCAAACACTACGCCCACCGACGGCGTACTGCTCCGGTTTTGAATAAAAAACATCTTGCCTCCAACTTCAATCACATTAAACACCAATATTCCCAGAAGGATCATAAGCGCAAATACAATCAAGAAAATAACAATAAAAACCGTCATAAAAATGGTCTGCGCAGTATCATTTTCAAAATGACTTTCACTATAATGATCATTTCTGTAAAATCCATTGTTATAACTACCGTAATAAGAATTGTCGTCATAGCGCATCTCGTAAGAATATCTGACACCCGTATTTGCCGGCCCTCCCAAATTGCCGTTTCCAAGTAATGCAAGGACAAACGCCGCTGCCACACACACCCAATAATTTTTCTTAAAAAGCTTTTTCGCATTTGCTTTTAACATTGCTCTTGTCCATCTCTCGTTCATACTCAACCTCCTACATTTTTGCGCTTTCTATCTGTTCCTTCAAATCGTTTAAATACACCCACCGCTCCATCTTCTCTTCCAGTTGCCGCTCTGTCGTTTCTTTTGCTTCCATCAGTTCATTTAATTTCGCTGAATTAGAAGCATTTTTCATGATCTCTCCGTCTAAACGCTCTATCTCACTTTCCAGTGCGGCAATATCATCGTCAATCGTTTCAAATTCTTTTTGCTCTTTAAATGTAAATTTAAGCTTTTTTTCTCTCTGCTTCCAGGTATCTTTAGAAGAAACCGATTCCCCGGGTACCTGCTTTTCTTTTATTTTTTCTCTTTCAGAAAATTGACCTGTTTCTTCCGATGGCTTTTCTATTTCTTTCCGGATCAGATAATCCGAATATCCCCCTTCAAACTGTCGGACTTCGCCATCTCCTTCAAAAGAAAAGATACGGTTCACCGTACGGTCCAGAAAATATCTATCGTGGGATACAATGATAATGATTCCGTCAAAACTGTCCAGATAATCTTCCAGTATAGTAAGTGTCTGAATATCCAGATCGTTGGTCGGCTCATCTAAAATCAACACATTCGGCGCGCCCATAAGAATACGAAGAAGATACAGTCTCCGCCTTTCTCCTCCGGATAATTTTTCAATCTTCGACCACTGAAGCGCTCCGTCAAACAAAAACTTCTCCAGCATCTGGGATGCTGTAATCCGGCTTCCGTCCGCAGTCTGGATATATTCTCCCATCTCTTTTATATAGTCAATGACTTTCATGGATGCATCCATATATTCATTTTCTTGTGAAAAGTATCCCATGCGGATCGTTTGTCCGATTTCTACTGTTCCGGTATCCGGTTTTACAATTCCGTTTATTATTCTGAGAAGGGTTGTCTTACCGCATCCGTTCGGACCGATCATTCCGACACGGTCATTTTTCAAAAAGATATAATTATAATCTTTTATCAGGAGCTTATCTCCGTAAGACTTGGAAATATTTTCAAGTTCTATGGTCTTATTCCCCATGCGCGATGCCGTGGATTCCAGAACAACTCTCTTTTCTTCCTGTATGTCTTTCATCTCCTGCATTGCCTTAATACGGTCAATATGCGCCTTTTGTTTCGTGCTTCTGGCTCTTGCACCCCTTCTCAGCCACTCAAGCTCTGTGCGAAGCAGACTCTTTCTTTTGCGTTCCGTCGCAAGCGCCATATTCTGCCGCTCTTCTTTTAACTCTACAAACTTCCCATAATTGCCCGGATAGCTGTAGAGTTTCCCCTGATCTACTTCTACGATCCGATTCACCACACGATCTAAGAAATACCGGTCATGAGTGACCATAAGAAGCGCTCCCCGAAACCGGATCAGATACTCCTCCAGCCACTCTGACATAGCATTATCCAAATGATTTGTAGGCTCGTCCAGCACGAGAATATCTGCCGGTGTAAGAAGCGCATTGACGAGTGCGATCCTCTTCTTTTGTCCCCCTGACATATGCTCTGTCTTTTCATCATAATCCGTAAATCCAAGCTGGTTCAGCATAGATTTAGCCTCCGCCTCTATGGTCCAGCGGTTCAATTCGTCTACATTCCCCCGGACAGCCGCCTGAAGGACATTCACTCCTTCTTCAAACACCGGAGTCTGCGGCAGATAACAGATCTTGACCTGATTTCCCATACTGATTTTTCCCGAATCACACGGCTCTATCCCTGCCACTACTTTTAAAAGCGTAGATTTTCCCATACCATTGATGCCGATCACACCGATTTTTTCATTTTCATTGATACTGAATCCCACACCATCCAATAATATCTTGTCTGTATAGGATTTCGTAATATTTTCCATTGTCAGCAAATTCATACTTCAAGTCCTTTTATATAATCTTCCTTTTATTCACACTCACATATCTTTTTTCTGAGAGGAAGCGCTGCTCTGGGCAAAACAGAGAACCCATCCGTTCCCAACTCCAAAAGCTTCTGCGTAAAACTCAGATCTTCTGCCAGCTCCCCACAGACAGTCGCCCGTTTCCCCTCTGCATGCGCACTTTCAACCGCCATTTGGATCATGGCAAGCACCGCCGGATGCCTCTGGTCATAGAGAGGCTCTATGCTCCGGTTCTGCCGGTCCACTGCCAGCGTATACTGTGTCAGATCGTTCATCCCTATACTAAAGAAATCCACTTCCTTCGCAAGCTCACGACTGATCATCACCGCCGCAGGAGTTTCGATCATAATACCAATCTCCAGATTCTCTCGAAAGTCCCTTCCCTCTTTCTTGAGTTCCAGCTTTACCTCCTCCAAAATCACCTTGACCTGCTTTACTTCCTGTATGGAAATGATCATGGGGAATAATAATGCAACCTGCCCATAGGCAGAGGCGCGGTAAATTGCCCGAAGCTGCGTTTTAAACAGCTCTCTTCTTGTCAGGCAGATACGAATGGCACGATACCCAAGCGCCGGATTGTCTTCCCTGCCCAGCCCCAAATAACCCACCTGCTTATCTGCTCCAATGTCAAAAGTACGGATAACAACCTTTTTACCGCCCATGATTTCCGCTGCTTGTCTATATACACAAAATTGCTCTTCTTCCGTCGGGAACGTATCCCTCCCCAGATACAGAAATTCACTTCGAAAAAGTCCGATTCCCTGAGCGCCGTTCTCCAGAGCATCCTCCACATCCGAAAGACTCCCTGCATTTGCAAATATACCGACCCTTCTTCCGCCTTTTGTTAAAGCTTCTTTTTTCCTGATCGGCTCCTGCAAAAGTCTTTTCTCAGACTCTTCCCTTTGCTTTTTCTGCAGCATTTCCATCGTACCTATATCCGGTTCAATATAGAGCATGCCCTCTTGCGCATCTACCGTTGCAAATTTTCCGCTATATTCTGTTTTCAGTCCTTCTCCAATCCCGACAATTGTCGGGAGATTCATCGTTTTTGCAAGTATTGCTGTGTGAGAGTACTTAGAGCCTTCCATAAGGATTAGTGAAAGGATATTGCTCTTATCAAGCCGGAGGAGCTCGCTCGGAGACAGATCCTTTGCCGCAAGGATCACAGGTTCCTCTGGCCTTACAACGTGCTCCTCTTTATCCGAAAGGATACAAAGCAAGCGTTTGGATACGTCTTTTATATCTGCCGTACGTTCTCGTATATAAGGGTCATCCATCGCCGCAAATCTGTCTGCCAGATGTTCTGCCGTTACTTTTACCGCGTATTCCGCACTCGCTTCCTGCGTCTCAATGATATTGATCACAGACTTTGTATACTCCGGATCTTCCAATATCATCCGATGAACGTCAAAAATTCCGGCGTCTGTCTTTCCCACACACTCTATTGTCTGATAAAAAAGACTCTGTAACTGTGCCGCCGCTTTTATTTTTGCTCTTTCAAACCGCTCCATCTCTTTTGCGGCATCATCTACAGAAGTTCTTGTAATCCGAATTTCATTACTTTTATAAAAGAAAATCTTTCCGGCCGCAATTCCTCCAAATACGCTTTTCCCTGACAATATGATCATTGTCTTCATCCTCTGTCTATTTCCTGATATTAATTTATCTCACGAATCCTTTTACGAAGTCCAAGCACCTGATTGGGCGGTACAGACAGCTCATCGATCCCAATCTGTACGAAAAACTCTGTCAGTGACAGATCCGCCGCCAAATCTCCGCACACACTGATACTCTTTTCTTCTAAATGTACGTTGTTTGCCACAATACGAATCATTTTTAAAACCGCCGGATGATGAGGATTGAAATGGCTTTCTATTTTGGCATTGCTGCGATCCATTCCAAGTGTCAGCTGTAATAAATCATTCGTACCAATGCTGAAGAAATCTGCCTCTCTTGCCAGTTCTCCGCTGATCATAACCGAAGCAGGTGTCTCGATCATAACACCGACCTGCATATTTTTATTATACGGCGTCTTTTCCATACTCAATTCTTTCTTTGCACGTTCCAGGAGAATTTTTGCCATCTTCACTTCCTCTACAGAAGTGACAAACGGGAACATGATCGCCACATTTCCATATGCTGAAGCCCGCAGGATCGCACGAAGCTGTGTACGGAACATCTCCTCTTTTTCCAGAGAAATACGGATGCCGCGATAACCTATGACAGGATTCTTTTCATCTTCTATTTCAAAGCACTCTGCCATCTTATCGCCGCCAAGATCTGCCGTACGAATGACAACCCTCTTCATTCCCATGGACTCCGCAGCCAGCTTATACACCTGAAACTGCTGTTCTTCCGTAGGCAGTTTTCCGCCGTTTTCTATATACAAAAACTCACTTCGGAAAAGCCCGATACCACCCGCATCGCTTCGGATAACATTCTCAATATCCTCTCGTTTTGCAATATTTGCACAGATGTCTATTTTCTGACCACTCTGAGTAATATTTTCTTTTCCTTTCAAACGCTCAAGATTTTTCGTCTTTTCATGGTTTGCGTCCTGCTTTTGTCTCATCCGCGTAAGTGTCGTATAATCCGGTTCAATATAAACCTTTCCCTCAAAACCGTCTACGATAATGGTCTTACCCTCATACTCGTCTTTCAGAACTTCTCCCAAACCAATCACCGATGGAATCCCTCTCGTTCTCGCAATAACCGCAGTATGAGAATTGATCGTTCCGTAACGGGTCACAAATCCCAGAACCTTGGATTTTTCCAACTGAATAGCCTCACTTGGATAAATCTCTGACGCCGCCAAAATAAACGGCTCGTCCGACAGCAGTTTGTCTTTCCAGTTTCTTGACAAAATACGGATCACTCGCAGCGACACGTCTCTTATATCCGCGTCATGTCCCTGAAAAGCCGTGTTCTCCAGCTCTGCTCCATTCTCTATGAAATATTGAGCGGTCTCCTGAATGGCATACTCAGCATTTAATTTCTTTTCTACAATAATTCCCGTGACTTTATCCTGGAAATCAGGGTCCTCTAACATCTGCTGCTGCATTTCAAAAATAGCCGCATTTGCCTCTCCTACATCCACCACAGAATTATTGTACAACGTACCCAGCTCTAAAACAGCCTTTTCCCTTGCTTTATGAAACCGAGCCACCTCTTTTTCTACGTCTTTTACATAAATCTGTTTGATCTCTTTTACATCTCTCTTAAAAAAAGATAACTTACCAATGGCAATTCCTTCCGAAATTTTTCTTCCTGTCAATGTAATCATATACGTATCCTCTGTTATCTATTATCTATTACTTATTACTACCCATATAATTATACTTTACACGTTCTCCCCCCATTCGTCAAGCAATTGGCTTGCCCTCAAAATTCTATCTAAATTCTACGAGAAAAACCTTTGGATTCATTGACTTTTTGACCCAGATATGCTAGTGTAAAATAGTATCGTTTTCCTCAATAAAATGATACAAAATCAATTTAGTTTTTCAATTTATATGGAGGTATCATCATGAAAGGTACAGTAAAATGGTTTAACAACCAAAAAGGTTACGGATTCATCTCCGACGAGTCAGGAAATGACGTATTCGTACACTATTCAGGACTGAACATGGAAGGCTTCAAGTCTTTAGAAGAGGGTCAGGAAGTAGAATACGATGTAACTGAAGGCGCTAAGGGACCTCAGGCAGTAAACGTAACAAAACTTTAATCAGAGCTTAATTATTATTTAGATGTACCTTTTATTTATATAAAACGACTAGATTTAGATATTTAAAAGCAATACAGAAAATGAAATTAAGAACGAAACCGGGCAGTATACACTGTCCGGTTTTTCATACGCTCTATTCCGCATCTTCCAACGCAAATCCCATATCCGGGTGTTCTAATATCCACTCCCGTTCCGCTTTCTTGTCTTTAATGATCTCGATCCCTTCCACCTCAAAGCAGCTGATCCAGGGATAATCCATATAGTTTACCGCAATTTCATCGGATATACAGATTCCTTCTTTCGGATAATACACATTCCCCATCTCACTTTGCGCCGTCCGATAACCTTTTTCTTCCATCACTTCTGCGCCCTCGTCTGTAAAACTTACAGACATCTCCTTATACGGAGGCGCACATCAGCTTGTAACTTCCTCAACATTCAACACAATATGTTTCCATCCGGCTCTCATCAGATATTCTTTTGCACGTTCATTCAACTTAACCATAATCTCTACACCTTCGGTCTGTATCTCATATCATTCACATTATACACCGTTACAAACGCATCCGGATCTTCGTGAACAATATAGTTCATCAGCTTTTGATACTCGCTCTTATCTACAATCGTAATGATTTCTTTACGTTTCTCCATATTGTAGGCTCCGATCGCCTCATAAAACGTTGCGCCGCTGCGCAGATTGTGAATAATAAAATCACGCAGTTCCTGTTCCTTCTTTGTGATCACACATACTCGACGCTTGATATTCTGTCCGAATATAAAATGATCCAGCACGATCCCGTTAAAATACGTTCCCAGAATGCTGAGCACCACAGCCTTTTTGTCATAAATCAGTACAGAAGCAACCGCTACACACATACCGGAGATAGACATCGCCTTTCCAATTTCAATATGCAGATACTTATTCATGATCTTTGCCACAATATCCAGTCCGCCGGACGAGGCATTTCTATTAAACAAAATGCTGAGCCCGAAACTTACAACCAAAATATAGCATAGAACATCCAGCTCCACACTGTCTGTAAAGGACGTAAATGTAGGAAACGCCCTCTCGTAGATCCCGATAAATACCGGAAGCATGATGCTGGTATATACCGTCTTCGCCCCAAATTCTTTTCCACATGTAATAAATCCGATGATCAAAAGCACCACATTTAGAATCATCGTTATAGTAGACAAGGGAAGGGGTACAAAGTGTTCAATAATAATACCGAGTCCGGAAATACTGCTGACTGTCGTCTGGCTCGGCACTAAGAAAAAATACACCGCCGCAGATATAATGGCAACCGCCACTGTCAAGATAACACCTTCTCTTAGAAGTTCTGCCGACGCCGTCTTACTGTTTTTTCTCTGTTCCACAAAACATATCCTCCTGTATTTTTAGTCCGATACCCATTTACTGAATAAACATGGCATCCCCAAAAGAAAAGAAACGATATTTCTCTTTCACAGCTTCCTCATACGCATTTAATACATGTTCTTTTCCTGCCAATGCCGATACCAACATCACTAACGTAGATTCCGGCAAATGAAAATTCGTGATCAGGCAATCCAGCACTTTGAACTTGTACCCCGGATAGATGAAGATTTCCGTCCATCCACTGCATGGTTTTAACCGTCCGTCTTCAGCCGCAGCCGACTCAATGGTACGACAGCTTGTAGTACCCACACAGATCACACGGTTTCCGGTATCTTTCGCCCGATTGATCTTTTCCGCCGCTTCTTCTTCAATGCAGAAAAACTCGGAGTGCATATGATGGTCTGTAATTTCGTCCACCTTCACCGGTCGAAACGTACCAAGTCCCACATGAAGCGTTACCCTCGCAATCTCCACACCTTTTTTCTCTATCTTATCCAGAAGTTCCGGCGTAAAATGAAGCCCGGCTGTGGGCGCCGCCGCCGATCCCGTATGTTTCGCATACACCGTCTGATACCGGTTTTTATCCTCCAGCTGGTGAGTAATATAGGGAGGCAGGGGCATTTGTCCCAACTGATCTAAAATTTCCTCAAAGATTCCCTCAAAAGAAAACTGGATCAAACGGTTTCCTTCCTCTACAATATCAAGAACCTCTCCTATTAACAATCCGTTTCCGAAACTGATCTTCGTTCCCGGCTTCGCTTTCTTCCCGGGCTTTACAAGCGTTTCCCAAACATTATTTTCTTTTCTTTTTAATAACAATATTTCTATCTTTGCATCTGTTCCAACTTTTGCGCCGATAAGCCTTGCCGGAATAACTTTTGTATCATTGATGACCAGACAGTCCCCTGCATGCAGATATTCCACAATATCTTTAAACACATGGTGCGAAACAGCCCCGGACTCCTTGTCTAAGACAAGAAGTCTGGAGCTGGATCTGTCCTCTAAAGGATCCTGAGCGATCAATTCTTCCGGCAATTCATAATAAAAATCCTGTCGTTTCATAGACTTATGAATCCCTTTCTTTCTGTTGCTCTTTCTTTTCTGTTTCCGTATCCTGCGGTTTTACCAGCCGATAGCCTCCCTCAGGCATTACAGGCACCATCGGTGTCTGCTGCATCGAATGCACCTCCTGTACCGGCGGCATCTGTTGTGCCGGTGGCATCTGCTGTACCGGCGGCATCTGCTGTGCCGGTGGCATCTGCTGTACCGGCGGCACTTCATGCTCTGCCTGTGCCTCTTCCGCCAAAGTAGTCGGAACTACAGGCGTACCCTGATATATCGGATAGACTTTGATACGCTTTGCGTATACCACTCTCGTATCACAAAGTATATCGTGGATTCCACGTTTTTCTTTGTCAATGCCAATCAAAAGATAGCCAAGACCGAGAATCACGCCACTCAAAAAACGTCCGATCGTCTCACGATATACGACTGTTAAAAGCGTCAGCCTTTCCTCTTCCCCGCCGACAACTCTTAGATTCATCGCCCGCTTCCCAAGAGTCGTTCCTGTATAGTATGTGCACAGAATAAAATACAGTACCTGGCCACTGTACAGTGCGATGTCTTTTAACGTATAGTGAAACAAAATATTTCCGTCAAGAAATGTTCCCTCTAGCATCCCCGATACACTGAGAAATATCAGCCGGACTATAAGAAGTCCCGCAAATACAAGGATACTGTCGATAATATAAGCGGCAAGTCTCACCCAGAAACCTGCATATTCTGCCTGCTCCCGGTCCTTTTCTGCCCGGCTGTCCGGTGTAGCGGCACAGACATTATCGTAAGCCTTCTGCATAGTACATCAGCACCCCGCTTTCTGTCTCCTTTGCGGTTTCTTTGAGAACCTGAGCCTCCGACTTCGGCACCAACGATTCTGCCTTTGCAAACAGAGAGGCGAACATGTTTTCTCTGCTCTCCGGCTCATAAAATTCATTTACACCGAATGTGCGGCTCATATTTTCCTTCATATCTTCATACGGACTGATTTCATCGATCAATCCGTTTGCCTTTGCCTGCTGCGCCGTATAGGTACGTCCGTCCGAGAGACTTATAACCGTTTCCTCGGACATTCCACGTCCTTTTTCCACCTTATCGACAAAAGACCTGTACGACTCATCTACCTGGCTCTGATAAATGGCAATCTGTTCGTCTGTCATCTTACTGGAATCTTTGTTTACTCCGCTGGCAATGCTTACGTATCGAATCCCCAGTTTTTCATACAGTCCGGTCAGGTCATAACCAGCCATAATAACGCCGATAGAACCCGTCACCGTATTTTGATTGGCATAAATCTTATCTGCGGTCAAAGATGCCATATAGCCGCCGGACGCTGCATAATGCGCCATATACGCCCAGATTGGACGACCTGAGTTTTTCTTATACTCCTCCAACTTCAAATAGAGTTCCTCAGACTCATATACCGTTCCGCCCGGTGAATCCACATACAACAAAATTCCTTTGTTATTTTTATCTTCCATCAACCGATCAATATACTCCATTGTCGTAGTGTGCTGATACCCCGACACCGTTGAAAACATATCCGTTTCCATCTGCTGCTGAATCGTTCCTTCCACGCGCACAATGGCAATATAATCCTTTGACGGAGCAGCAAATTCATAATTCCCTGTCAGCGTCTCTCCTGTTGCCATATCAAACGCTTTCTCAGAAAATGTATTGGTCAATACGCTGGTCACACCGATCACAATAAATAATACCGCTGCCACAACCATACCAATGATCTGTTTTTTCTTCATATATGTGCCTCACATTCTTATTTACGAAGCTCGATTCCCATGTCCTCTAAAGCACCGAGAATCTTATTCATTGCCGTAGTCACTTCTGCATCTTCCAGTGTCTTATCCTTCGCACGGAATACGATCGAATATGCCACAGACTTATAACCTTCTTGGATCTGCGCACCCTCATAAATATCAAACAATGCGTAGCTTTCCAAATAGGCTCCGCCTTTCTGCTCGATGACTTCTTCTACCTGACCGACCAGAATTTCTTTTGGCATCACCATACTAATGTCTCTGGTTACTGCCGGGAATTTAGCAATTCCGGTATATTTCCGATCGAATGTGGTTCTCTCTACAATCTCCGGCATGTCAATGACTGCCACATACGCTTTCGTACCGATTCCATAAGTATCTGCCACATCCGGATGCACCTCTCCCAAATATCCTACAACTACACCATCATAAATAATATTTGCCTGGCGTCCCGGATGAAGGTATGGTTTTCCCGCATTCGGATCGTATGTCTCCTTCTTATGCATACCTACCTTCTCGAAAAATTCCTCTACCACACCCTTCATACTGAAGAAATCTCCGTCACCGTACATACCGAGGGTGAACTGCATTCTTTCTTCTGGAAGCTCCGTAAGCGGTAATGCTTTCGGAAGGTAAACATTTCCAAGTTCATAAAGTCTTACATTTTTATTTCTTCGATTGTAATTCGTAGCAAGAGAGGTCAGCATTCCATTTAAAGACGTCGTACGCATTATGCTGTAATCTTCACCCAGCGGATTCATAATTTCCACTGTACAACGAAGCGGTGAATCCTCTGGAAGAAGTAATTTATCAAACACTTTCGGACTCTCAAAAGAATAGGTCATACCCTGACTGAAACCACAAAATTCGGCAATCTCTCTTGCAATTTCCTCCACTCTTAATTTGAAAGACAGCTTTCCGGTTGTAGCTTCGCCTCTTGGAAGTGTCGTCGGAATATTATCATACCCGTAAAATCTTGCCACTTCCTCTGCAAGATCTGCAAGACGGAACAAGTCGTGGCGGAAAGTCGGTGCGATCACTTCATTTGTCGCCTCGTCATAAGAAAGGTCAATGGTTTTGAAATAACCCAGCATTTCCTCTTTCGAAATATCGGTTCCAAGAAGCGTATTGATCGCATCTGCATCAAACGGTACTCTTACAGGCTCTTTTTTCTTACCGTATACGTCTACCATGCCTCCTACTACTTCTCCCGCGCCAAGTTCCTCTACTAATTGGCAGGCACGGTCGATAGCCGCCTGAGCGTTGTTCGGATCCAGTCCTTTTTCGAATTTACCGGAAGCATCTGTACGAAGTCCCACTTTTTTACTGGATTTACGGATGTTTGTTCCGTCAAAACACGCCGCCTCAAAAAGCATTGTTTTTACATCTTCGGTAATCATGGAATTTTCTCCTCCCATGATACCTGCAATGCCCACAGACTTTTCTCCGTCGCAGATCATAAGCACAGACTCGTCCATCTGTCTCTCCTGACCATCCAACGTCACAAATTTCTCGCCTGCCGCCGCTCTTCTTACAATGATCTCATTTCCCGCAATGGTCTCAAGGTCATAAGCATGCATTGGCTGTCCATACTCTTCCATCACATAGTTTGTAATATCGACAAGGTTGTTGATCGGACGGATTCCCACAGAAGCCAGGCGTCTCTGCATCCACTTTGGAGACGGGCCGATCTTAATATTTTTCACAACTCTTGCACAATATCTCGGACAAAGCTCGCTGTCCTCTACAGAAACCTTGATATAATCGTTGACATCCTCGGCATTCCCGGTCTCTTTCACTACCGGAGGGCAAAATTCCTTACGGAATGTAGCTGCCGCTTCTCTTGCAACACCGACAACACTGAAACAGTCCACACGATTAGATGTTACTTCGTATTCAAACACCACGTCGTGAAGTCCCAATACTTCCACTGCGTCTGCCCCTACTTCTGTATCCTCCGGGAAAATATAGATTCCATACTCCGGCGCTTCCGGATACATTTCACGGTTAGAACCAAGCTCCTCAATAGAGCACATCATACCGAAACTCTCCACACCGCGAAGTTTTCCCTTCTTAATCTTAATACCGCCTGCTACACGCTCTCCCGGCTCATGTCCGCCTGCCACACGTCCGCCGTCAAGCACAACAGGAACCTTGTCTCCTTCCTGTACATTAGGCGCTCCCGTAACAATCTGCACCGTCTCCGCGCCCACATTCACCTGACAGATGATCAGCTTATCTGCATCCGGGTGTTTCTCAATCTTTTCAATCTGACCAACCACAATTTTGTCCAGATCAGCGTCCAGCTGCTCATAGCCTTCCACTTTTGTTCCGGATAATGTCATTGCATCTGCGTATTCCTGTGCTGTCACGTCAAGATCCGGGACATACGCTTTTATCCATGATAATGATGTATTCATTGTAAATCTCCTTTCGCTGTATATATATAATAACTCTGCTCGTGCTTCCTTCCTTTGTCTCTATTTTACTCCAGAATCCGACAACTCCGTTGTCTTCGTATCGCTCTGCGATACTTCCTGATTCTGTCGTTACGCTCGCACACGGAAGTAAATACTCGCTTTGCTCGTGCTTCCTTCCTTTGTGTGCTCGCTAAAATTGTTTCAAAAATCTAATGTCGTTCTCATACAACAGACGCATATCGTCAATCTCATATTTTAAGAGTGCAATTCTTTCAAGCCCTGCTCCAAACGCGAATCCGGTGTACTCATTCGGATCGATTCCACACATCTCTAATACGTGTGGGTGAACCATTCCGCACCCCAGAATCTCAATCCATCCGGAACCTTTACAGAAACGGCAGCCTTTACCTCCGCATTTAAAGCATGTCACATCTACTTCAGCACTAGGCTCGGTAAATGGGAAATGATGTGGACGGAATTTTGTCTTTGTCTCCGGTCCAAATAATTCTTTTGCAAACACTTCCAGTGTTCCTTTTAAATCTGCAAAAGAAATATTCTTATCGATAACAAGTCCTTCAATTTGATGGAAAGACGGGGAATGTGTCGCATCCACTTCGTCGGAACGGAACACTCTGCCCGGCGCGATCATACAGATCGGAAGTTTTCCCTCTTCCATCACACGTGCCTGTACCGGGGACGTCTGAGTACGGAGCACAATTTCTTTATTAATATAAAATGTATCCTGCTCGTCTTTTGCCGGATGCCCATCCGGGATGTTCAATTTCTCAAAATTATAAAGGTCGTACTCTACTTCCGGTCCTTCTACCACTTCATAACCCATGCCCACAAAGATTCTTTCCACCTCTTCCAGCGCAATCGTGTTTGGATGACGGTGTCCTACCATATTTTTCTTCGATGGAAGTGTTACATCGATGACCTCTTTTTTCATCTGCTCCTCGCGAAGAGCACGTTCCATTTTCGCCTTGCTTTCTTCCAATACTTTTTCGATGGCTTCTCTTGTCTCGTTCACCATCTGTCCCACCTTCGGACGATCCTCCGGGGCAACGTCTTTCATGCTTTTTAATACTGCGGTAAGTTCACCCTTTTTACCTAAGTATTTTACACGCACATCATTAAGTTTCTCCGGAGCGTCGGCAAGCTCGATCGCTTTTAACGCTTCGTCTTTGATGTTGTTTAGTTTTTCCTGCATCTTTCTATCTCCTTTTCTATATATTTCCTGAGTGCACTATAAAAGCCCCGTCCCTAAAAGGGACGAGGCTATAACCCGTGGTACCACCCTGATTCCTGTACGAAACTCTTCTGTACAGGCACTCATATATGCGTAACGTGCATTCTACGGTATCTCCTACTGCTCCTGCAGCTTTCTGCAAGCATTTCAAACATACAGCTCACGTGGGAAATTCGTTCCCTGCCTGAACCAAAGGAAACTTACAGCCAGTGGTCTCCTCTCTCTGCTGGAAAACAGTTCACTACTTACACGGTCATTGCTTTTCATCTATCTGTTAATACTTCATTATTGTATCACATGCCCATGGGATGTCAAGAGCTAATTTCTATCTCTGTCCCCTCCGGTAAATATCTTATCATACATCAATACATTCACCACACCCCCAAGCAGGATACTATACATACAAAAATACATCCACAACATAATCAGTACGATCGTCGTAAGACTTCCGTACATATTGGAAAATCCCTGAAACACATCCACATACACAGAGAAGATCCACGATACGACCATCCAGCCCACAGCCGCAAACACAGCCCCCGGAAGCTGTTTGATCAAACGTTCTTTCCGGTTTGGAAGGAATTTATAAATAAGCAGAGAAAATATCATCAACACAATCGGCGTGATCACCGACCTGACTTGAATCAATCGATCTGCTACATTTTTGAAGATCGGAATATGCTCTGTTACAAAAATATTCAAAGTATTACCGAACACTGACAACACCAGCAGAAATATGATCACCAAAAGGAACATGATCGTATACAGCGTGGAGCGCAGTCTCAGGAATATATAATTACGAGTCTCGTGGCATTTATATATACTGTTCAGACCGGAAGTCATGGCAAGTACTCCCTTCCCGGCAGACCATAGCGCCACAATTACTGTGATCGGGATGATTCCCATGGATTGATTATACACTTGATTCACAATCGAAGTGATCATGGAATCCACCGAAGTAGGAAATACCTGGATAACTGCGGTCATAACATCCGCTTTCGTAACCGGGGTATAACGCACAAGTGTCAGAAGCAGCAAAAGAATGGGAATAAGACACAGCATAAAGAAGTATGCTGTCTGCGCAGCATACGCACCCACATGATCTCTGCCGATCCCTTCTATTACCGTCTTAGTTTTTTCATATATCCTTTTGATCCTTCTCATAAGCCCACTCCCGGTATTTTCTCTACATTGTAGCCGATTTTAAAGCTTTTGTCTATTCTATCGTTACTCCCTGATAGAACAATTGTAAAATCTCTTTGTAATTTTTCCCTTGTTTTGCCATCTCATTCGCTCCGTTCTGACTCATCCCGATGCCATGACCAAAACCTCCTCCTTCAATGACAAAAGAACTGCCCTTTTTCTTTATAGTAAAAAATCCGCTCGGAAGAAGTGCCCCGCAGTCTACCTTGCTTCCATCCTGTCTTCGGATCTCATAATTTCCGGCAAGCGAGGCGCGTATTTTATTTTCTGTCTTCACGATAGCGCTCCCCTTGCTTCCTACCGCTTTTAACTGTAAAGCAACGCCGCCCGAACCACGCTTGATGACTTTCACACTTTTGACCTTCCCTATATCTTTCTTTATATTTCTTCGCAGCAGCTCTGTCATTTCACGCCCTGAAACTTTTGCGCTCCATCGATACCAGGGAAGTTCTTTCTCGTAATCTCCATCTTTCCCTTTTACATCTATAGGCGCCAAATAGGCATTCTTTCCAGAAGGTTTCGTACCCCAAGCCTCTACATTCGCAGTCTTTCCGCAAGACGTAGAATAATAGTATGTGGTAACGGTTTTTCCTTTATACTGAACCGTTTCTCCCGCCGTTGCATAGACCGCATCTCTTACAGATACAGCAGGCTTGGAATTCCCGTAAACCTGATAATCTGTACTGTCGTTTACATGGGCTTTGTATTTGGGATACCCATAACTTCTCATCTGTCTGACTGCATAGCTTCTGGCACACACTGCCTGCGCCTTTAACGCCTCCGGCTCATAAGAGGCAGGCATTTCGCTTGGAACAACCCGGCAGAGATAACTTTCCACCGGAAGTTCATTGACGATAACGATCCCCTTTTTTGTTTTTCGCAGCTCTATGGCTCCTTCATAGGACGGAGTCCCATAGCCCCGCTTTAAACTGTTGACAGTAATACCGCCTTTTTTTGCCTGAACTATGATCTTTCCTTTTTTTAACTTTTTATTTTTCCATCCCACCTTCAAGACCTTTGTTTCTTTCTTTTTTCCGTCCCCGTATGTAACCAAAAGTCCATTCTTAGAAGAAACTTTTACACTAGAATGAACAATACCTTTATAACCGTTTGTCATAAGTACAACGCGGATGTTGGAATCCCCTTTCGGTATCTGCTTTTTCTTTTGTTCCATCTCCTGCGGGGACTGTGGTTTTTTTTCTTCACCACGCTTATGCTCCATCTCCACTCCCATGCGGATCCCAAGCTCCCTTGCCTGATCCGGAAGCCAATGTACGGCTATCACAATAATAAGCGCCGCACCTAAAATACAATTACATAAAAAGACAGTTCTCTTATGAGTCCTGCGTCTGCGATATTTTCTATTCATACTTTTCAGATCCTTGTCCGTTTTTATATATTTATTACAGAATGCAACAAAAAAGAACCTGTACATAAAATGGAGAAATACAAAATAGGTGCCGTGAGTCCACGACACCTCTTTATCTTTCGTATTCCCCCAAAATGCCGGTTTCTGTATTTTGACTCCTAGCCGTAGCCAGGTGGGTGTCCGCATCCGCTTTTCTGCCTTCCCCTGCGTAACTCGGAGGCTTGACATAGTACGGAGATATAAGAGTCCCGTTTAAAGTAATGTAGGTTCAAAATTACAGAAGTTATCGAACATTCCAGGTTTCAACTGAGATTATTATAACCTATTTTCACAATTTTTACAACTATATTACAAAAATTTATAACTGTGGTCCGGCAGAAACCAATGCCTTACCGGCTTCATTTCCTTCATATTTCGCAAAGTTCTTAACAAATCTTCCGGCAAGATCTTTTGCTTTCTCTTCCCATTCAGAAGCATCGGCATAAGTATCGCGTGGATCCAGAATATTTGTATCAACTCCCGGAAGCTCTGTCGGAACCTCAAAATTGAAGTACGGAATAGTCTTTGTAGGAGCGTTTGCAATATCTCCGTTTAAGATCGCATCAATGATACCACGAGTATCTTTGATAGAGATACGTTTGCCGCTTCCATTCCATCCTGTGTTAACCAGGTATGCTTTTGCACCACTCTTCTCCATTCTCTTAACAAGCTCCTCTGCATACTTTGTAGGATGAAGCTCAAGGAATGCCTGACCGAAACAAGCAGAGAAGGTTGGTGTGGGCTCTGTGATTCCGCGCTCTGTACCGGCAAGCTTAGCTGTGAAGCCTGACAGGAAGTAATACTGTGTCTGCTCCGGTGTAAGTACAGATACCGGAGGAAGTACTCCGAATGCATCCGCAGACAGGAAGATCACATCTTTTGCAGCAGGAGCCGCAGACACCGGACGTACAATCTTCTCAATGTGGTCGATCGGATAAGACACACGAGTATTCTCTGTTACGCTCTTATCATGGAAATCAATCTTTCCATTCTCATCCAATGTTACATTCTCAAGAAGTGCATTTTTCTTGATCGCATTGTAAATGTCTGGCTCAGACTCTTTATCAAGATTGATAACCTTCGCGTAGCATCCACCCTCAAAGTTAAATACACCGTTATCGTCCCAGCCGTGCTCATCATCACCGATCAGAAGACGTTTCGGATCTGTAGAAAGAGTTGTTTTACCTGTTCCGGAGAGTCCAAAGAAGATTGCTGTATTCTCACCGTTCATATCTGTGTTTGCAGAACAGTGCATGGAAGCAATTCCTTTCAACGGCAGGTAGTAGTTCATCATAGAGAACATACCTTTTTTCATCTCTCCGCCGTACCATGTATTTAAAATAACCTGCTCACGGCTTGTGATGTTAAACATAGATGCTGTCTCAGAATTAAGACCAAGCTCTTTGTAATTCTCAACTCTGGCTTTAGAAGCATTGTAAACAACAAAATCCGGTTCAAAGTTCTCAAGCTCTTCTGCTGTTGGAACGATAAACATGTTCTTTACGAAGTGCGCCTGCCATGCAACCTCAACGATGAAACGGATTGCCATACGTGTATCCGCATTTGTTCCGCAGAAAGCATCTACTACAAAAAGTCTCTTATTAGAAAGCTCTTTGATCGCAATGTCTTTACATGTATCCCAAGCTTCCTGAGAAGCCGGATGGTTGTCATTCTTATATTCATCAGAGGTCCACCATACAGTATCTTTTGAGTTTTCATCCATAACAATAAATTTGTCTTTTGGTGAACGTCCTGTGTAAATACCCGTCATTACATTGACAGCGCCAAGTTCACTTACCTGACCTTTTTCAAAGCCTTCCAATTCCGGCTTTGTCTCTTCTTCAAATAATAACTCATAAGAAGGATTGTACACAATCTCTGTAGTTCCTGTAATACCATACTTACTTAAATCGATTTTTGCCATCTTACATTTAACCTCTTTTCTTTCCTTATTATTTTATACTGTTTCGTAAACGCCGCTTTTTGTTCGTTAAATTTGTCCTTCGCAACGCCATTTGTCTTATTATCTCACCATTCTCCGAAAAAGTCAAGAGTTTAACAATCTTTTTTCGAAAGTTTATAAATTTTATTATTCATTTATCTTTTAAATATTAATAAAACAGGTGTGTATAATCCCAAAAATGCAGGATTTGAATTTAAATCCTGCATTTTGTGAAGCCAAGCATATTATTCACGGCTTTCCGGATCCTTATTCGATTATGAAATACAATCCCAAAAGTCAACCGCCAAATCACACAAACAAACGTGATTCTTTATTTCCCAAAATATTTTGTATTAATTTTTCTGATCATTACAGTATATACAATGAGTACAACTACCACCGCCGAAAACGTGACAATAAATAAAGTCCCCACTCTTTCTACCATCGTATTATAAACATCCACGCAGCCATGCAAAGTAGTTGTAATTCCAAGGAGAAACAGAGGAAGCTGTACTTCTTTGCAGTATCCGTTTAAGTCTTTACATTCACGGATATTCGTTCCCTTCGGAAGCAAAATTGTCTGATTGACTTGTTTTTTTAACTTCAACATGCAAAACGCATACAAACAGTACACGCCGCCTAATAGAATTAAAATTCCTAAAATACCGTCCAGCATCATTACACTTCACCTCTTAACTTTAGTAACTTCTTTACTGTCTGCTCCATTTCATCTGTCTCGCATTCCGTACAATGACGAATATCGGCATCCAAAATATCTTTGACCGCCTGCGGAATCTCCACTCCTGACACTTTCTGCAATTCTTCCAAAAGCTCAAATTCATCTCTCTCGGAACAGGTCGTATCTATAGCACTCATCACACTTTTGACAAATTTGTAGGGGCTTGCTGTAGACGCGATCAGACATTTTCTGTCGTCCCGGCTGTCTTTCCGATATTCCCTGCACACGTAAGACGCCACTGCCGTATGGGTGTCTATTACATAGCCTGTCTTCTGGTAAACTGCCCGGATAGCATCCGCCGTCTCTTCTTCATCCGCATAACCGGATGCAAAATCCGAAAGCCGCCCTTTCATTTCTTTGGAAATCGTATACTGTCCGTCAGTTTTTAATTCTTCCATAATCTGTTTCGTCTTGTCAGAATCTTCTCCGGCAATCTGATAAAGTAATCTCTCTAAATTACTGGAAATCAAAATATCCATTGATGGAGAAGTTGTCAAAACAAACTCCCGGTTCTTATCATATGTCCCTGTTTCAAAGAAATCAAACAACACTTTGTTTTCATTGGAAGCACAGATCAATTTGCCGATAGGTACTCCCATCTGTTTTGCGTAATACGCCGCCAAAATGTTTCCAAAATTTCCTGTCGGCACCGTCACATTGATGCTTTCGCCGGAACTGATCTCTCCTTCCTCCAACAGCTTCACATATGCAAATACATAATATACGACCTGCGGAACAAGCCGCCCGATATTGATAGAGTTCGCAGAAGAAAACAAGTATCCTTCTTTTGCAAGAGCCTGTTCCAGATCTTTGTTCTCAAACATTGCTTTCACACCGCTTTGCGCATCATCAAAGTTCCCATGAATGGCAACTACATCTACATTGTCACCTTTCTGCGTTACCATCTGAAGCTCCTGTACCCTGCTCACACCATTTTTTGGATAGAACACAATGATCTGTGTCCCTTCTACATCTGCAAATCCGGCAAGTGTAGCCTTCCCCGTATCACCGGATGTAGCCGTCAGAATCACAATCTTTTTATCCACATGATTTTTCTTCGCCGCCGTCGTCATCAGATGAGGCAGTATAGAAAGCGCCATATCTTTAAATGCAATAGTCGCTCCGTGAAACAGTTCAAGATAATATACATCGTCTGCTTTCACAAGGGCTGCAATCTCTTTTGTATCAAATTTTTTGTCATAAGCTTTGTCAATACAGGATTTTAACTCTTCCTCGGTAAAATCCGTAAAAAACTGCTTCATTACCGCATAAGCAATCTCTTGATAGCTCATGCCCCGGAACGCTTCTATCGGTCTATCCAAAGCCGGAAGTTTCTCCGGAACAAACAATCCTCCGTCCGAAGAAAGTCCTTTTAAAATCGCTTCTGACGCCGTTACTCTCAACATTGAATTTCTGGTACTTTTGTAATATAGATTCATTTTTATGCCTTTCTTTCTTTTGCTTTTCTAAATACAATAAACAAAATCGCACTTACTGCCATCAAAACCGGATAGAACAAATATGGCATAATCTTAAACGGGTAAGTCCCGTGAGACTTGCCGCAGATAATAACTGTGCGCCGTATGGGAGCAATCCCTGTCCTACGGATGTAAAAATATCCAACAATGATGCCGAACGCCTTGATGAGATTTCAAACTCTTCACTGATTTCTCTGGCAATCGGTCCTGCCATTACGATTGCTACTGTGTTATTCGCCGTACATATGTCTACCAAAAGGGAAAGACCCGCTATTCCAATTTCTCCGCCTTTCTGTCCTTTGATATTCTTCTTGATCATGTTCAGAATAAACTGGATACCCCCGTATTCTTTTACCAGCGATACAATACACGCCACAACAATGGAAATCACCGTAATATCATACATTCCAGTCACTCCGCCTCCTACAGCCGTGAACATCTCCCCAACTGCAATGCTTCCGGTAGCCACACCCACGATCAGAGAAATAACAGTTCCGCTTATCAATACGATAAAGACATTAATTCCGATCAGCGCGCCCACCAGTACAATAATATATGGAACTACCCGAAAAATATTGTAACTCAGTTCCTGCGTCAACTTAAAATCACCGTTTCTTGTAATCAAGAAGAAGATAATGATCGTAAGGATTGCTGCCGGAAGAACGATCAAAAAGTTTTCCTTAAACTTATCTTTCATCTCGCAGCCCTGCGTTTTGACCGCCGCTATAGTCGTATCGGAAATCATAGATAAATTATCGCCGAACATCGCTCCGCATACAACTGCTCCGATACAGATCGGAAGCGCAAAACCCGTCTTCTCACTGATCCCCACTGCAATGGGCGCAAGCGCCGCAATGGTTCCCATAGACGTACCCATAGATACGGAGATGAAGCATCCGATCACAAAAAGTCCTACCACAGCAATTTTCGCCGGAAGAATAGACAGTCCTAAGTTTACTGTACTTTCCACACCTCCCGCCGCCGTAACTGCACCGGAAAATGCGCCTGCGGACAAGAAGATCAAACTCATGGTAATGATATTCTCATCTCCTACCCCTTTCGAAATAATCGAAATTTTATCTTGAAACTTCAAATCCTTATTCTGCAAAAATGCCACCAATAGCGCAATCAAAAACGCGACGATCGCAGGCATTGCATAAAAGTCCCCCGTCACAATCCCGGAGCCCAAAAATATTACAAGAAAAACTCCAATCGGCAGCAAAGCCGCCGCATTTCCTCTCTCACTTCCCATAGTCTGTATCCTTTCTTACTTTTTACTATTTGTATATTTTACAAGACCGCCTGCTGCGATCAGCTTCTGCATAAATTCGGGGAACGGCTGTCCCTGAAATTCCGTTCCTTTTGTACGGTTATAAATCTTACCGCTGTCAAAATCCACTTCCACTTCATCCCCGGCTTCAATTCCTCTTGCAGCCTCCGGACATTCGATGATCGGAAGTCCGATATTGATCGCATTTCTATAGAAGATTCGTGCAAATGTCTCGGCAATGACACAGCTTACACCCGCCGTCTTTAAGCAGAGCGGCGCATGTTCTCTGGAAGAACCGCATCCGAAGTTCTTATTTGCTACGATCAAATCCCCCGGCTGTACTTTCTTTGCAAACTCCGGATCGATGTCAACCATGGCGTGTGCCGCCAATTCTTTGGCATCGAAAGAGTTCAAATATCTTGCCGGAATGATCACATCCGTATCTACATTATCTCCATATTTAAATACATGTCCCAATGCTTTCATTATCTGTCACCTACTTTCTCTGGATTTGCAATATACCCCGCAATGGCGCTTGCCGCAGCTACTTCCGGAGAAGCAAGGTAGATCAGCGAATCCACATGTCCCATTCTTCCCACAAAATTGCGGTTCGTAGTAGACACACACTTCTCCCCTGCTGCCATAACACCCATATGACCGCCCATACACGGTCCACAACTCGGTGTATTAACGGCACATCCGGCATCCACGAATATATCCAACAGTCCTTCCGCAATACATTGCTTATATATCTTCTGTGTCGCAGGAACTACCATGACACGTACATCTTCATGCACCGTATGTCCCTTTAAGATCGCCGTCGCTTTTCTCATATCGGAAATCCTTCCATTGGTACAAGAACCGATGACAACCTGATCGATCTTAATAGGCTCCATAGCTTCGATTTCATCAATCGTCTTTGCATTGCCCGGAAGATGCGGAAACGCTACCGTCGGACGCACCTGTGAAAGATCGATCTCTACCACTTCGTCATATTCGGCGTCCTCGTCCGCTTCATATATCTTATATGCTTTCTTCGTATGCTCTTTCAGATATTCCTCCGTCCGTGCATCCACCGGGAAGATTCCGTTTTTCGCTCCGGCTTCAATCGCCATATTCGCCATGGTAAACCTATCGTCCATGGTAAGATTTGCAATTCCGTCTCCTGTAAATTCCATAGATTTGTAAAGCGCACCGTCCACACCGATCTTTCCGATAATATGGATAATAATATCCTTTCCTGTTACAAACCGTCCCGGTTCTCCGGTAAGCACAAACTTTATAGCGCTCGGCACCTTAAACCACAGCTCTCCCATTGCCATTCCGGTGGCAATATCTGTCGTACCGACTCCTGTGGAAAATGCTCCTAACGCTCCGTATGTACAAGTATGCGAATCTGCGCCGATGATACATTCCCCTGCCGCAACAACACCTGCTTCCGGTAAGATCGCATGTTCTACACCGGATTTTCCCTGTTCAAAATACCAGGAAAGTCCCTGCTCTTTTGCAAATTCACGGATTGCCTTTGCGTTTTCCGCCGATTTAATATCCTTATTCGGAGTAAAATGATCCGGAACAAAGACAACCTTATCCTTATCAAATACCGAATCCGACATCTGTTTTAAAATTGGCAACGCCATAGGCCCGGTAATATCATTTGCCATAACTACATCTAATTTTGCTTCGATCAACTGTCCCGCCTCCACGTGGTCAAGCCCAGCGTGATCTGCTAATATTTTCTGCGTCATTGTCATTCCCATCACGACAACCTCCTATTCCTCTTACTGAAACCTTTACGTGCTATTTTACCACAGATACCCTCTCATTGTACAGTGCTAAAGTAAAAAACACTTTGCTTGACATTTTTCGCAAAAATGGTATGATGGTTTTGTAATAGATAATGATTCTCATTTACGTTATATATGAAATAAGGAGTAGTTCACATGACACTAAAACAAGGACTCAGTAATCACCACTATCAGGTGGTTTCCATAAATCTTGAGCTACAGCTGGAACGACGCTTGGAAGCTCTCGGACTCACTGAAGGGGCGCACATTACCGTATTAAACAACGAAAAAAAAGGCGCTCTTACCGCCCGCTTCCGCGGCACCAGATTTGCTCTCGGCCGCCGCATCGCAGAGCACATTGAGATAAAGGAGATCGAAGAACATGAGAAATGTTATTAATGTTGGATTTGTAGGTAATCCAAACTGCGGAAAAACAACACTCTTTAACGCCTTTACCGGAGCCAACTTAAAAGTGGCAAACTGGCCGGGCGTCACCGTGGAAAAAAAAGAAGGACGTACTTCTTATGAAGGCGTGGAATTTAAACTGATCGACCTCCCCGGTATCTACAGCCTTTCTTCTTATACAATAGAAGAAACAGTTTCCAGAAACTGTATCATGAGTGATGAAGTGGATGTAATTATCAATGTCGTTGACGCTTCCAGTCTGGAACGTAACCTCTATCTAACACTTCAGCTGATCGAACTTGGAAAACCCGTAGTTCTGGCACTGAACATGATGGATATTGTGGAAGAGCGCGGCATGGAACTGGATCTTCACCGTCTCCCGGAAATGCTCGGCGTACCCGCCATTCCGGTGTCTGCACGCAAAAAAACAGGATTGTCTATCCTGCTTCACGCGGCGGCGCACCATACAGAATTTCAGGAGCAAAGCCCACTGATCCACCATCATCCCGGTAAAACTTTTGAACATCCCCACGATCACCACAAGGAATTCGCCATGGTGTATGAAGATTACATCGAAGATAAAATCGATCACCTCATGGCTCTTTTAAAAGAAAAATACCCGGAGGTTTCCAATAAACGTTGGCTTGCCATCAAACTTTTGGAAAATGATACTGCTATCAAAGACGAATATCCACTGAATGCCCAGTCTATTATAGACCGCAGTTATGAGAAGGATATGATCAACCAGAAATATGATTTTATTGAAGAGATCATCAGCGAGGTACTTGTAAATAAATCCAAAAAAGAAGAGATCACCGAGAAAATCGACCATTATCTGACGCACCGTTTTCTGGGGCTTCCTATTTTCCTCGGTATTATGGCTCTGGTATTTTTGCTTACCTTTGTAGTGGGCGACTGGTTAAAGGGATATTTTGAGGTTGCACTGGAAAACTTTTCTGCTCTTGTGACAACAGGGCTTGCATCAGTACATACTTCTCCCATGCTCATATCCCTGATCGTGGACGGCGTTATCTCCGGCGTCGGAGGAATCCTTACCTTCCTGCCCAATATATTTATTCTTTTCCTTGCTCTTGCATTTTTAGAGGACAGCGGATATATGGCGCGTGTTGCATTTGTCATGGATGATATTATGGGTCATTTGGGGTTATCCGGTCGTGCTTTTCTCCCTTTGCTCCTTGGATTTGGCTGCTCCGTTCCTGCCGTTATGGCTTCCAGAGCATTGGAGCACAAGCGGGATCGTTTTAAAACCATCCTGATCACACCGTTTATGTCCTGTAGCGCAAAGCTTCCGGTATATGTACTGTTTTCCTCCATGTTTTTTGGAAAATACGCCATACTGGCATGTTATTCCCTGTACTTATTCGGTATTATTACAGGAATCGCAACAGCTTATATTCTCGGAAAGATTGACAAAAGCAAGGCAGACCACGCACTTCTTATCGAACTTCCGGAGTATAAGACGCCAAACGGACGCACGATCGCTATCTATGTATGGGAGAAAATTAAAGATTACCTCACAAAGGCGGGTACTGTTATCTTTATCGCCTCTGTGCTTATGTGGATATTACTGAATTTTGGACCTCACGGCTATGTGACAGACATTGCTCAAAGCTTCGGATCTATGGCAGGCAAAATGCTTGCTCCGCTATTGAAGCCTGCGGGACTCGGGTACTGGCAGATTGTAGTTGCCCTTATATCCGGTATAGCCGCAAAAGAGGTGGTTGTATCAAGTTGCAGCGTACTGTTCGGTATCCAGAACATTACCACTACCCATGGAATGAACGCCATGGTAGGAGTCTTGAGTTCCCTCGGTTTTGGCATTGCAAACGCCTATGCGCTTATGGTATTCGTACTGCTATACATTCCATGCACTGCCACCATTGCAACCATTCACCGAGAACTGCGGAGCTGGAAGACCACGCTTGGAATTCTGGTATTCCAATTGCTTATGGCATGGGGAATGAGCTGCCTGGTATATCAGATCGGAATATTGTTATAAATAATTGAGAATCGTTAAAATATCAAAGACAGCTTCCCGCTTCTGCCGATACAAAGCTTTACCATGTACCGACGGAAGCGGGAAGCTGTCCCTTTTTACATAAGACACATTTCAAAAGAATTGTCCCCTTTTAACGTCTCATAAAATCTTTCATTATTTACTTGCACTCTGCAAATACGGAATTTCAATCGGATCGATTGGATCTACAGGATTCTCTACTTCTCCTTTTTTTCTTCTTTTATAACGTTTCATAAGTTCGCCGCTCTTATTATAAAACCAAAAAGAATATGCAAGCAGTTTTCCTGCTTTTCCCATCTTCTCTCTCGTAGTTTTGTCATATAATGTTCCACCTGCTTCAATCGGCACTTTCTGACGGATCAAAGAAATCAGTTCTGTTTCACAGGTTACCCGTTCGGGCAAAATAGTATACCCCTGCCCTACACACTCAATCTTATGAGAATCACTGCCTCCGATACCCGGCTTTTTATATTTCAGCGCCAGTTTCATAGCCCCTTCATTGGAAGCCTCCGGTTCACAGGAATTAAACGCCTCTACAAAATCAAAACGCTTGATCAGCTCCGGCGAACGGAAGAACCGCTTGGTATTCGTATAACTCATATATTTTTCTCCGCACGGATGTGCCGGTCCTAAGATTCCCCCATGCCTGTGTACAAAATCAATTAGCATGGCTGCCGGAAGTCCCCGCATCTCCAAAAGACGCATCTTCACCCCCTCCGGCATAATACAGATAATATGCCCTGCATCACACGTATCGTATTCAATTCCCTTTAAAACTACGAAGTCATCATGCACCTTGCCCTTCATCTTGTACTTCCAGTGACGGTATCCTTTATAGGTGTCATGATCCGTGATGAGCATTCCGTCAAATCCGCACTCTTTCAGCTTAGTAATATATTCGTCCAAGCTCACCTTACTGTCTACTGAACCTTCTTTTACATGACAATGCATATCCAGTTTCATAATGAAGCCTCCTTCACTATCTTCTTACTGTTTATTATACCACATCTGTCACAAAATACAACCTGCACACATTCTATGATTCAAATTACTCTTCATTTTCTTCATCTAAATCTTCCAAGATCATACGCGCCTGTTCAACCTCTGATTCTACAGATCCATGCTCCTTGCTTCTCTCTGATCGCTCTGCTTTTTTCTTTCCAGACTTTTTCGAACGAAGTGCAAACTGGATAACCATACCGATAATTGCTAACGCTGCCGCAATTCCATAGACGACAAATATATTTTCGGAAAGTCCGGCAACCCCGGCAACTGCCGTACCTGCCGTCAATCCTCCGCTGACAGCAGTGATCACTATCACATACGGCTCCACAAAAATCGCTGCGAGAATCGCAAGCAACAGTCCCACTCCCGCATAGATACCAAGTAAAAGCGTCGTATGCGGATAAAAAATTCCACTCGCAATACTCACCACTGTCAGAAATACAGTACAAAATACGCCAAATCTATAAAGAGCAAACGACAATACCGCCATGATCACCGCACATGCAAATACAACAATCGCAAGCGTAAGTCCCGATAATCCCGCAACTTCACATATCACAATTCCCAAAACCGCCCCCAGCGAGAAGCCTATGACTGCCGCCAGCACTTTGATCAGTTTCAAACCGAAAAAGCATATCAAAACTCCAACTATAATGGATACGATTAAAGCCTCCATGCTCTGCCCTGCTCCCGGGATAACATTTTTCAATATCTCGGCATTTCCTGAAGCTTCATTCATAATATCATTTCCAATATTCATAATTTCTTCCATGATTCATTTCTCCTTTGTCCCTTATTAATCTGTAGTTAAATACCTCTCCTCTTTATCTGACTACCCTCCATTTATTTTATACAATTTTACGTTATTTTTCAATTAGATTTTTCTACTGTCGAACACCTGCGCATATATGTATCTTTTTCACGTAAACGTAGAGACGAGCATCAATTCTATAATAAATCGACACCCGTCTCTACTTAAATACTTCTGTCATTCTTTTACCTCTTTCTTTGATTTGATAGAAGCTTTTGACTGATTATAAGATAATCAGCTGGTTCGTTTAACTTTTTGGTGGTCCGTACCTTCCTTTCTTAAACTGTTATAATAAACAATCCAACTAACAAATGTTTTATCTGTTTTTTTGTGTTGTTTATTATTTATGTCATTATACTACCACAGGCAAATATATTTGTCAATATATTTTTAAAAATTATTTTTAATTTTCTGTTTATTCCACCCTCCCCCACAAAAAAAGAAAACACCTCTGGTCTATCGACCAAGGTGTCCCCCTCATTCTCTCGACATATTAAAATGCAACCGCACCGGTATCTGTACCGTTTACTACATAGTATACCGCGCCCTCTTCCGGTTTCACATAAAGATCCATAGACTTGATGTCTCCCACCTTTTTCCCTGAAGATTTTGTCCATGCTTTCTTTACACTTGCAATCATGTCTTTTTCTTCTACCTGTTTTCCATAATACTCAACAATTGTTTTTATTTTTATGTCTTTTTTCACAGGTGCTTTTTTTGCCGTTGTTCTTTTCGCCGTTGTTACTTTTGCAGGCGTTGCTTTTTCAGTTGTTACTTTCTCAAGTGTTACTTTCTCAAGTGTTGCTTTCTCAGGCGTCACTTTCTCAGGTATTGCTTTTACAGGCTCCGCCTTCACTGTCTCTTTTACTTCCTCGGAAGTCTTAACCGGCTCTGCTTTTACTGGTTCTGCCTTTACTGCCGCTGTTTTCACAGTCCCGATTTTTTTAGTTGCTGCTTTTTTTCTAGCCATGATAATTCCTCCTTAGACTTCTGAAATCAAAATTTAAAATTTCAGATGAATTTATTATAGCACATTATTCCTTAAATGCAATTTGCCGAGTTCATTTTCATGGTTTTGTCGGTTTATTTCCCTTTTTTATCCATTTCTTCGTGAACTTTTCAACGGACGCTCCATACTATTCATTTGGTTTCTGGTAAAACCTTCCCGACATCTGTTCCGTTTTCATAATATTGATAAACGCATGTGGATCTGCCGCTTTGATCGCTTTGAGAACATACTTGCTCTCCGCTCCCGATACTACCGAATATACAATCTTTCTCTCTTTATGCTCGTAAGCTCCCTCGCCTCTGATCACGGTAGCTCCATGATTACTTGTGGCAGATATAGCCTCATACACTTCATTCGCCCGATTTGTCACTACAAAAAGCGTGTGCTGCTGATATTTTTTGAAAAGCAAATGGACCACCTGCGTGGACGTATATTGGAAAATGATCGAGTACAACGCCTTATCCCAACCAAACAGTACTCCGGCGATTCCGATAATAATCGCATTCAATCCCAGCACCATATTCCAAGAATCGATACCTTTCTTTTCTGATAAGAATATGGCAATAAAATCAGTTCCTCCGGTAGTGGCATTTGCCGCAAGACAAAGACTGATGCAGACACCGTTTATCAACCCTCCGAAAACACTGATCAGCAATATGTCATAAGTAATCACATAACCGGGAATTAAGTCCGTCAGTATACTGGCCATCACAATTTCCAGGCAAGACAACAGCGTAAATTTTTTGCCGATAAAACGGAAACCGATATAAATAGGCACTGCATTTAACAATACATTTACAATTGAATATGGAAGCGAAAGTCCCAAAAACATTTCCGCACTTCTTTGAATCAAAAGGGTAAGCCCATTGGCCCCCCCGGGATACAGACCTCCTGTTCTCACAAATGTTTTGATATTAAGCGCCATCACTGCTGCCGCAAGACAAACAACCAAAAATCTCTTTATATCTTCTTTTGCATTAAATTTCATATCCCTATCCCGTTGAGGTTTGTTCTTTGCTTATTTTTCCTCAACTAATATCCCTTTCTTTTTTAACATTTCTTCTATCATATCCAAGGTTTGCTCACTGTCTGCACTGACATTATGATAATGATAATCGGAGGTAATATTTTTCAGAGGACTTGATTTCCCGTTTCTTATACCTTCCAGAAATTCTGCCACCTTTCTTCTGGAATTAATTCCCAGAAATGCTTCCATTCTGCCATACACCCGATGCTTTACCACTACGTCCTCCACACAGCCTCCGAGATCTACGATGGCGCAAAGTTCCTCCTCCATCTGTTCGTCCGTGTGCTTCACCTTGAAAATACGGCTCGACGTCTGTGGCACATTCAAAATATAGCCGCGATTTGTAGATATAATATCATAACCTGCCGCACGAATAAGCGCAATATCCTGTACAATTATCTGGCGGCTCACATGATAAAAGGACGCCAGCTCTCTGCCGGATACCGGTGTCTTGTTCGTTTTTATTTTTTCAATAATTTTTTCTCTTCTATCTGAACCCGTCATATGCTGAGATTACCTCCCGAGATTGATTATAGATAGAATATATGGGAAAATCAACCGAAAATATAAAAACTCAATAGATTTTCGTCCACTGAGTTTTTTCTTATTCGTCAATTCCAAGTTTTTTCTTCTGAAACTCCGTATTCGAGAGCAGAAAATTCATAGCGATCCCCACCAAAAGCGCCCATCCGGAACCTTTGAATGCAAGCACTGCCGCCATCACTCCCGCAATACTTTTGTCCGTATTCGTCTTACAGTATTCCATACCGATCCTCGCGCATACATACGCCTGAAACAGCAGCGTAATGGCAGAACCCACGCCCATGATCGGCTTCATAAATGATACAACAGGCACTAAAATAACACTCAAAAATGTTGCCATACGAAACGAGCTCATACCGCCGATCAAAGATTTCATTGCCTTCTTTCCTTCTCTGTATCGCATCGCAACCGACACCGTCATACCTACCCAGAGAGGCCCGGCAAGAGGCGGAAAAGGTGCAAAGACAGCAAGAACAAGATTGCGAAGTCCGCTGATCAAATTCGAACGCCCGGAATTAAAATCAATATATTCATCGTCCCGGCTTTCTTTCGCTTCTTTCACCAATGTCTCGGAAGTTACAAAATCACCGAACGCCAGCACATAGCAGATAAAAGCCAGCGGAAGTGCTTTCACAAACATCCCAAACGGCGGGAATCCTACTGCAAACACGCTGACCGTCCGAAACATATCTCCCAAGTCAGGAAGGCGGATAAAACTTCCGATCTCCAGCACCGGCTTTGCCAGTTCCCCTAAGAGAACCCCCGTGAGCATTGCCACCAGATACGGAAACAAATTCCCGTATTTTGCCATAATATCCAGAAACTTAATCTTTTCTCGCTTCTTCGCACAAAACGGCGAGAAACTGAGAAATATCAAAAGTAATGTGCCTGCCAAAGTAGCTATAGGAGCTGTCAGAAGTTGACTGCCCTCCTCAAGCTGCCCTTGAATAACCGTAACGGGTGCCGCCAGGAGGATGCCTCCTTTCACAGAAGCAGGAACAAGACGCACAAATTTATCCGCCAGTTTTGTAATCCCCATAAAGATAAAAATGAATGCAACCAACAATTGCACCGCGATCATTGCCTGCATACGCTCCAGTCCCTTTTCAAATCCTTCCAAAAACGCCAGCGTAAATGGAATTGTAGGCGTAATCCATCCCGGAACAACCGGATCCCCTAACCACCCGTGAAACATATACATAAACACTTCCAAAATCACGCAGCTCCACGCCAGTTGATACGGAAGTCCCAGATAATCTGTCAGATAGGGAATCGAACTAAGAGCAGTTGCTCCTAAAATCAACCCCTGAAAGAACTCAACATATTCCATTCGGAAATGTATTCCCGGAATCCTCCACTGAAAAGGACCAAGAGGAATATAGGGAAGTTCATTTTCTCTTCTTGCTCTTTTGAGACTCATAACCTGTGTCTTTTCCTCCATTTCCATATATCGTGCCACTTTCCGCCTGTTATCTAAGCGCACTCTTCCCGAAAATTTTCATATGTTGTGAAACCAAATACAATGAACTTAAAATTGCCAACACCGCAAATACCAAAAGCATGATCAACAGGGTATATACCGCATTTGCCTCCCCGGAAACTTTTGTAAGCTGTGCCGCCACTATCGGGATCAGATAACTCGCAGCTCCCATAAAGGTGTAGTAAATACCTGTGTTCCTCCCTTTTGGCCCCGGATTAAATAACTGTACCACTGCAATACCTGTCTGAAGCGCTCCGCCTGCCGCAAAGAACCCCAGCATCGCAATCGCTATATAGATGACCGCCACCTGATGGATAAATAACACGCCTGCAAGAGCGGCCGCTGTAAATACAGAATCGATCAGAATAACCTTCAGCGGATTCCATTTTAATCTTGCCATCATAAACGCCCAGAATAGCACCGCACAGATAGAACCGACTGTATAGATAGAAGTCATACCTGCCGCCTGCATTTCCGTCAGTCCGCACACTGCAAGACCAAATGCTTTTGTATACTGCTGGGCGCCATACATGATCGCCATACATAAAAACGCATAGAACATAACAAGGAATACAACAAACCGGTTCGGTTTCGTGACCATCGCTGCTTTCGCTGCTTCAATCTCAGCCTGAACAGCGTTTTTCTCATTTCTGTCCGTCCCTGCAGCAGCTTTCTTCTGATCGTCATATACAAAGGAAGCAATCACTGCCAGCACAAGACATCCTACTGATAATATAAGCGGAAGGATAATGTTCATTTTCCAGTTTCCCGCTGCCGCCATCCGAACTACAAATAGTGGATAGATCATGCCGGACAGAGAGATGAAAAACTTAATTCCGATAAGCGTAGAACCCGGAGCCGCCGGATATGCTTCCTGTACCGCCGGATAACCGGCCGCATCCCAGAAGCCGGATGTGGCAACACCGGACAAAAATCCGCAAACAGCGGCTACAAGTGCATTTGTTGTAAATAAAAATCCCACAAAGCATACAATATAAAGAAGCGCTCCGCCAATCATCAATTTTTTACGTCCTATACGGTCGGAAATCTCTCCTCCGATCCACACACTGACAAATTTGCCAAATCCCGTCCATGCCACCGCCGTGCTCACTGCCGCAAGCCCCGCCGCATATACAGAGGTTTCCGGATTTGACATATCAAATCCCCACTGACTCGCAAAATTCACATTATTCTGACTCAAAATGATCGCCTGAATTCCATGTGTCAAATAACACATATACACACAAACAATAGACATCAAATATTTTTTTGCTTTCATTCCTTTCTCCTTCTTTGGTGTAAATATTTAAAGATTACGTTATGAAACATGGATCTCTTCCTTCATAGCCCAGTACCCGATCAACACTGTCCACACATAAGCACATGTTTTCGGTATCATCAACATCCCTATCATCGGAATCGTATCCGCCCATAAAACAACAGGTATATAAAAGCCAAAGCTCAGTACAATCGTAAGCCACATCCACCGAAACATTCTGTCCTCTTGCTCTTTCGCACTCTTATAAAACAGAACGATGATCAAAAGTCCCAAAAGGGCAAACGGAATATTACGGTAAATTCCCCAGGAAAGCGGAGCCTCTGCGCTCAGCCAGCCATTCTGCGGGAACAGACAGAGTATCACTCGCAGACCTGCCAGAATGTATACCAGCTTCGTCACGAAATCCCGACCGTCTATGTGATAACGCAGCCTCCACACATAGTATAAAATCACATAAAAAACTGTCATCGTGATGGAAGTAATAAATTTACCCGTTCCCAATGCCTCTGTGAAGTTTTCCAGTCCGGTTGTACAAAGAGCATACGCTCTCGGCACAAGGTGAAAGGCATCTCCTGCACCTAACACAACTGCCATAATACCGAATAATTTAAACTGCGCCCGGTTACCGCTTTTTCGAATCATAATAATACCGATAGTTACTACTGTGATTAAATATATTACATCGAAAGAAGTTTCCATAATTGCCTGCATGATATTGCTATTCCTCCTTACCATATTCTTCATTCAATTTCAAATAGTCACAAGCCATTATACCATACTACAATGCAAACGAAAAGCAAAGATTAACCATCCAAAACATGCAGAACAGTTAGCCCAAAAACGTTAACCAAAAAAACTCCCCAGAACCAAAGTTCTGAGGAGTTGAAAAAACTTTTTGAGTTGTACGTCCCGAAACGTATAATTAACGTTTGGAGAACTGTGGTGCTCTTCTCGCCGCCTTGAGACCGTATTTCTTACGCTCTTTCATTCTTGGATCACGTGTTAAGTATCCAGCTTTCTTAAGTATCGGTCTGTAATCAGAATCAGCCTCCAGAAGTGCTCTTGCAATACCATGACGGATTGCTCCTGCCTGTCCTGTGTATCCGCCACCCTTAACATTAACGATTACGTCAAATTTTCCTTCCGTCTCTGTTGCAACTAACGGCTGACGTACAACAACCTTTAATGTTTCAAGTCCAAGATACTCGTCAATATCTCTTTTATTAATAGTAATATTACCTGTTCCAGGTACTAAATATACTCTCGCGATAGATTTTTTTCTTCTTCCTGTTCCGTAGAATTTTGCTTTAGCCACTGTAATATCCTCCTTTCAACCTTTCCTTAGAATTTCAGTTCAACCGGCTTCTGAGCTTCATGTTTGTGCTCCGGTCCGGCATATACATGAAGTTTCTTAATCATTGCTCTTCCTAAAGGTCCTTTTGGAAGCATTCCTTTTACAGCAAGTTCGATAACTTTCTCAGGCTTCTTGTTCATCATCTCTTTTAATGTAGTCTCTTTCATTCCTCCTACATAATCAGAGTGGTGATAATAGATCTTCTGATCCATCTTCTTGCCTGTCACTTTAATTTTCTCTGCATTAATTACTACTACATAATCACCTGTGTCTACATGTGGTGTAAACTCTGGTTTATTCTTTCCTCTTAAAACTTTAGCAACTTCTGAGGATAAACGTCCAAGTGTACATCCGTCAGCGTCAACTACATACCATTTTCTCTCAATCTTATCTGGATTAGCCATATAAGTTTTCATTGGTTTCCCTCCTGTGAATTATCTCTTTTTCATGGAAATATATCGAAATCAGCCAGACTCCGGGGCTTTGGCTTCTTGCTGTTTCTCCTTATGTCATACTACTTTATTATATTATACCTCCTCTTACATGTCAACCGTTTTTCTCTAAATTTTCTATGATTTTGGCTGTTTTTTCCTTTCTTCCTGTGGTATAATAATCGCACTTATCACAATAGAAGATGGCGCTCCCAGATTGCGCCATAAAAATGACGGATAACACCGGAGGATTACTATGCAAAAGAATGTTGATTTATTAAACGGACCCGTGCTCTCTTCTCTGAGCCGTCTCGCATTGCCGATCATGGCAACATCTCTCATACAGATGGCTTACAATCTAACAGATATGATCTGGATCGGACGCATCGGAAGCAACGCTGTCGCCGCCGTAGGCGCTGCCGGTATGTATATGTGGCTTTCCAATGGTCTTGCTTCTTTATCAAAGATGGGCGGACAGGTGAATGCCGGATATTCTCTTGGCAGCAACCGCCGCGAAGAAGCCGCAAAATACGTCTCCAACGCGTTTCAGCTTACATTACTTCTGGGACTTTTATATGGAACCATCTGCATTGTATTTGCGAACCCACTCATAGGATTTTTCAATCTTAACAGTCCGCAAGTCATCGCAGACGCACATATTTATTTACAGATCACCTGTGGTTTTGTCGTCTTTTCTTTTCTGAACCAGACATTCACAGGAATTTTTACAGCAATCGGAAATAGTAAAGCGGCATTTTTGGCAACGACTGTGGGATTGGTTATGAATATATTTCTTGACCCGGCTTTGATTTTCGGCATTGGTCCGTTTCCGCGCCTGAACGTAATGGGTGCCGCTATCGCCACAGTCATAGCCCAGGCGGTTGTTACGCTGATCTTCCTATATTTAGCCTTCCAAGACCCTGTACTTTTCCGAAATGTAAATATTTTTAAAAAGCCAAATACTGCATATCTTTCATCGATCCTCCAGATAGGACTTCCGACCTGTATACAGAACATGTTGTTTACCGGAATCTCCATGATCATCGCAAGGATGGTAGCTTCTTATGGGGATGCAGCGGTTGCCGTTCAAAAGGTAGGTTCACAGATTGAATCTATCTCCTGGATGACCTCTGACGGATTCGCCGCAGCCGTTAATTCTTTCATTGCCCAAAATCGCGGAGCAGGCAATAAAGCCCGCATAAAAAAAGGATATACCTCTGCAATGGGCATTGTTTTGCTTTGGGGTGTCATTTGTACTTTGCTGTTAATGCTCTGCCCTGCCCCTATCTTTCGTATCTTCATTACAGAAGCGGCAATCCTCCCTCTGGGAATTGATTACCTGGTCATCCTCGGCGTTTCACAACTTCCTATGAGTGTTGAGATCACCACTGCCGGAGCGTTCGCCGGATATGGCAAAACCATTCCGCCGTCTATTGTCAGTATCATATTTACCGCAATCCGCATTCCGTTAGCGCTTGCGTTGATTCGAACTCCGCTGGGATTAAACGGAATTTGGTGGAGCATCACAATATCCAGCATTTTAAAAGGCATCCTTTTATTTATATGGTTTGTTTTCATACTCAAAAAAGATATGCGCAAGGAATAATTCCGCGCATATCTTTTTATGATATAAGCATAATATTTTATTTCTCCACTGTCCATCCAGCAGTTTCCAAGGATTTCTTCGTTTCTTTCAATGATAATTGCGTCACATTGTCTCCTGTTACCGGAAGAAGTCCTTTATCGATAACTGCTTTTAATGTATCTTTATCTCCCACATTCATATCAATCTTTTCGATAATCTCTGCATCATCCTGTTTAATTTCATAAGAAACGCCGTCAATATCTTCATAAACCTCTGCCGCTTTGTCGATTGTCTCCTGAAGCATCTCTACATCTTCTTTGGAAAATCCTTCAATATCAATCTCAGAAGTCTGGTGAAGCGTGGTGATTTTATCCCCTTTGGCATCAAAAACCATCTTAATCTCGACTCCGTTCTGTTCAATTTTACATTCGCCTGCATTTTTCACTTCTTTTTCGCCGCATGCCACAAGACCTATTACCATGACACATGCCGCAATTATACTGATTACTCTTTTCATTACCTTTTCCTCCTCATGCCTTTCCTTGGCAATATAATATTTGTTCCTATTATACTTTATTTTCCTCCTTCTGACAACGAAAATCACACAGAACTACTAAAAAGATGTCGAACAAACAATCTGGAACTCTTGTCTGATTTTTGTTATAATAAATCATACTTGTCTAGTCATGACAGATCAGAAAAAGAACAAAGAAAAGCGAGGTTTTATTATGTGGGCTTATAACGGCGTATTTTATCAAATATATCCCATCGGTTTCTGCGGTGCACCGCTTCATAATGACGGCGTGTGTGTTTCCCGCATCCGCAAACTCATCGACTGGTCAGAGTATCTCGGAGAGCTCGGCGTTACATCTATTCTTCTGAATCCGATTTTTGAATCAGACAATCACGGCTACGATACGAGAGACTTTAAAACCATCGACTGTCGCCTTGGTACAAACGAAGATTTCACAGATGTATGTAAATCCCTCCATGAAAACGGTGTGAAAATTGTCCTGGATGGTGTATTCAACCATGTAGGACGAGGCTTCTGGGCATTCCAGGATGTTTTGGAAAAACGGTGGGACTCTCCCTACAAAGACTGGTTTCACATTAGTTTTGACGGAAACTCCTGCTATAACGACGGTTTCTGGTATGAGGGTTGGGAGGGGCACTTTGAATTAGTAAAATTAAATCTTCAAAACCCTGCTGTGGTAGAATATTTATTAGACTGTGTGAAATTCTGGATAGAAACTTTTGACATCGACGGTCTGCGTCTGGATGTGGCATACAGTCTGGATCACAATTTCATGAGACGTCTGCGCTCTTATACTCGGGAACTAAAGTCTGATTTTGCATTGATCGGCGAAGTATTATTCGGAGACTACAATATCATTGTCAATGACGAAATGCTTCACAGCTGTACCAACTATGAATGCTATAAAGGACTCTACTCAAGCTTCAACAGTATGAATATGTTTGAAATCGCTCACTCGCTCCACCGCCAGTTCGGAGCAGATCCTTGGTGTATTTACCGAGGTAAGCATTTGATGACATTTGCAGATAATCATGACGTTACCCGTCTTGCAAGCATTCTTACAAATAAAGCGCATATCCCTCTTGCTTACGGAATGCTTTTTGGAATGCCCGGTGTTCCTTGTCTCTATTACGGAAGCGAGTGGGCTGAACCCGGCGAGAAGGCGCCGGACAACGATTATGCACTGCGGCCATGTTTTGAAGAGCCAAAGCCAAATGAACTGACGGACTTTATCAAAAAACTGATCCACCTTAGAAAAAACAGTGACGCACTGTGTAACGGCGCTTATAAAAACATCGTGATCCAAAATCATCAGCTGGTATTTGAACGACACTCCCCTACGGAGCGTATAATTGTGGCGATAAACGCAGCAGACTATCCTTATACTGCCTGTCACCATGAACTAAGCGGAGAAGGAACAGAACTTATTACCGGACAAAGCACGAAAGCAGACGGACAGATGATTTTGCCTCCTTACAGCGTACAATATATGAAAATGAACTAACTTTATGTAAAATATGTAAAATAAGAGACTGTGCTTTTCGTATAAAAATGCCAGTCTCTTATTTATATAAAATATATGCTTCTGTTTTTATTTCTTCTCAAAATGTTGGTAATCTTTGGAGTTTACCCAGTCACCGCCCCATGTAAAACCATATTTTTTAAATATTTTATAAGCGGTGTCTTTGTGGGTGATCATATGCTCTTTCCCGGAATTTCGGTTCAGATATTTCTCCATATCCTTATAATATTTCCCAAAAGTACCGTCACTTTTATAAGTCACATATGGATTCTGCAACGGATTTAAATCAATTGCCCGCCCTTTCGCGTGGTTGGACAAATGCGTTGACCCGGGCACCACACGATAATTAAACGCCGACGTGTTATTGTTCTCGATAGACTTCGTATCCGAATCCACACCATTGCCCACCCAGAACTTATCCATCAGATACATAGAATAAATCTCGTATTCCTCCGCAAACAGTTCTTGAAAAATCTGAAGACAATCCTCTGCGATCACTTTATTTACAATAAGCTCTCCTACCTGAATCTGATGGTCATAATTATAGTGAAGCACCTTCAAATACCGCAGCTCCTCAAGACCGATATTGTCGTTTTCCGTATAAGATTTTCCATTGATCGTTTTGAAAACAACATCACTGATCTTATGCGCGGTGAAATAGCGCTTTGGATTCTCCTCGTCAATATGCTTCGGCTCGATAATCTCTCCCGGTTCGACGTGGATCACATCTTCCAGAATATACGTTGCCTGCTTTATCGGCATTTCCTTTTTTTCTGTCTGTACCACAGCCTCTTTTGATCTTTCCTGCTGTCTCTGTCCGTACAAATACACACCTGCCGCCGATACAAGGGCTGCACAGACGATCACTGCGATTACAGATTTTAATTTCTTCAAACCTCTCACCTACTGTGCCATTCCATACATTTCTATTCCGGCAACGCAAGTATCATTCCACTTTGAAGACGTACCCCGGTAAACATCCTTTACTACAATCTGGATCCGGGATGTGGGGCATTCTTCTGAAAACTCAACCCAATATTCTTCTCTGGAATTTGGAAATGTCACTGTAGACACCGAAGAATCGGTAATGATTTCCAATGTCTTCGGGCGATTGTTCTGCCGATAATAATCCTCTGTTCTCCAGTTTCCAAGTTTGAAAGATATATATTTCACCTTGTATTCACGGTCAAAGTCAAAGGTCAGGCTCTCCCCGGTTCCCGTTCCGTCTACGCCTTCCTGCCAGGATGTCTCATCACGTCCGTCCAGCACCATATCTGCACTGTTATCATGCCCTTCTTGGGCAATTACAGAAGAGGCAGAAGCGTCCAGAACACCGAGCTTTGTATAAGGACCTGTACTTGCCGGAACTGCTGCCAGACTTGCGGTGATCACCACCGGTTCCTCTTCCGGCGCTTCCCCCTCCTCATATTCATCTACAGGTTCTTCTGCATCCTTATTCTCGTCATTTTCGTCCTTATCCTCATTTGTCTCAAATCTGTCCTCACTTTCTTCTACCTTCTCGGAAACCTCTTCTTTTTTGTCCGCATTCCTTCCCGACACAAAAGCATACGCGCCGATTCCGATAAGAAGCCCTGCCAGCAAAATAACAATGAGAAAAACCATAGGTCTTTTAAAGCCCTTGGACGAATTATCATCTTCATACTCCGGCGGAAATTCCTCCCTGTATTGCAAATCATCGTTTTGTGTATATTCCGGTGTTGTTAAATCATCCTGCACCTTCGTTCCACATTCCGGGCAAAAAGCTCCGCCATCCTCTAATTTTGTACCACAATTTGGACACCACATAACCTGACCTCCTTTTCTTTGTGTATACTTTCTCTTTATTTCACTACAACTTTACGGAAATTCTTCTTTCCTTTTTTCACTACAACGCCGTCTCCACCGAGAATTTCAGCTGTAAACGTCGCGTAAATGTCTGTCACTTTCTCGCCGTCAACAGCTACTCCTCCCTGCTGTACAGCGCGGCGCGCCTCAGATTTAGACGGAACAAGTTCTGCTTTTACAAGCATCGTTAAAATATCAATAGCGCCGTCTATCAAATCCTCTTCTGTTAATTCTGTGGTAGGCATATTTGCCGCCGCACCTTGGCTAAATAGTGCCCTTGCAGCTTCCTGTGCTTTCTGTGCCTCTTCCTCACTGTGTACCAATTTGGTCAGCTCATAAGCCAGAATCTCTTTTGCTGTATTAAGCTGTGCCCCCTCCCAAGAATCCATTTTGTCGATTTCCTCCAAAGGAAGGAAGGTCAACATACGAATACATTTCAGTACATCTGCATCTGCCACATTTCTCCAGTACTGATAGAACTCAAACGGAGAAGTCTTACATGGATCAAGCCAAACTGCTCCGCTCTGTGTTTTTCCCATTTTCTTGCCTTCTGAGTTAAGAAGGAGCGTGATCGTCATAGCGCTTGCATTCTTTCCGAGCTTACGACGGATAAGCTCCGTACCTGCAAGCATGTTACTCCACTGATCATCCCCTCCAAACTGAAGGTTACAGCCGTATTTTTGGAACAATGCATAAAAATCATATGCCTGCATGATCATATAGTTAAACTCAAGGAAACTGAGTCCTTTCTCCATTCTCTGCTTGTAGCATTCAGCTGTCAGCATACGATTTACAGAAAAATGAGGTCCGATCTCCCTCAACATCTCCACATAGTTAAGTCCTAACAGCCAGTCTGCGTTATTTACCATCAATGCTTTATCATCTGAGAAATCGATAAATTTACTCATCTGTTTTTTAAAGCAGTCACAGTTATGACAGATCGTCTCCGGCGTCATCATGGAACGCATATCTGTTCTTCCCGACGGATCACCGATATACCCGGTACCGCCTCCGATCAGCGCGATCGGTTTATTTCCTGCATCCTGCAATCGTTTCATCAAACAAAGCGCCATAAAATGTCCTACGTGAAGGCTATCCGCCGTCGGATCAAAGCCGATATAAAATGTTGCCTTTCCCGCATTTACTAACTCTCTGATCTCTTCCTCGTCTGTCACCTGAGCGATCAAACCTCTTGCCTGTAATTCTTCATAAATTCCCATATCTTATCTCCTTTTCCTTTATATTTCCCATTGGAAGAACAAAGAATGTGCCTTAGCACATTCTCGCGCCGAGCGCGGCCGCTTGCGACATGTCACATCTTCGCGCGAGTGCGCATCCTGCGCGGAGCGATTTTATATAATAGGAACACTACAGAGTAATTTTCTATTACATAAAAAACGCCCTTATCTCAAAAGATAAGGGCGAAATCTACCGCGGTACCACCTTAATTCACCGATTCTATACAGTGCTTTTATTCTCTGCACCTCTCATATCATCAGTCTCATTCCGACTGCATATCGCAATCTGTGCACGATAACGTGTGCCTCACGTCACAGCCTACTGACTTTTACAGCGTTCGGTGTGAAGCTCCGAGATGTATTCGTCATTTTCTCTTTCATGCGCCTCTCATCATCCGGCAGCTTTCTGTATGGGTGTAAAAATGATTACTTCTTCTCTTCTAAGCCTTTTATATATCTGTCTATTAGACTAACTGATTTAAACGTCTTTGTCAAGAGCGCAATATTTTCCCTCTAAGAAGTTCCCTCTAAGAAGTATAATAAGGACAATGCTTCTTCAAACACTGACGGTTCTCCGGCGAATAACTGCACTGTATCTTCTGTGGAAGCTCCATCTCTACATCCAGCTCTTCTCTTACAAACTTTACAGCTTCTTTTACCGCCGTAAAGGAATTGCGCTTACAACACCTTGGTCCTCCGAGTTCTGCAATGGCAGAAAGAGCCCTTGCCGTCATCGTATTGGACATTTTCCACGACCGCCCTGTAAGCGGCGTTGCTCCGGTAATGACACTCATAAAGATTCCCGTACTGACCGCCGCGCCACAAGCTCCCCACAATCCACAGGAGCCTCCGGGGTATTCGCTTCCTCTTGCCCGAATTTCAGACAGCGCATTTTCCAAATCCACCTGCCCCCTGGCATTGTGATATGCCGTCGCCAGAACTGCCGCTACCATCACATGGTGCTCCGGCCCGTGCATATAGATATACGGATCCTCCATCAATTCCTGTAACAGAGCAATCGGATTTTTAGACGTACTTTTACGACAGCCTTCCATAATTACTTCAATACCCTTCTTTGCATGACATTCATCACATACAAAATGCCCTTCCTCACAACTTGCATGACTTTCAAACTCTTTGTGGCACATGATACACTCCATCTTTTGGGCTTTCTCAAAATATACGATTGGCTTGCCACATACCAGACACGCGCCTTCTCCTCTTGTCATTGTATTTTACCTCTCTTATTGAATTCTCTTTTAAACATAATCGACACGTACCTATCCCAGATACACAATTTCTTCTTTCGGCTTCTCTGCTCTCTCCATATGAGACAGATACAGCACCGGCTGTCTGCTGTCTTCGTACGCCACAGATTCGAATGCAAATCTCGCCCGGATCTTTACCCATTCTTTATTCCGAAATCCCGTCGGATTCTCCATTTTACACGGATACCCGTAGTAACGCATATCGTCCGCACAACAAGTCATAAATTTACGCACCGGAACAAACATATTTTCTCCCATCCCTTTTGGACGAAATGCCTGTGCTTTGAACTCAATTTCTTTTCCCATATATAATTCCGGATGATCATAAGCGTCCACATAGAAAATTCCAAAATCTTCATCTGCAAGAACGATCCTGTCTCCGCTTGTATCATAAGGCAGATCTTCCTTGGACGGTTGGATGATCTCCCCGTCCAAGTCCTCAAATATTAACTGTGCCATAGGATTCTGCACCTTCAACGCCCTGCGGAACCCTGCGCGTTCCATTTTCCGGTCACAGCGATTGACCACGATCAGTTCCGATTCTGTAAGCTGTTCCATCAGCACATTTCTCATATTTTTCAAATACATATCCAAGGTCATACCATTTACCGTAGAATATACGCCTTGCAATTCCCAGCTTCTAGGATAGCGTATCATCAGCAAATCTTCCAATTTCCACATACCGTTATATTCAATAACAACCTGTGCCGGATGATAATTCTTCTCACAGCTTTTGAAAAACGCACTGTCTAACTGCTCAAATTCCTCTACTTTCAGCAGTACCATGTCATTTTCATCCAAATATTCCCGAGAAAATTCCACCTCGCCTTCCTCACACAAGATCAAAAGTGTAAGTCCCGGCTCTATCCAGTCCTGCTTCATCAGCGTTTCTTTCACCAGCGTGGATTTTCCACTGTCCAGGAATCCCGTACATATAAATACCGGAGTTTTCATGCCATTAACCTCTCTTTTTTCTGACTATTTTGGGCGCTTTCCCACTTCTGCTGCCGGGTCTAAAGCCGGAATAGCTTCTCCAGCTCTTCCTCCTTCAGTTCTGTACCGATCACACACAGACGACCAGTGTAATCCGGTTGACACGCTCTCACTTCGTACTCTTCCGGCACTAAATCAAACTGTCTCCATGTATGATCTGCCATCTCTATAATTCCTTTCGAACGCAAAATCGTGCCGTACTCCTTTGTTTCAGATAATGCTTTCAAGAACACATCCAGCTCTTCCTCTGTATATTTGCGGGCAGTTTCTCTGCCCCAGCTTGTAAATACATCATCCGCATGATGATGCCCATGATGGTCGTGCCCATGCTCATGCCCATGTTCATGTTCGTGTCCATGATGGTGATGATGGCAGAATCCTTCTTCATGTTCGTGATGATGACAGCATCCTTCTTCATGCTCATGGTGATGGCAGTCTCCTTCTTCATGTTCGTGATGATGACAGCATCCTTCTTCATGTTCGTGATCGTGATGATGACAGCATCCTTCTTCCTCGAACAATCCTTCAATCTCTGCTCCGACATCCAGCGCATGACGAATCGCCTCTTTGCTTAACTTCTCCCACGGTGTGGAGATAATTGTAGCTTCTTTGTTCTGTTCTCGAAGCATTTTCACACATTCTTCTATCTTGTCGTCCTCCATCATCTGCGTACGGCTGATGACAATTGTAGACGCATGAGACACCTGGTCTTTGAAAAACTCGCCGAAGTTTTTCAAATATAGCTTCCCTTTCTTCCCGTCCACAACCGTAATCTTTCCATCTATCTCAATATCCGCTTCTTTTCTCACATCCTCAATGGCTTTCGCCACATCCGAAAGTTTTCCGACACCCGATGGCTCGATCAGTACACGGTCGGGCTTATATTCTTCCAGTACCTTCTTCAATGCCTCACTAAAATCTCCCACAAGCGTACAGCAAATACATCCCGAATTCATCTCTCGGATCTCAATTCCGGCATCTTTCAGAAAACCGCCGTCAATCCCGATCTCACCAAATTCATTTTCAATCAAAACCAGCTTTTCCTCTGTAAATACCTGTTGTATCAACTGTTTGATAAAGGTCGTCTTTCCGGCTCCCAAAAAACCGGATATAATATCCACTTTTACCACGAATAACTCCTTCTTTCTACAATCGTTTTCATTTTTCGACAAGGAATATAGCGCTTTTAAAAGATAAGGCAGGACTTACGTCCCGCCTTATCCGACACTCAACCGAGTATCCTTATCTGTTTCATATCTTATTCTCCGCCGTACAGAGTAACAAGTTTCTTAAGATAATCGTATCTTTCCATAGCCTCAGCCTCGTTCTGTGCGAACAGCTTCTCAGCTTTCTCTGGATTTGCTCTCTTAAGAGCATTGTAACGAACCTCTCCGTCAAGGAATGCCTGATACTCTTCCTGTTTAGGCTCTTTGCTGTCAAGTGTGAACTTAGCGCCCTCTGCAGCCGGGTTGAATCTGAAGTTGTTCCAGTATCCACACTCTACTGCTAATGCTTCCTCAGTCTGAGCTTTGCTCATACCTTTCTTAATACCATGATTGATACATGGAGCGTAAGCAATGATAAGTGATGGTCCCGGATATGCTTCAGCCTCTGCAATTGCTTTTACAGTCTGGTTGAAGTCTGCACCCATAGCGATCTGTGCTACGTATACATAACCGTAACTCATAGCGATACCTGCAAGGTCTTTCTTCTTCGTCTCTTTTCCGCCTGCTGCAAACTGTGCTGTAGCACCTGTCTTAGTAGCTTTAGAGGACTGTCCGCCTGTATTAGAGTAAACCTCTGTATCGAATACCATGATGTTGATGTCCTCACCACTTGCCAATACATGGTCAACACCGCCAAAACCGATGTCATAAGCCCATCCGTCACCACCGAAGATCCACTGGGATTTCTTAGCGAGGAAGTCTTTATTCTTAACGATTTCTCTGCATGTATCACAATCAATCTCTGATAATACAGAAACTAATTTCTCAGCAGCATCGCCGTTTGTTACTCCACTGTTAAATGTGTCAAGATATTCCTGACAAGCTGCTTTCGCTTCTGCTGTTGCGCAGTCAGCCGCTAATACAGTCTCAACATTCTCTTTCAGTCTCTTTCTGATCGCTTTCTGAGCAAGCAACATACCGTATCCAAACTCAGCGTTATCCTCGAACAAGGAGTTTGCCCAAGCCGGTCCCTGTCCCTTAGCGTTTACTGTGTAAGGTGTAGACGGTGAAGAGTTACCCCAGATAGAGGAACATCCTGTTGCGTTAGCAATATACATTCTGTCACCGAATAACTGTGTGATCAATTTAGCGTAAGGTGTCTCTCCACAACCTGCACAAGCTCCTGAGAACTCAAGAAGCGGCTGTTTGAACTGACTTCCTTTCACTGTCTCCGGTTTGAACTTAGCAACAACTTCCGGTTTCACTTCGATCTCTCTGCCGAAATCAAATACTTCCTGAGATGCTGCGTTCTCTTCCATATTTTTCATAACGAGAGCTTTCTCGCCCTTCTTGCCCGGACATACGTTAGCACAAGAACCACAACCTGTACAGTCATAAGCAGATACAGTCATTGTGAACTTCATTCCCGGCATACCGATCATATCGATCGCTTTTGTTCCTTCCGGCGCTTTTGCAAGCTCGTCCTCTGTAAGAGCTACCGGACGGATAACAGCGTGTGGACATACATATGCACAGCGGTTACACTGGATACAGTTTTCCTCTACCCATACCGGAATATCTACAGCAATACCACGTTTCTCATATGCAGAAGAACCGGATGGTGTAGAACCGTCTACATAATCATTAAATGCAGATACCGGAAGTGAGTTACCTTCCTGCGCATTTACTTTCGCCTGAATATTCTTAACAAAGTTTACAACTTCATCTTTTCCGCCCTTAACTTCCGGTGTGAACAGACCTTCGTCTGCACAGGACTTCCAGGAATCTGGAACTGCTACTTCAACAACTTGTTTTGCACCTGCATCAATAGCATCGTAGTTCATCTGAACAATCTTGTCACCTTTTCTTCCGTAAGTAGCCTTAGCTGCTTTCTTCATAAGGTCGATCGCTTCCTCCTCAGGAATGATAGCTGCAAGTTTGAAGAATGCAGACTGCAGAACTGTATTGATACGTCCGCCAAGTCCGATCTCTTTACCAATCTTAATACCGTCGATCGTGTAGAACTTAATATTGTGGTCAGCGATATATGCTTTTACCTGTCCCGGTAAGTGTTTCTCAAGCCCTTCCATATCCCATGGGCAGTTCAGAAGGAATGTACCGCCGTCAACAAGCTCCTGAACCATGTTATATTTGTTTACATAAGATGGGTTATGACAAGCTACAAAGTTCGCCTGTTTGATCAGGTATGTTGATTTGATCGGGCTCTTACCAAAACGTAAGTGAGACATTGTTACACCGCCGGACTTCTTAGAGTCATAGTCAAAGTAAGCCTGTGCGTACATGTCTGTATTGTCACCGATGATCTTGATAGAGTTCTTGTTAGCTCCGACAGTTCCGTCTGCTCCAAGTCCCCAGAATTTACAGTTGATCGTTCCTTCTGGAGTTGTAACAAGCGGTGCTCCGACTTCAAGAGAAAGGTTGGTAACATCATCAACGATACCAATTGTAAATCTGTCTTTGTCCGCGTTGTTAAATACTGCAACGATCTGTGCCGGTGTCGTATCTTTAGAACCTAATCCGTAACGTCCGCAGTTTACTGTAACGCTCTCAAATTTTGTTCCTTTTAATGCAGATACAACGTCAAGATATAACGGCTCTCCCTGTGCTCCCGGCTCTTTTGTTCTGTCAAGAACGTTGATTACCTTCGCTGTCTCCGGGATAGCGTCTACAAATGCTTTAGCGCTGAATGGTCTGTAAAGACGAACTTTCACAACACCAACCTTTTCGCCTGCTGCCATCATGTAGTCGATAGTCTCTTCGATTGTATCACATACAGAACCCATAGCTACGATAACCTTCTCAGCATCTGGAGCTCCGTAGTAGTTGAACAGTTTATAGTTTGTTCCGATCTTCGCATTAACTTTATCCATGTATTCCTGTACGATCGCCGGCATAGCATCGTAGTATGGGTTACATGCTTCTCTTGCCTGGAAGAAGATGTCCGGGTTCTGTGCAGAACCTCTGTGACATGGGTGATTTGGATTCAATGCATGATTTCTGAACTCATCAATTGCATCCATATCTACCATATCTTTCAGGTCTTCGCAATCCCATGTCTCGATCTTCTGGATCTCATGAGATGTACGGAATCCGTCAAAGAAGTTGATAAACGGAAGTTTTCCTTTTAATGCCGCACAATGTGCAACCGGTGTTAAGTCCATAACTTCCTGTACGCTGGACTCACAGAGCATTGCAGCGCCTGTCTGACGACAAGCGTAAACGTCTGAATGATCTCCGAAAATAGATAAAGCGTGGCTTGCAATTGCACGAGCAGAAACGTTAAATACTCCCGGAAGCTGCTCACCTGCTACTTTATATAAGTTAGGAATCATCAACAGTAAGCCCTGAGATGCTGTAAAGGTTGTTGTAAGAGCGCCTGCTGCCAGTGATCCGTGAACTGCTCCTGCAGCACCTGCCTCTGACTGCATCTCTGTTACCTGTACAGTTTGTCCAAAGATATTTTTTCTACCTTCGGTAGCCCACTCATCTACGTGCTCCGGCATAACAGATGATGGGGTGATAGGGTAAATGGCCGCAACTTCTGTATACGCATAAGAAGCATGAGCTGCTGCCTGATTACCATCCATGGTCTTCATTTTTCTTGCCATTTTTGTTGTTCCTCCTTAAAAAATATTGCAAATCATTTGTAATTTGACATGTATAATTATTATAGCCCGAATACCTCTAAAAGTCTAGTGATAGTCGGGCTGTTTTTGTTTATTTTCGTGTACATCATCGTCTATTTTTTAACGACATTGTGCGTCTTTCTTCTGTAATATAATATTATCGCAAGAGACACGACGACAAGCACACCTGCAAGCACTTGAGATACCGGAATCTGTGTCCCCGGAAACCAGAGCTGATCGGTACGCAGTCCCTCGATCCATACTCTGCCCGCTCCGTATCCAAACAGGCAGAGCAGAAAGACTTCACCGTCAAACCGCTTATGTTTTCGGTAAAGAAGCAAAAGAACCAGCACACCTAAACACCACAACGATTCATAGAGAAACGTCGGATGAACCTGAATATAAGACACTCCGTCTATAGTTTCCATTTTCTTTCTCATAAGTTCCGTTATGTCCGAAGCACGTACGGCATCAACCGGAAGCCGCATGGCAAGGAAGCTGTCTGTATACTCGCCGAATGCTTCCCTGTTAAAAAAATTCCCCCATCTGCCGATCATCTGCCCTGCCACAAGTCCGAGACATGCCGTGTCAAATAATAGAGGCGCCGACATCTTCTTAATCTTCGCAAAGATAATGACCGTGATCACCGCCGCGATCACTCCACCGTAAATCGCAAGTCCGCCCTGACGGATATTAAAAATACTTTTCCAGTCATCTTTGTACATATCCCACGAAAATACAACGTAATAAATCCTCGCTCCCATAATCGAGAAAATCACCGCATAGATCGCGAGGTCATAATAATCCTCCGGATTCTGTCCGGTACGTTTTGCTTCCGCCGCCGCGATAAAAATACCTGCCAGTATTCCGAGACCGATAAGCATTCCGTAAAATGCTATATCAAAACCAAATACCGTCACATGATCCCCTACATTTTCAAGCAAAATCCCCAGATTCGGGAACGCAATCGTTCGAGTCATAAGCCATCTCCTTCTGCCGTCGCTGTCGCTTAAACATTAAACCTAAACAACATAATATCTCCGTCTTTTACAACGTACTCTTTCCCTTCCAGTCTCACAAGGCCTTTGTCTTTTGCCGCAGCGTGACTTCCGCAAGCCATCAGATCGTCATAAGACACAACCTCCGCACGGATGAATCCACGTTCAAAATCCGTATGGATCTTTCCTGCCGCCTGTGGCGCTTTCGTCCCTTCCGTGATCGTCCACGCACGGACTTCCGGCTCTCCCGCAGTCAGGTAACTGATAAGACCTAACAGCTTATAACTTGCCTTGATCAGCTTTTCCAGCCCGGATTCACTTAACCCCAGATCCTCCAGAAACATCTTCTTCTCATCATCGTCAAGCTCGGCAATCTCCTGTTCAATCTGAGCACATACGACGAACACTTCACTTTCTTCTTTTGCCGCATACTCTCGCACTGCCTGTACTCCTGCATTTGACGCCCCGTCATCTGCCAGCTCATCTTCCGTCACATTTGCGGCATAGATCACCGGTTTGTAAGTCAGAAGATTATAGCCCGCCAGCCATTCCTGTTCTTCCTCATCATCTGCGCCCTCAAAAGTCTTGGCAAGACGGTTATTTTCCAGATGCTCTTTTATTTTCTCAAGAAGCGCCAGTTCTTTGGCTGCTGTCTTATCATTTCTGGCTACTTTCGTCGTTTTTGCAATTCTTCTTTCCAAAATCTCAAGGTCGGAGAAAATAAGCTCCAGATTGATCGTCTCAATATCTCTGAGCGGATCGATACTTCCGTCTACATGAACGATATTGCTGTCCTCAAAGCATCTCACCACATGAACGATAGCGTCTACCTCGCGGATGTTAGCAAGGAACTGGTTTCCAAGCCCCTCTCCCTTCGACGCTCCTTTTACAAGTCCTGCAATATCCACGAACTCAATTGCCGCCGGAATGATCTTCTTTGTGTGGTACATCTCCCCCAGCACATTCAGTCTCTCATCCGGCACGGTAACAACTCCCACATTGGGATCGATCGTACAGAACGGATAGTTTGCCGATTCCGCACCTGCCTTTGTAAGGGAATTAAACAGCGTACTTTTTCCAACATTCGGAAGTCCTACAATACCTAATTTCATATTTATATTTACCTGTCTGAAAACCCTTTATTTATGCGGGTTTTCACCTTTCTATATATTTTTACTACACAATTTACTACACAACTTTTAATGCTTTTTCTATCTTTTCTACCTCTTTTAATTTTTCATCTTCTGTCACATGTACATATAGATTCATTGTGATACCAACATTTGAATGTCCTAAAATAACTTGCAATGTTTTTGGTCTTATCCCTCCCTCTATTGCTCTAGTGGCATATGTGTGTCTTAGAACATGCATTGAAAACCTATCGATACCAGCCTTGTCGCATAACTTAAATAGAGATGAGTCGTAAGCGGAATTCTTTGTTGGCTCACCTTTTCTGCTCAAAAACACAAAGTCTTTAAATCGAATATTAATCACTTTAATTTCTTTCAATTTCTCCTTTTGGGTTTTTAAGATAGAAATAGCTTCTTCTGTTAAAGGAACATCTCGATAACCGGACTTGCTTTTCGGCTCTCCTATTCGCCATTCGCCTACAGAGTGTCTGTATTCCATGCTTCTCCCTATATGCATTACCTTCCTCTTTAAATCAATGTCAGACCATTTTAATCCGATAAGTTCTCCGGTACGCAGTCCAGTTTGTAATAAAAAAGCAAACTGGTTATAATTGCTAGTACCTTTTGCAGTTTCCAAAAATTTCTTTTGTTCTTCAATGGTCAATGCACGAACTTTTTTAGGTTCTTTTCCTATATTATACTTAACAGATTTTGTTACAGGGTTCTTTGGTATAACGTCATTATCGACCGCATCTGAAAACATCGAATATAAAGTGATTCTAGTTTGATATATCGTTGAAGTCTTATAATCGTCTTTCATTTGATTTAGTACGTTTTGGCAGTGCATGGGCTTTACTTCTGACATGAGCATATTTCCTATGCAACGATCGATATTATGTTTGAATCTTTCTTTATAATTTCTTATTGTATTGGGGCGAATACTGTTACCTTTAATATTTGTAATCCAATATTCAAACCAAGCCTTAACCATCATGTTCCCGTTTGCATTGATTCCACCATGATCATCTTGTAATCTAGCGTCCGCATACCACTTCCGACATTCCTGTAATTTAGGAAAATATTTTTGAATAGATTTTCCGGTTGTTTTGCTTACAAATCTTGCTGTATATAATCCGTCCTTTCTTTGAGAAATTCCAACTCCTAACTCTTTTCCTTTCAAATCCTTTCCCATAGTATATCTCCTTTCAAAAGAAAAAGAGCCTTGATATAGTTCTATATAATACTATAATAAGGCTCATATGTCTATATTACAACTCTAAAGTATTGTTCAAAAATTTTTCAAACTCCTTTCTTTTTATTAATTTTTTTCTTCCAACATAAAGAACAAACGGACATTTTGGGTCTTTTGATATATCATTCAATTTGCAAATCCCAATATTGCTATATTCTGCTGCTTCCTCGATTGTCAAATTTGCTTTCTCCCATATAGGCACTCTGTTTTTCATATTTAAGTCACTTCCTTCTACTTTCTCTTTGATTGCCGATATTTTTCTTCCTACTGTAGCTGTAGAACACTTTATATATGAAGATATTTCCTCATAGCTTTTTTCGTTTACCAAGCAATCTATAACTTTTAATTCCTCATCTGTAAAGTTGCATATGTTTTTTAATTCTTCAAGTTCCGGCTTAGTCAATGAGGATAAATACTTTCCCAATCTCATAAGCCTCAAGTTCCTTTCTGTTATAAAAAATATTATTTCAGTATCCCTTTCTTTCGTAGATACTCAAGAACGCCTATTCCGTTCATTCACTCCTCTCGCAATTCCTCACATACTTCTTTAACCATCTTATGTCCTGCTACTGGAATAGTTTTCTTTGGATTGTACGGTTCCGGAAGAGGCTGCCATGCGAGTACCGTATAAATATTTCCACTATTATCAAACCAAGTCCCATCCCAACTGTATTTCAGGGTCGTAGCTTCTTTCGCCCCTTTGATCGTTACATTAAATTCAGGGCAATATGTATCTTCTAACCCCTCTTGAACTTCCGGCAATCTCTCTTCTACCGGAATCCAGCCACCATTATCTCGTGACGATCTCGTGATTTTCATATCTTTTTCACGAGATATGGATTCCATGTCCGAACGAATGATCTCTTTCACTCTGCTCGCCCGCACATACCCGTCTACTTCCATATTGCCTATATAAATAGGTGCATCTTCTTGAAATGTTGCTTCTTCAATCTCTTCCAAAATCTTCTCTAGTACGTTCATCAAATAGCTCCTTTCTGCTTCAGCCACTGCTTAACTCGCTCTACTCCTATGTACTCCATAATTTCGTCATCAACTGCGTCCATGTGGTAGATTGGATATTCTTTATCAGATTCTTGCCACTCATCAGCCATGCAGTCAAAAATCATTACGAATTTGTAGCCATATCCACCGTGGCTATACAGCCACTCGTGGATGCTTTGAGGGTTCGCATCTTTTCCAGATACACGGATGTGTGGATATATTCCGTATCTATCTACTTTCTCTTCTTGGTTCACTTTCATCACTCCACCTCCAGTACCCCTGGATTATCGAAAATGTTTCCTGCCACTTCTGTCTGATAACCCCAATAGTTATCAAAATCAACCGTTAATCCATCCCCATTCATAACAAATCTTGCGGTATCTTCTTCCCATTCGCACACAAAACAACCAACTTCATCTGGAAGTTCTACAATATCATTCTCCCAAATCTTCTTACCGTTCTTATCGTTAAGTCCGGTGTACTGGCAGATGGTGTCGGAATCGATTTCAATTCCCCTCCATTCTGTTATGTGTTTATGTACAGAACGCAATCTTTCTTTATCGTAACTTTCCGATGTTATCCACATTCTTTTCATTCCGCCAAAAATATTCTGGATTAAATCGCCTTCCACCCACCGTTCTTCTTTTGGAAGCTTTCTCCAGTCTTTTCTCTTTGCTCTAAAACGTATTTCTCTATTCATCATTTACTCCTCACAAAAATCAATAATTTCAATACCAACTATCATATCATTCATATCTTCTGCGTCTCCTCTACACTCTAATGTCTTCCCGTTTTTATCCTTCAAAACGCAAGAAAAATAATCTAAATCTTCATGGTATTCCAGTTGACAATCGTTATCAAGGAAATCATCCTCACATTCAAAGTCAAAATCTAAAATATCTCTGCCTTTGCAGTTTCCACCAACTCGCTTAATAATGTGTCCTTTGTATTCCCATTGTTGTAGTGTTATTTTTACTGTATGCATTCCTTCAATATTTGGATCATAGTTTTTCATTCTTCCACTCTCCTGTTCCATGCTTGTGTTGCTTCTTCTTTTGTAGAAAAAGGGTATGTACAAGGTATTGTTGCACATGTCACTTTGCTCAAAGCACATTCTACATACCAACTTTCTGTACTTTTGCAAAAGTACACTTCCGCTTCCCCACCACAGAACGGGCATTTCTTTAGTTCTTCCATTTATACTCGCTCCTTTATTCTCTTAACTAACATTTCCAATAAAATTCTTATTACAGATAAGGATGTTAGGATTAAAAAACTTCTCATTGAGAAAACAAGCATTTTATAAAATGCATTTTCGTTTCCAAATCCCAAACAAATTAATCCTATAAGAGAAATTATTCCACTTATAATGCATCCGTCTGTAAAATGTTTTTTAAGCTTATCTAATAGTTTCATTTTTCACCTTTCCGAGTCTTTTGCGAGTTAACTCGTAAGAAAACTCGTATGGAACTCAACTCATAACTCAATTACTCAACTATAACGCACTTTTAAAACGTTATAACACGTTTTAATGCACTTCCGACCAATCAAGACGCTGACCGCATACTTTACAATAATCTGCTTGAATCGGAACAATCGTTTTACATTTCGGACATTTGTAATGAATTAAATTATATCCGGCAGCGTTTGGTTTCATAGGCAACTGCTTTTCTAGTGCTTCGATTGCTGTTTTATAATATTTTGGAACATGCTTAAATCTCCTTACTTCCATATCTAATAACACCAATTTAAAATGTTATATCGCTTCTCTAACTTTCTTTTCGTCCATCTTTTCGCCTCCTATTGAACCAAAATTGTTTTTAATCTAAAATTCCTCCAATTTTTTGACTAAATCTCAGTTTAATGACCATTCAGGCTTTTCATCTGGTTCGAT
>CAUWLL010000004.1:0-97353 GCA_963559605.1 uncultured Lachnospiraceae bacterium
GGAGGGCTTGACTTATGAGTGATTTTGAAATGCTCTCCATCGTACTAATGATACTCAGTATTGTTGTAACGATTTTGATTGCGTATATAAATCAATCAAAAAAGTAACCGCCCCTCACCAAAGGATGAAGTGAACCCCTTTTGTTAGACAAAACAAATGTCTAATGAAAGGGGTTCACTTCAGGATTGCGGTTACTTTTTTGTGACTTATTAAATTCGGGTCAAATCCTCATAAAAATATATAACAATTTACAGTTTGATAGAATTTAAAATTCCTGTTTTTTCTAATATTAAATTTCAGACGGACACTCCAGACTATCCTAATACTTCTTCCATCCACAGATAAATATCTTCGTAGACATTTGCCCGGTCAGTCTCATTTAAAATCTCATGGCGGTCTTCCGGGTAAAGTTTCATATCTACGTTTTCCAGTCCCGCTCTCTTATACTGTGCGTACACTTTACATACACCCTTACCGAATGCACCCACCGGGTCATCCTGCCCGGACACAATAAATATCGGCAGATCTTTTGGCATATGATCTGTACAATCTTTTTTCGCAACGACCTTCATACCCTCAAACATCTGATAGTATGCACCCACCGTAAAGCGAAAAGAACACCACGGATCCTTCACATATTTTCTGCACACTTCTGCATCAGAGCTGATCCAATCCATACCTGTCTCGGCAGGCTTAAATTTCCTGTTGAAACCGCCAAACGCAAGCCCGTCTACAAGAAGGCTCCTGTGCCGCCATCCTTTTACAGATGCGATCATCTTGCATACAGTCTGCCCCAGCTTCAGGATCGCGTCAGGCTGCCATCCTGTTCCCATAATGATCGCACCCGCAAGTCCTTCTGCATGTACGGTCAGGTACTGCCTTACCAGAAATGACCCCATACTATGTCCCATAAGGAAATACGGGATCCCCGGATATTTCTTCATGGCATATGTCCTCAACCGATGAATATCTGCCTGGACATAAGAATTTCCCTTTTCTTCATTAAAATGTCCAAAATCTTTTTCATCCTGAACAGAACCGCCATGTCCCAGATGGTCATGTCCGATAACATAATATCCGTGTCCGTTTAAATATCTGGCAAACTCATCGTATCTGTCTATGTATTCTACCATTCCGTGACAAATCTGAAGAACCGCCTGCACCGGGGTTTCCGGCGTCCACTCTATGGCATGTATGCGGCTCTTCCGGTCTGCACTCAGAAAACTAAACTCTCGTTTCATCTATCTTTCATCCATTCTCACATAATCTCTGTATGGTGCCAACGGTTTATATGCCGGGCGGATAATCTTATCCGCATTTTTAAGCTCTTCCAATCTGTGCGCGCTCCATCCGACGATACGTGCCGCTGCAAAAATCGGCGTATACAGCGAAGGCGGAAGATCCAGCATACCATATACCAATCCACTGTAAAAATCTACATTTGCATTAACGCCTTTATAAATTTTACGTTTCTCTGCAATAACCTCCGGCGCCATATGTTCTACTGTCTCATAAAGAGCATATTCTTTCTGGCATCCCTTCTCTTCTGCAAGCTGTTTTACAAATTTCTTGAAAATGTCAGCTCGCGGATCGGATACAGAATAAATGGCATGCCCCATACCATAGATAAGACCTTTTTTATCGAATGCTTTCTTATCCAACAGATCATTGAGATACTGGCGGATAGCGTCTTTGTCCTCCCAGTCTTTCACATGTTCTTTCATATCTTCAAACATCTGCGTAACCTTTACATTTGCTCCGCCATGCTTCGGTCCTTTCAGCGATGCCATAGCCGCCGCTATGGTAGAATATGTATCTGTGCCAGAGGACGTAACTACATGTGTTGTAAATGTAGAGTTATTACCACCTCCGTGATCCATATGGAGTACCAGCGCCATATCCAGGATCTTCGCTTCAAGCTCCGTATACTTGCGGTCCTCACGGAGCATCATCAAAATATTTTCTGCTGTGGACAGCTCCGGTGACGGTGCATAGATAAACAGATCGTCACCCATCCGATAATTATATGCATGATAGCCATATACCATCATCATCGGAAACTGGCTGATCAGATTCAGACACTGGCGCAATACATTCGGAATAGACGTATCGTCTGCTTTCATATCATAGGTATACAGATTCAAAATGGAACGAGACAGACTATTCATCATATCCCGGCTTGCCGCTTTCATAATGACATCTCTTACAAACGTCGGCGGAAGCGTTCTTCTATCTACAAGTGTCTGGTGGAACTTGGCAGATTCCTCTGCATTCGGAAGTTCTCCAAACAAAAGAAGATATGCAACCTCTTCAAATCCAAAATAGCCTCCCTCTAAAAAACCTTTCACCAAATCTTTAATATTGTAACCTCTGTAATATAAATTACCTGCGCACGGAACCTCTTTTCCGTCTACCACTTTCGTTGCGCAGACATCGGATATATTCGTCAGACCAGCGAGTACACCTTTACCATTCAGATCTCTGAGTCCTCGTTTGACTTCATATTTGGTATAAAGTTCTTTATCAATCGCCGTGTTCTTCTCACACAACTCTGCAAAATGCTCTATTTCCGGGGTAATCTCAAACAATACATATTTGTTTTTCTTAATCATAGACATCATCCTTTCTGTCTGCTAAATTCCTCATAGTTACACTATCTATCTTACGAAGTCTCCTTCGGATAGTTCTTTCCCAATTCTAACAAGTCATTACTGAGCTTCGCAAACTCCTCCAAACCCAGCGCTTCCCCCCTGACTCCGGCTCCGCGTCCCAATCTCTCTATCGCCTGCATAATAACTTCTTTCGGAAATGTTATCTTGTCAGAATTATTAAGCCCGTTTGCCAGCGTCTTTCTCCTCTGGTTAAAAGATGCGCGAATCACGTCAAACATCAGCTTCTCATCCTTCACTTCCACCGGAGGATTCTCATGCCTGGTAAGACGAATGACTGCCGAACCGACTTTCGGTCTCGGCATGAAACAGTTAGGCGGCACATTTGCCACAATGTACGGTTCGGCATAATACTGAACTGCCAAAGACAACGCTCCATAGTCCTTGTTTCCCGGACCTGTCTGCATCCGCTCTGCCACCTCTTTTTGTATCATCACCGTGATACTGTCCACCGGTACGTGATTTTCAAACAGTCCCATGATAATCGGTGTTGTTATATAATATGGAAGGTTGGCAACTACTTTTATCGGCTTTCCTTCGTTTTCCTCCTCTGCGATCCTGCAAAGATCCAGCTTTAACACGTCCTCATTAATAATTGTCACATTATCATATGCACACAACGTGTCTGATAAGATCGGGATTAAATTCCTGTCAATTTCAACTGCTATCACTTTACCTGCCGCCTCCGCCAGATACTGTGTCATTGTTCCGATTCCCGGACCTATCTCCAGCACCATATCTTCTTTCGTAATTCCTGCCGCACGGATAATCTTATCTAATACATGCGTGTCGATCAGGAAATTTTGTCCAAATTTCTTTTGAAAAGTAAAATCATATTTCTGCAAAATTTCAATGGTATTCTGCGGATTTCCAAGTGTGGGTTTTCTCATACTCTCTCTGCTCCCGAACGATAAATAATTTAATGACAGTATACAATAAAATTCTGTTTTAGCATATACTTTATAAATAAAATAAATATTAAGAAATCATAAAGGCTGTGACTTATTTCGTGTCACAGCCTTTTTGTTGCGTTTAAAAAAGAGTTCAGAACAAAATCAGGAATTCTCTTCTGCGTGATCTTCCTGAAGAAAATCAAGATCGGTAATATCTATATCTATATTTTCAAGAAGCTTTTTAATTAGTTTCAGTCTTTGACGGTAAATTGCATGTTCTTTTAAAATCCTTGCCAGATATATCTGACGCTCTACTTTGTATTTCAACAATTCTGCGTGGATCGGTTTACGGATATAATCACTGGCGCCGGAAAGGTAACCTTGCGCCTCAAAATTGATCCCCTCCAGACTGGTAAGAAAAATAACCGGTATCTTGGAAAACTGCTTATCTTCTTTTAGGAATTTAAGAATCTTCATACCGTCTAATCCCGGCATCATCATATCCAGAAGAATAATATCTATATCCGGTGTTGTCCGCAGCTTCGCCAAGGCATTCACGCCGGATTTCATTTTGATAATCGTATATTCATCTTCCAATAAGGTTTCTATCATATCCAGTGTAATTTCATCATCATCAATGATCATCATTTTGTAACTCATACTCTTTATCCTTTCTTATTTTTGTAATGAATCTGCATATTTCTTTAAAATCTGTACTACCCGCTCATATTCTTCTAAAATATGCGGATACTGCTGTCTTGCCGCTGCATAGTTTCCCGCTCTGATAGTATCCACACACTCTGCCGCACGCCTGCTCAGCTCGTCCAGTCCCAAATTCGCTGCAAGTCCTTTTAATGTGTGCGCATCTCGTTCGGCGCTTTCCTGATCGTTTGTTTCAAAATCATATTTTAAAAGTCCCATGCTGTTATCGTCTAAAAACCTTAACAAAAAACGTTCTAAAATATTTTTCATTCCGCTGAAACGCGCCAACGTGTATTCTTCATCAATTTTCAGCGCTTTCAGAAGCTCGTCAAAGCCCATATTTACTCAACCTCTTTTCCCTTGTTTCAAATATTGTTTAGAAATATAATTTAATTATACAGGATTTTCCGATACCGACCACATAAATTTTCTTTTTTATAAATATTAATAAATTATACAAAATAATGAAGCACTTTTTATAGCCTCTCTTTGTATAAGGCACGAAAAATCCCACAGAATCTGATAATCAACATCTGATCTTCTGTGGGAATTTCTTATTTTATTCCATACATCTCTTTTGCATTTTGCTCTGTCCTGGCAACTACTTCCTCATAGGAAACATTTTTAATTCTCGCAATTTCTTCCGCAACATATTGAAGGTATACAGAATTATTTCGTTTACCACGGTATGGCACCGGAGACAAATACGGGCAGTCCGTTTCCAGCAGGATAGACGTCAGTGGGATTTCTTCTACCGTCTCTTTTAATTTTTTTGCGTTCTTAAATGTTACCACTCCGCCAACACCGATATAATATCCCATCTTCACATACTCTCTCGCCTGCTCTTTGGCGTAAGAATAACAATGAATCACGCCTTTTAAGCCTTGTCCGTACGCTTTCATGATCTCCATAGTATCAGCTGCTGCCTCGCGGCTGTGGATCAACACCGGCAATTCCAACTCTCTTGCGAGGTCCAGCTGACGGATAAACCATCGCTTCTGAACATCATGAGACTCGTTATCCCAATAATAATCCAGACCGATTTCTCCTACAGCCACGACCTTCGGGCATTGAAACAGTTCTTTCATCTCGGCAAATTTCTCCTCATCCAGACTCCCTACTTCATCCGGATGAACTCCTATGGCTGCATACATATATGGATAATCCTGAACCATCTCTGCCACCTTCCGGCAGGACTCATATGTGGCGCTGACATTTACGATCGTGCCGACTCCGTTTTCCTGCATGGAAGAAAGAAGCTCTGCACGGTCAGCGTCAAATTGTTCATCATCATAATGTGCATGTGTATCAAAAATCATTATAATATCTCTTTTCTAAGCTGCTCCGGTGTCTTGATCGAAAGCATTGCCGGCGCAATATCAAACACGCTTCTTGCCCCGCTCTCTCCGGCTTTTGATAATCTATAGGCTGCTCTTGCGTAACATACAAGTACGCTCGCAGTAAATTCCGGGTTAGAATCAAGCTTCAGGGAATACTCGATCACATGCTTACTTCCTTCCGTTCCCGACTCCCCACTTCGAATCACAAACCCTCCGTGAGGCATTTTACTGTGATCTGCTTTTAATTCTTCCTCCGTAATAAACGTTACGGTTGTTTCATATTCGTCAAAATAATTTGGCATTGTCTTTATTGCCTGTTCAATTGCCGCCTTATCAGCGCCCTCCTCGGCAACTACATAGCATTCTCTGAGGTGCTTCTCTCTCGTAGTAAGCTCCGGTGCGCTTCCGGTTCTCACACGGTCTACTGCTTCTTTGATCGGAACGGTATATTGTATTGCATTCTTTACACCGTCTATACGGCGGATCGCATCAGAATGTCCCTGACTTACACCTTTCCCCCAGAATGTATAGGTACTTCCCTGTGGAAGGATCGCCTCCGCATACAAGCGGTTTAAAGAAAACATCCCTGGATCCCAGCCTACAGAAATAATTCCGATATTGCCTCCTTCTTTCGCCGCTTTATCTACATTTGCGAAATACTCGGGAATTCTTGCGTGTGTATCAAAGCTGTCAATGGTATTAAAGTTTGTTGCGATTTCAGGCCCCATGTTCGGAAGGTCTGTTGCCGAACCGCCGCAGAGCATCATAACATCTATCTCATCTTTCATAGATAACAGCTCATCCAAATGTTTCACCTGTGCGGTTTCTGTTTTGATCGTCACGTCCGCAGGATTTCTTCTTGTGAAAACTGCTTTAAGTTCCATATCTTCGTTGCGCGCGATCGCCTGCTCAACACCTCTTCCGATATTGCCGTAGCCGACGATACCTATTCTGATTTTTTCCATTGTTTATTCCTGCCTTTCTATTTCTTAAATTATCACGATAAATTCACTTTAAGAATAAGTCTCTCATAGATTCTTACGTGTATTAACAGATCTCCGCTCCTGCCGGCATCTCTTTCTCCGGTGTCATAAGCGCCAGATTGCCTTCCGCATCCTCTGCACACAGTAACATTCCCTCAGATAACACACCTGCCAATTTTGCAGGCTTTAAGTTTACAAGAACCATAACTTTCTTGCCAACCATCTCTTCTGCACTGTAGTGCTGTTTGATTCCCGACACGATCTGTTTCACCTGACTTCCCACTTTTACCTGAGAGCAGAGAAGTTTTTTGGATTTCTTTACTTCTTCGCAGGCAATGATTTCACCTACCTGAAACTGCATTGCACCGAAGTCTTCAAATGCAATCTCCGGTTTCGCCTCAATATCAATAACTTCCTCTTCTGCCGGGACCTCCTCGGCTACCGGAGGATGAAGTTCTTCTACTTTCTTCATCACTTCCTCAAGGTCTAGTCTCGCAAACAAAATCTCCGGCTTCTCTGTCACTTTGCCATCACCAAGCTGTGCGAGGATCTTTTCTGCTGTCTCCGGCATAAACGGTTCTAACTGTTTTGCGCCGGACTTAATGCTCTCAAGAAGATGATAAAGTACAGTCTCCAAACGATCCTTTTTGTCATCCTCTTTTGCAAGCGCCCATGGCATTGTCTCGTCGATGTATTTGTTGCAGCGTTTGAATAAATTGAAAATCTCTGTGATGGCATCTGCTACACGAAGATCGTCCATTTTCTGCTCCACGATCTCCGGCGTTTTCTCAACAACCGCCTTTAAGTCCGCATCGATTGCCGCGCCTTCTTCATCAAGCGTAACTCCCTTATCTGTTACCGTTCCGCCAAAATATTTATTTGTCATGGAAATCGTTCTGTTCACAAGATTTCCAAGTGTATTTGCAAGATCGGAATTAATACGCTCTACCAAAAGCTCCCAGGAAATCACACCGTCATTTTCAAACGGCATTTCATGAAGCACAAAGTAACGCACTGCATCTACGCCAAAGAAATCAACCAGTTCGTCGGCATATAACACATTTCCTTTGGATTTACTCATCTTACCATCCCCCTGTAAAAGCCACGGATGTCCGAAGATCTGTTTTGGCAGTGGAAGATCCAGCGCCATTAAGAAGATCGGCCAGTAAATCGTATGGAAGCGGATAATATCTTTTCCGATAAGATGAAGGTCTGCCGGCCAATTTTTCTTAAATTGCTCTGTTCCTTCACCTTCTGCATCATAACCGATACCTGTGATGTAATTCGTAAGTGCATCCAGCCACACGTAAACAACATGTCTGTCATCGAAGTCAACCGGAATTCCCCATTTAAAGGACGTTCTGGATACACACAGATCCTGAAGTCCCGGAAGTAAGAAGTTATTCATCATCTCATTTTTACGAGATACCGGCTGGATAAACTCCGGGTGCGTATTGATGTGCTCGATCAAATGGTCGGCGTATTTGCTCATTTTAAAGAAATACGCTTCTTCCTTTGCAGGTTTTACTTCCCGTCCGCAGTCCGGGCATTTGCCGTCCACTAACTGAGACTCTGTCCAGAAAGATTCGCACGGTGTACAGTAAAGTCCTTCATAGGAACCTTTATAAATATCACCTTTTTCGTATAATTTCTTGAAGATTTTCTGCACTTCCTTCTCATGATAGTCATCCGTTGTACGAATAAATTTATCATAAGAAGTATTCATCATATCCCAAATATCCTTTACCTGTCCGGCAACATTATCTACATATTCTTTTGGAGTAACGCCTGCCTCCTGCGCTTTCAGCTCGATTTTCTGCCCATGCTCATCGGTTCCGGTCTGGAAAAATACATCGTAGCCCTGGCTTCTTTTATATCTTGCAATTGCATCCGCCAGAACAATTTCATAAGTATTTCCAATATGTGGCTTACCGGATGTGTAAGCAATGGCTGTCGTCATATAAAACTTTTTCTTTTCCATTGTAAATTCTCCTTTTCATCTCTGTTAAAAATCCTAGCAGAATCATGTGCCATGTGTCAAGGTTTCCCCGCAGAATCCTTGACAAAATTCACACATGAAATTTCCTGCCGCTGCATATACATTTAAAAAATTCTAAGGAATCACTATGCGTAAAAAACGTTCCTTTTTTATTCTCCTTACTTTTCTCATACTTTTATTCATTAGCGCCGGATTTTATAGTTTCCTCGGCCCTGTCCCTTCAGAAAACCGCAGATTCGATACATATACAGAAGAATTTTTCTGTCAGGAAGTTTCTGGAAACACCATCTCTCTCCACTATACCTTAAAAGACCCGTCGAAATATAACATTAAAAATGCTCCTGTGACGTTGGGATATTACAGCACCGATTCCGACGCCCGGTGCGCCTCTGTAGAAAATGCTCTGGCTCTTCTTACTTCCCATAACCGGGCAAAACTTACAGAAGAAAATCAACTGACTTATGATGTGCTGGAACATTACCTGACGTCCTCTCTAGAGCAAGCCCGGTATGCCCTCTACGAAGAACCCTTAGCGCCGCTCACCGGAGTACAGGCACAGCTTCCCGTCCTTCTGTCTGAATATCAGTTTTATAATAAGGAAGACGCAGACACTTATTTGAAACTTCTGGCGCAGACACCGGAATATTTCCAATCCATTCTGGATTTTGAAAAAGAAAAATCCAGACAAAAGCTTTTTATGTCCGAATCCCGTGCGGATGCCATTATTACAGAATGCAAGAAATTTATAAGTTTACAAGAAAACAATTATCTTTATTCTTCTTTTGAAGAACGCATAAACGATCTAAATCTTCCATCCGGCGAACGGGAAATTTATCTCAAAAAAAATAAAGATTACATAAGACAGTATGTTCTCCCCGCCTACCAAATGCTGGCAGACGGCATAAGATCGCTGCGCTCTACAGGCACTAACAACGGCGGATTATGCAACCTGCCGGAAGGAGCAAAATACTACGAAAGCGTAGTCGCCGGAGAAACAGGCTCCTCCAGGAGTATTTCCGAACTTCAGGAGCTTACCCAAAAACAAATGATCACAGATCTGACAGAAACGCAGAAGATATTAGCAAAAAACACATCCGAAAACATCTCTCCTCCTTCTGATTTGTTTAAAGCTCAAGGCGCTGCACTAGAAGACTCCAATCCGACCTCTATCCTCTCCTCCCTGCAAGGAAAATTAAAAGGTATCTTCCCCGCGCCGCCGAAAGTAAACATACAGATTAAATATGTAGAAAAATCTATGGAAGAATATTTAAGCCCTGCTTTTTACATGATCCCTGCCATCGACAGCACAAAAAACAATATCATCTACCTGAATCCCGGTCATTTGCCGGATGATATTTCTTTGTACACGACACTGGCGCACGAAGGTTATCCGGGGCATTTATACCAAAATGTATATTTTGCCGAGCAGAATCCACATCCCATCCGCAGCCTCCTGTCTTTTGGCGGTTATGTAGAGGGATGGGCAACCTACAGCGAGATGATGAGCTATTATTTTGCTCCGGTGAAAAAAGAATATGCCTCCCTGATGCAGCACAATACCTCCCTCCTCTTGGGGCTCTATGCCCTGGCAGATATGGGAATACATTACGATGGCTGGTCGCTTATAGATACCGTACAGTTTTTCCGTGGATATGGAATTACCGATACTGACGCCATCTCCGAAATCTATGATTTGATTCTTTCGGATCCCGCCAACTATCTGAAATACTATATCGGATATTTAGAATTTCTGGAACTAAAAAAAGACGCTGTCGAAAAATGGGGCAAAAACTTCACACAGGAACGCTTTCACAAAGCTGTACTAGATGTAGGACCTGCACCGTTTGACGTAGTGAGAGATTATATTTTTTAATTGGGTACAGGTCAAAACGCAATTTAGGACGTAGCCCTTTTGAAAAAGGCTACGTCCTAAATTAATTAACTGTTGTAGATTTCTTGGTCTAACTCTTTTTCTTTTGCATTTACGATTACATTAACTGCCGCGTCACCGATTACGTTCAATGGAAGCAACGCCATTTCAACCGGACGATTGATTGCTACAACAAGGGCATAACCCAGCAAGCATAATTCGGACGTCCATCCCATACCGGATAATACGGTAAAGATCATCGTCGTTCCGGCGATCGGAATTGCCGGTGTTCCTGCTGCCGCGCAGATGGACAGGAATGCCATTACTATCATATTTGCAGGTGTTACGTCAATTCCTGCTGCCGTTGCTATAAAGGTAACTGCAAACATATGCATAACGGTTGTGCCGTTCATATTAATCGTCATACCTGTCGGAAGTACAAAGCTGGTAACTTCCTCGCTGCATCCCAGCTCATCGATACAGGTTCTTGTGTTCAGAGGCAGACATGCTGCGGATGAGTTCGTAGAGAATCCAAATACTCCGACCTTAGCAATTTTCTTAATAAACTGGATTGGATTCTGCTTAGTTGTGATCCAGATACCCAGTGGATAAAGTGTCACTACCATTAAGAACAATGTCGCCATTGCAGATACAACGTATGCTGCCACCGGAGCCAGATACTCGACTCCATAGATAGCAAATGTACGGGAAATCAAGCAGAAGATACCAAACGGGCCAATTTTATTAATGAGGAATGTTAAGTACATCTGAATAACTTCGTTTCCGCTTTCCAATACTTTTTTGAGTGGTTCGCCTTTTTCTCCTAATTTATTCAAGCAAAGTCCGATAACAATCGCTACTACTACAACAGAAAGAATACTGTTGTTCGTACTAAACGCCTCCGTGATATTGGAAGGAACGGCATTTACGATAACCGCCAGAGGGTTAAATGCTTCAATCGTCGCCGCCTCTGCAACGCCTTCACTTGGAAGCGTTACATTAAAGAATCCCGCCGCTTTCACTACGTAGGCGACCGCACATCCGATTGCCGCACCGCATACATAGAAAGCAAAAAATCCAATAAGAGTACGTCCTGCAATACGCCCAAGTTTTGTAGAATTGGAAATACTGCACATTGCAAGGCTTAAAGATACAAGTACCAGCGGTACGATAGCAAGCTGTAAACCTTTCATGAAAATCTGTCCTACGATGTAGAAAAGACCTACAGAACCAACACCTTCCGAAACAGTGATGTCCTGAAATAGAATCTTATTGATCAAGGTCCATGTAGCTTCGTTTCCGGATGCCATTAATTGTTCTCTGATAAATAAAAATGCAAATCCTACTGCCAGTCCGCCGATAAGAGCAATCATCATTTTCTTTACAACGGACATCGGCTCTTTTGCTTTTGTACTGCTCATTTTTCTCTCTCCCTTCTCATTTACACATTTAGAAATGATTTACAAATGCTTAATCTCGATGCCTTCTTTTGCAAATGTCTCACGGATTCTCTGTACAAATGCCAGAGCTTTCGGTCCGTCTCCGTGAACACAAAGTGTATCGCCTTTGATCTCTAATTCTTTTCCGTTAATAGACGTCACCTTTCCTTCTTTAATCATGCGCACACAGCGCGCGATCGCCACTTCTTCGTCCGTGATCATGGAACCTTCCATTTTTCTCGGAACCAGAGCCAAGTCGTCCATATAGGCGCGGTCTGCGAAAATCTCTGATGCGGTGCGAAGTCCTGCCGCTTTTGCGATGTCCCCTAATACAGCACCTGCACAGTAATAGATGATCAAGTCTTTGTCAAACTCTTTCACTGCTTCTACGATGGCAGTTGAAATCTGTTCGTCATACTGACACTGGTTCCCCATTGCTCCATGAGGCGCTACGTGATTAAGTCTCATACCATAACTCTGGGTAAATGCACTTAATGCCCCAATCTGGTATTTCACATAATTTTTCACTTCGTCGAAGGAAAGCACCATTTTTCTTCTTCCGAATCCCATAAGGTCTGGATAGCCCGGGTGAGCGCCTACAACAACGCCGCGCTCTTTTGCCATTTTTACGACCTTATCCATAACCATTGGATCTCCGGCATGCCAGCCGCAAGCTACATTTGCCGTTGTCACGTATTTGATGATCTCTTCATCTCCGCCCAGTTTATAAGCTCCGAAGCTTTCTCCCATATCGCTGTTCAGATCGATACTATACATACGTTTTCTCCTTTCTTTTTTCTATTCGTTCTTTATTATTATGAATTAACAACATTCTGCGGCTCGCCATCTACATATGCTTTCAGGTTTGCTACAGCAATGTCCATTAATCTCTGTCTGGACTCCTTCGGCGCCCATGCAATGTGCGGAGTTAAAATTACATTTTTCGCATCCAAAAGAGGATTGTCCTTTTTGATCGGTTCCGTGGAAACAACATCTAATGCCGCTCCTGCAACCTTTCCGCTGTTTAATGCATCTCTTAAATCCTCTTCCACGATCAATGGCCCTCTAGAATCGTTGATGATCATAACGCCGTCTTTCATCTTTGCAATGCTGTCTTTGTTGATGATTCCTTCCGTGGAAGGGAACAGTGGACAGTGCAAAGAGATCACATCGGACTGGGCGAGTAATGTATCAAGATCTGCATAGTGGCAAGTCTCGCTCTCAAGCGCCGGATTCTGGTAAGCGTCATAAGCAAGAACTTTCATGCCAAGAGCCTGTGCAATCTTACCTGTATCCTGTCCGATTCTTCCGAAACCGATAATACCCATGGTCTTTCCTGCCAGCTCTACCAGTGGATATTTCCAGAAACACCAGTCTGGATTGTTTGTCCACTCCCCTGCTTTTACTGCGTCAGAATGCTCTCCGACATGGTGGCACAGTTCCAGCAATAAGGCGATGGCAAACTGAGAAACAGCTGCTGTTCCGTAAGTTGGAATGTTACATACCGGGATTCCTTTTGCCTTTGCCGCTTCAATATCTACGATGTTATATCCTGTAGCAAGTACTCCGATAAATTTGACATTTCCACACGCATCTAAAGTTTCTTTTGTAATCGGCGTCTTATTCGTATAAACTGCCTCTGCGTCACCGATACGCGCTACGACCTCCTCCGCTTTGGTACGGTCATATACCGTCACTTCTCCAAATGCCTCTAAGCCTTCCCAGCTAATGTCTCCCGGGTTCAATGTGTAACCGTCTAATACAACAATCTTCATAATCTATTCTCCTTTTTTATAAATTTATCTTTGATTGATTTTCTTATCTAAGTCTTTCATCGTCTGTAACTGTCTTAAATAAAGGGTCTGCGCAAGCTCAATCCCCACTCTCACAAAACGGACTTTATATCCCGGCATACTCTGTGCGAGCTTCGGAAGATCTACCGAAATTACTGTTCCAATCTTTGTGTAGCCTCCCGTTGTCTGACGGTCTGCCATCATAATAATCGGCTGACCGTTGGATGGAATCTGGATGGAACCAAAAGACACGCCGTCCGTCAGTATATTTCCATCCGTCAGATGCTTCAGTGGTTCTTCTCGTTCCAGTCTGCACCCCATTCTGTCAAATTCATTGGTTATCTTCGCGCTGTACCAGAAAAATTTCTTTAACTCTTCCTCAGAAAATGCATCGTCCTGAGGTCCTGTCACCACTCTTAAAGTGATCTCTCCCTTCGGAAATACCGCCGGTGCAAGCTTTCTGCCTGCCATGTTCGGAAGTTCTGTTTTAGGATTTGAAAATGCTATCCTATCCCCTTTTTCTAATTTTCTTCCGTTCAAGCCTCCGAGATTATTTCTCATCAGAGTTGCCTTACTCCCCATCACAAGCGGAATATCCAAACCTCCTGCAAATGCCAGATATGCCCGACAACCGTTTCCGTTGGTAATTCCAAATGCCAGCTCATCTCCCGCATGTACTAAAACCGCCTGATACATGGGTATCGCCTCACCGTTTATGGTTGGAAGCAAGTCTCCTCCTGTGACAGCTATTATATTGTCTTGCTCAAATTTTAAGGTTGGTCCTTGAAATGTCATCTCTAGGACGCCTTCGTTTTTATTGTTCCCCACCAGAACATTGGCAAGCCAGAAGGATTTCAAATCCATCGGCCCTGCCGGAGATACACCGAACTGCTGGCTTCCGAATCGCCCTTCATCCTGCACTGTGGTCTGGATTCCCGGATTTTCAACGATGATTCCCATTATTCCACCACCTTCTTCTCATAAGTTTTGATGCGATAGGTACCTTTTCGGTCTGCTTCTTTAATGCGCTCATATTCTTTCCGGTTTACCGGCACATATTTTACCCAATCTCCGGCATGTACCAAAAATGGGTCCTCTTTGCTGTAATCACAGACAGTCACCGGTGTCGCCCCTACGATGTTCCAGCCACATGGCTGGTCGAACGGTATCAGGTTCGACTGTCCAAGCTGTGCAACCACAGACCCGCCTTTAATGTGGACTCGCGGCGTCTCTCTGCGCTTAAAGTGAAAATGTTCTTCAAATCTTGACATATAAGGATGCCCCGGCGCCACACCCAGCATATAGCAGTAATATTCATGTTCCGAATGCATCCGTATAAATTCTTCTATGGAAACATTTTCATATGCCGCACAATCTTCTATATCCAGTCCCAGATCCTTGTCATAGCAGATGGGAATTTCCTTTACAATCTGTACTTTTTTTCCTACGTCTGCCTGATCTGTCTCCAAGTTATCAATACGCCTTGTAAGTTCTTCCTTTAACTCTTTGTAAAGAATTATTTCCGGCGAATAGTGTATGAGAAGTGATGCGTATGTCGGTACCAGTTCCCGCGTTCCCGCAATTGGATCTTCCTTTAGATTCTCGAATAACTTTCGGACTCTGCCGTTGACTTCCAGATTGATGTCATCCCCCAGTTGAACAGAAAGCGCGCTGTCACCTGCCACCAGAAATCTTGCTTTCATCCGGTCTTCCTCCTTCCGTCTTATATCCTTTTATTTTTCATCGTTCCTTTTTGAATTAACCATAGTTTAACACAGCTTTCTTTTCTGCGAAAATGAATTATTTTGCTGTATAATATTAATAAAATTTATATTTAAATCACCTTGTAAACAATGAAAAACTACGCCTGCCCACATACAAACGTAGTTTTTATCCTTCTTTTTACTTAATATACCCCCAATTTTTCTGACTTAAGTAGGCTTTTAATTTCTCCTCAAACAACTGCACTGAACGAACCGTTGCCTCTTTGGGGTATTTGTGTTTAATCTCGTAAGTAATGCGTTCCGGCGGCTGTACTTCATTTCCGATCATACTGACATGTACCGGGCGGAGCTTTCGAATCCGCTCCACTACGGTAATCGGCGCGATTGCCCACATATTTTCTCCGGATAACAGATGAAAAAGAAGCTCAAAGGTGTCTACCTGAAAACGGGGCTTCTCCCCTCTCGTCACCCACTGGTCATGCCAGATCTGATAATCCGATTCCCAACTTAAAAAGATTTCATGGTTTAAGTCCAATTCATCTGTGTGGATCACTTCCTGCATAAGCGCTGGAGGCTCCGACTGGATAATGTACATTTTCTCTCTTAAGATCGGCTGTGCAACGATGTTTTTAAACCAGAGGTGATGATGCACAAATCCTAGGTCAATCTCATGATTTTCCAGATACTGATAGATTTCGGAGGAGTAGTGTGTCTTAATCTGAAGGTTCATCAACTGCTCTTTTTCATCCAGCATCTCTCGATAAAGGTCGAACATCATGGCGCTGTTGAGGGTATCCGTACACCCGATCGTCAGATACAACTTCTGCTGTCCGTGTTTTAGCATCTGCATTTCCTGCCACACTGACATCCAGCGCTCTGCAATAGGAATAAAATCTTCCCCCTGAGTAGTAAGCTCAATCTGCTTGTACCCTTTCTTTCTAGTAAGAAGCTTCACATTTAATTCTTCTTCTAAAGATTTTAACCTGTGACTTACCGTCGGCTGAGATAAGAATAGATTCTCTGCCGTTTTCGTGATATTTTTTGTCTCTACGATCATTAGAAACGTTTCAATTTCTGCCAGATTCATACTTCACCTCCAAATATAAATTTTATTAATATTATACAGCAAAATTATTCATTTCTCAATTTCTTTCTTACGTGCTATGATAAAATCAGTAAATGATAAACTTCAAACAGGAGGTATAAAGATGAGTAAAACAACGGATGAAAAATATGGAGTATTATTTCCCGATGAATATCAGAAAAATCTAAAGGCACAATTTTGTTACCCGGATGCAGACCCTGACTACGGCAACAGACTTTTCTTCGAAAATTCCGGCGGTTCTTTAAGACTGCGCGCTGCAGTGGAAGCAAAATGCGCAGCAGAGGAATTTCCTGACTGCCCTGAGCGTGTGCGTGGCAGAGGCTATGAGATGTCTCATTTTGTATCTGACGGTACCGAAGATATTTTAAAAACAGTATTCGGCGCCAAAGACGGCGCGCTGATTACAGAATTATCTGCTTCCCAGACTATGTATCATGCAGTGGGAACCATTATGGAAGGCATTGACTGGGGAACCAACGCAGTCACCTCCTGTCTGGAGCATCCTTCTGCCCACGATGCTGTTGAGTATTACTGCAGCCGTACCGGGCGAGAGCTTCGTGTAGTTCCTGCCAACAAAACAACCGGTGGAATTGATGTCGAAGATGTATTAAAATTAGTAGATAAAGATACTTGTCTTGTAAGCATTATGGCTGCTTCTAATATTTCAGGAAATATCATGGATATTAAAGAAATCGCAAGACGTGTAAGAGAAATCAATCCTGAAATTTATGTGATCAGTGATACGGTTCAGCATGCACCTCATGCTGTTATCGACGTAGAAGACTGGGATATTGATGTTGCAAACTTCGCACCATACAAATTCTTTGGCGTACGTGGATGTGGATATGCTTATGTATCTGACCGCGTGGCAAGCCTGCCGCACCGTAAACTGATCCACAAGCCTGCGGACGTATGGGCGCTTGGAACACCTACGCCGGGTAATTTTGCAGCGATGATGGCTGTTATCGATTATGTATGTAAGATCGGAGCTGATTTCTGCGACAGTACAGACAGACGTGAATTGTATGTAGAAGGTATGCACAGAATCCATCTTCAGGAAAGAGCCCTCCTCTATCGTATGCTGGAGGGAACCGAAGAGGTACCGGGACTTCGCCACATTAAAAATGTAGAAGTATACGTAGATATGGAAGACTTAACATACAAAGACTTGATCGTTGCCATGGGAATCAAAGGCATCGAATATGCAGATTGTGCACAGAAATACTTAGAGCGCGGCGTAACCATTTTCGAACGCCTGAAAACAAGTCCATATTCTCAGCGGATTGTAGAGGGGCTCGGACTGGAAGGCGCTTTACGCGTATCTCCGCTCCACTGCAACAGTACGGATGATATTGACAAGTTCTTAAAAATTACAAAGGACATCGCTGAAAGCGTATAAGGAGAATTATGAAAGCTGTAGTTGCTATTGATTCGTTAAAAGGAAGTTTAAGCTCTATAGATGCGGGTAATGCCATTGCAAACGGCATTATCCGCGTAGTCCCGGACGCCAAAGTTGAAGTGCGTCCCCTGGCAGACGGGGGCGAGGGAACCGTGGATGCTCTGGTACAGGGTATGAACGGCAATCTTGTGCATCTCTGTGTTACGGGACCTCTGGGCGACCCTCAAAAATGTGATTATGGAATCATGGAAGAAACAAAAACCGCTGTTATGGAAATGTCTGCCGCCGCCGGAATTACGCTGGTGCCCGACGAGAAGAAAAATCCACTTCATACTACCTCCTATGGAGTAGGAGAGATGATCCGTGATGCCATCCTAAGAGGATGCCGTCGGTTCATCATCGGTATCGGCGGAAGCGTGACCAATGACGGCGGTGTGGGAATGTTGCAGGCTTTGGGATATGATTTTCTGGATGCCCGGGGAAACCAGATTCCTTACGGCGCCAAAGGTTTGAAAGTGCTTGCTTCTATCTCAGATAAAAACATACTGCCGGAGCTCAAAGACTGTGAATTTCATATCGCCTGTGATGTAACCAATCCTCTGTGCGGCGAAAAAGGCGCAAGTGCCGTCTACGGACCACAAAAAGGCGCTACCCCGGAGATGGTAAAGGATATGGACGTCTGGCTTTCTGAGTATGCCGCCCTTGCCCGAAAAACATATGAAAAGGCAGACCCCGAATATCCGGGGACCGGAGCGGCAGGCGGACTTGGATTCGCATTTCTTACCTTTACCAATGCCGTATTAAAATCCGGCATCAACATTGTCCTTGAAGAAACAAGGCTGGAAAAATACATCAAAGACGCCGATATTGTTATCACCGGCGAAGGACGTCTGGACGGGCAGACCGCTATGGGAAAAGCTCCCGTAGGAGTTGCAAAACTCGCCAAAAAATATAATCTTCCGGTGATCGCGTTTGCCGGAGGCGTTACGGAAGATGCCGTAGAATGCAACCAAAACGGTATCAACGCATTCTTCCCGATCGTACGCGGAGTCACAACTTTAGAAGAAGCCATGAACCCGAAAAATGCAACCAAAAATATGACCGATACCGTGGAGCAGGTTTTCCGTTTCTGGAGTACATTTAAACAATAACTCAGTTGGGTACACCCCTTTTTACATTTAGGTACAGGTCAAAATGCAATTGAGGACGTAGCCCTTTTGAAAAGGGCTACGTCCTCAATTAAAATTCTTCGATGTTTATCTGTTTTGTTGTCGTCACATCATAAGGCAGGATATTATTGGCAAATTCTGTAAATTTCTCCGCCGCATCACTGACATAGAACTCATAGGCTGCTGTTTCTCCTGAGTGATTGGCAATGCCTTTTTCCTCTAATATATTTTTCAGATCGATCGCCGTCTCATACGCCGGATTTACAATATGAACCGCATCCCCGAAATATTCCATAACGCCGGAGCGAAGCAGTGGATAATGGGTGCACCCGAGAATCATCGTATCAATATCGGTCTTTTTCATATCGGAAAGATAAATGTCGATCACTTCTTTAGTGATATGATGTTTTGCGAACCCTTCCTCCACAAGCGGTACGAATAATGGGCAGGGCTGTCCGATAACAACGGCATCCTCTCGCAGACTTTTAATTACTTTATTGTACATCTCGCTTCGGATAGTTCCTTCTGTTCCCGCAACGCCGATTTTCCCGTTTCTTGTCTCTCGGACTGCGGCTCTTGCCCCCGGTACGATAACGCCGATCACCGGAATAGCGAATTCTTTCTGTACCGTGTCCAACGCAAATGCACTGGCTGTATTACAAGCAATAACCACCGCTTTTACATTCTTCGTCTGAAGAAAACGAATGATCTGGCGAGAAAAACGGATAATATTGTCCTTAGATTTGCTTCCGTATGGAACTCTCGCCGTATCTCCGAAATATACGATATTTTCCTCGGGTAGCTGACGCATGATCTCCCGCGCCACGGTCAGTCCGCCTACACCGGAATCAAAAACTCCGATCGGCGCTCTGTTCTTACGATCATTCAACATGATAACTTGCTCCTTTTATAGTCTTAGATCTCAAATGTCTCCAAATCATCAGGAACGTATAAATTCCCTTGATAATATCTCTTTCCTTCTTCTGTGTAAAGTTTCTTGCGCTCTGCAAGATGGCTCTCCTCTGTGTGATACAGCAAAAGATTCGGAATCCCAAGTTCTTCTGCAAGCTGACACGCCTCTTTCACAGTACTGTGATGCTTTTCATAAGGCTTGAACTTATCCGCCTCGTCAAAAAGACAAAAGGCTTCATGAAGGAGCCAGTCACTGTCTTTCACGTACTCATAATTCACTTCATTGTAAGGCTCGTCTCCTACACAGGTAAATTTCTTTCCGTTTTCCAGTCTCATCGTAAAACCAAATTGTTTTGCCTTTGTAGATGCAATATCAAAAAATGTCACCGGGCAATCAAGAATTTTCCTTACGTCTCCGGTTTTTACAATATCAAACTGAATTCTGCCGCCCATATGTTTACATACCTTCTGCTGAATGGTCATGTTGGCGATCGCCTGGATCTTTTCTGCTAGTTCCTCATGACAATAGATATGTAAATCTCCTTCGTATTTTCCCTGATTCATTTTCTGTCCGATCATACGCACCAGCCAGATAACACCCAGTACATGATCCACATGTTCGTGGGTTACAAAAATGTCGTGAATATCTGTAAGCACGATTCCTGTATCTTTTAAAACCTTTAATATACGGTTACCACCGCCTGCATCTATGAGAAAATGCCTGTTTCCTTCTGAAAGCGCAAAACAAGTATTGTAACACTCTGATACCGCTGCATTTCCTGTTCCTAATATTGTAAGCTTCATCTTAATTTCTCCTTGTCTTTTATCATAACATATTTAGTACTTTTCTACTATATAAGAAAGCTTTCCTGCTCAATCCCTTTTCCTGTCTCCAAAATTCTGTCTATTAACCTCGAGAATTCTGAAACATTCAAAGCTTTTATTTTCTCCAACGTTTCCGGCTTTATGGGCTCTCCATATTGAATGTATCTGTCAAATGTTTCCACATCCATTTGATATGGCTTTAACTTCGGAAATATCCTTTTCTTCTCATATTCGAAAATTTTAATTCCGCCATAATCCAAATCTCCGCTGTGAAGATATTCTACCTGATTTTCCCCTTGTTCCAACACTTCCTGAAGCTGAATTAAAAAATCTCTTTCTTTCGGAGATAAATACCCGTGACTGAAAATATATAAGGTATGTTCATCATAAGGGGCAGAAACGAAATTCGCCTTATTTTCAATTGTCATAACTTTTCGAATCTCCGGCTGCTCCGGCAGGATACGGCTGTTTTCCAAGGTAGCACTATTGAGTACGGTTCCAAATAAAAAATCTCCGGTATTTATACAGATCTTTTTTCCTAATGCACAATTCTCAATTTCTATGCAAAGAGGACCTTTCACCTCCAATTCCTGTGCATATTCTTTGATGAATACTTGCTCAAGAATCGTCTGGGCATCCATGGCGTCATCAATCTCATCCCAATATTTTCTTATAGTCTGGATAATATGCTCTTGTGCTTTTTCTTCAAATATTTTCGAATTTCCCAAATATTTTTTACTAAAAACTCGTTTGTACATAATCGTCCCGGATCCTATAATTTCATCAATGCCTCGAAAACATTTTATATATATTAGCAATTTTTTCGTTTCTTTTGGTAAGATTTTTCCTATTTCAAACCGAGACAATAAATAATTATAGTAATCTCTGATCCAGCCCAGATGAATCCCCTCTGCAAGCTCGTTTTTTATTAACCGGATATAGAAATCTGCTTCCTCCTGTTTTGTCTGGAAATTCAAAGAACCTTCTTTTGGCTTTGAATCCTGTAATTCATAAAACCGGGGAAGATTTTCCACCCGAAAAGAAATACTCTCTACATCACTGTTCAGGGTTATCCATTTCACTGAAAGTAAACCCTTATTTTTTAGTGCCACAATTTCTTCTATAAGTTTTGTCTTCCCACATTCATTATAATGCTCCTGGTCAATTTTCAGAGTTCTGTTTCCAGAAGCACCTCTTCTCCAGTCACGTTTGCTGTTCTCACATTTCTCTACAATTTTCTCGGCAATATACATAAGTTTACTCTTCCTCCGTCAGTTCGTCGAACTCTGTCTTTTCAAATTCCTGAATAGAAATATGGCGTTTATTCGGATTCGCATACACAAAAGTCTTGTCTACATTTTCCAGGTAATTCTGTATCTTGTCATTGGTTGCGCTGATAATCGCCTGAAAGCCAAGTCCCCGGATTAAGGAGATACAGCTTGCCACTTTCTCTGCATCCATCTTAGAAAATGCCTCGTCCAGCACTACCAGACGAATGGTTGGAGATCTGTGTATCTTCGGTGACAGGTTAATGCGGTAAATCTGCGCAAAGCTTGCCAGAAGCGCCACGTACAGCGGATTCTGCCCCTCACCGCCGGAATTTTTCTTGATCATCTTACTGAGCCCGATAGTCATATCTTTCTCGCCACGAACAATCTGCTGCATGTCAAAAGAAAGGTAGGTACGATAATCCGCATACTTATCCATATTCTTCTTCGCCTCTTCCAGTTCTTCCTTTCCGGCGTTCTCCGGCGGAATGAAAATCTGGATCAGCTCGTTCATCAGCTCCCCATATTGGTCTTCATGCTCCATTGTGAACATATTAAGCTGGTTATCAATATTGTGCGTAAGCTGCGAAGGATGGATCTGCAAGGAATCATCCATAAACATCTTGTAATATTTACCGTCTGCTCCCTTATTCTTCGTAATGACAAACTGATACTTGTCCTTACCGAAATCCAGTCGGCTGATGACTTTATTCAGCTCGTCTTTTCGCAGATAAGCCTCCCGGATGGCGCTTCGGATCTTAAAAATAAAATCGTCCTTAAAATGCTCCACCGCAGAACGCGCCTGCTCTTTTGCCGACTCCTTAAATGTTTCCAGCTCCTCACACTGCAAACTATTCAGAAGTTTTTCATAGTCTGCGTTGTCTTTTACGGACGTCGAAAATGTCCGGTTCGGATAATTTCTAAGATAAGCGCTTCTTTCATCTACTAATTGCCGATACACCTGCTCCATTTTCCCCTGCTTCAGTTTATGTTCTTCAATCTGCTGATGTTTCAAATAGCCATAATTAGAGGTATGTTTTCCGGCAAGATATTCCTGAAAACCGTCTTCATATACTTGCTTCTCATTACACTCCTCATATTTTTCCATCTTGCGCTGCTGCTCGATCAACAGCCCCTCCGCCTCTACTCTGTCTTGCTGAAGGCTCTTGATCGCCTCTTGGCTTTCCCAGATAGACTTCTCCAAGACCTTTATCTGCGCCTTTCGCTCTTCCTGCTTCTCCCGGATTTCTTCCTTCTGTTTTTTCCATTCATCCACAGACTCTTCTTTTAGCTGTAGCATTTTCTCGGTAATCTGTCTCTTCCTGCGTTCCTTAACCGGAATCTCTTTTATATCAGAAAGCAGGTTCATATAGTCTTCCGTCGGCTGATGCAACATCTCAAGCTGTTTTGTTTTCTTTATCTCCTCCAAAACGGCCTGTATCGGAAGTCTTTCTTCCTGTAATTTCTGACACTGTTCTTCCAATTGGCGTATTCTCTGTCGTATACTTGTCTCACCGATATACGCTCGGCTTGTATAACTCTTCGGATCCATGTGTTGGATACGGAAACTATGATACAATACACAATCTGGAGTCACGCCGATCTTGCACTCCCGGAGTTCCTCCACCGTTTCGCACTTCTGTACTTTTCCAAGCATAAAATCAATGTATGCCCGTACATACTCTTCTTTCGTAATGACTTCCTGCGCCAGAGAATTTTCTTTTGCAGGATTTCCGTCATTTTTCATATGCATCAGCACTTTCTCTGTGTCTAAAACCCCTGCCCGGTAATATTTCCTCCGATCCATCTGTTGATAAATTTTCATGGCTGTTCCGGCATACTTCGGCTCCACGATGAAAAGCAGCTTATTATTCCCCAAGTATCCCTCTACCGCATTGTGCCACCGTTCATCCCGAATATCTAAAAGATCAGCCAATATCTGTACGTTGACAAATGTGCCACACTCCTCATGCAGGCGGTTCCGCAGTTCAAATCTGGCTTCTTCTACTTCTCTCGGATATGCTTTCTTTCCCTGTTTTAACGCAGTCAGCTCTTCCCGCGCCTCTTTTTCCTCTTTCTTTTTCCTACGGAAAAGGGCGTCATTATCCTGTCGGCTTTTCTCCAATTCTTCCTGAATCCCTGTAAAACTCTCTTTTAGCCGCTCCAATTCTCCCTCAGAAATATTTCCTTCGATAAATTTATCAATATCCCACAATGTCTGATTAGAGACTATATCCTGCTCTTTCCATTCTTTTAATCGTTCTACCGTCTGCTGCCATCTTGCCTTACTTCCCGTCAGGCGCTCTAGCGCCTCATTCAGGTTCGAAAGCTCTGCTTCCAGATTAGAGTAGCCACTGTTCTCAATGCGACGGATGATCTCCTCATACTCCTCCTGCAAGGCTTTTGCCTTTAACTCCTGCTCTTCCCGCGCCTGATTTTGCTCGTGGATACTTTCTTTGCGTACCTGCTCCTTATCTATGCATTCTTGGATCTTCGCACTCAGTCGAAGCATTTCCAGACGTTCGATCCGGTATGTGCATTTGTCTACCTCTTTTTCTCCCTCCTGATACGCCTCGTATTTTTCCCGAATATCTTCCAGTTTCTTTATCTCTGTCAAAGTTTCTTCAATCTTGCTGCGCATACGCCCATACTGCATAACACTTTCCTGCAGATCTTCAATATGTATATCCTGCTCCATGCAGATATATTCCTTAACAAACTCTTCCAGCTTAATATTCATACGAAATGGAATGGCACGTTTAAACAGACGAGGAAACTTCTCCCCATCCAGTCCCCCAAGGTAAACCTCATACATCTGGCGGCGGAATCTCTCATTGCTCGATCCGCAGTAATATTGTTCCGGCGCAAATGTCCGCTGTAAATATTCGCGCACTTCCATGGTAGTCAGAACCCGGGACTGCGTGCGATACTGATGATCCAGCAGACCTCCCGTATGCCAGAAAAACAGTCGGTTAATCTCGTTGGAAGCCGTTTCTACGTCGAATACCACGCCAATACACTGTTTTTCTTTCGTGTTGCTCTGCTCTAATTCCAGGACGATCGTACTGGAAAAATTCTGATTCCGAAGATACTGGGACTCATTATTCTCACTGATATTTACCATACCTCTCAAGTATTCTATAAGCGAACGGTCGGAATCGTCTGCCGCCGCTTTATTGAAAAAACCACGTCCGTCTGTATTGGCATAGAGCACAATCTGGAGTGCGTCAATGACCGTAGACTTTCCGCTGCCCGAATGTCCGGTAAAGAAATTGATGCCCTTGTTTAAAGTCAATATTTTCTTATCTATGTAATGCCAGTTATTCAGGCATATCTTCGACAGTATTTTGAATGGCTGTTTCGTCTCCAAAATTCTCCTCCTCACTGAATGTATCTAACAGTTCCTTAATGTCATCCCCCATAAGCACTGCATGAATACATGGATAAATGACAAGCCGGGTGTGCTCATTTAATTCTTCCAGTACATCCAACGGCTCAATCACCTGATATTTCTTAAGAAACGCTATGGTGCGGCGCATCTCCGTAAGTGACGGTAATCCACGGAGTACATGAAACTCTCCCGCCTTGCCGTTGAGTGTCCCTACCGTGGTCACAATATGGCTGCTGGTCGATACTTCTTGCATCTGTTCATCATAAATTAATTTCAAAAGCAACAAATAAATTGTCGTGAGTCTGGAAAGTTTTTCTCCCCAGAGCGATTCTCCTTGTATATAGATAACGCCCAGATGCACATTTTCTTTTACTTCTATCCCTGCTACGGCAAAATACGCGCGGATAAACTCTATATGTTTACAGCACGTCCTATATTCCCGCACATACTGCATTCTCCCAAGTCTCCTGTCATATTTGCGCTCCAGCAAAAACGTCTGCCGATACAAAAGCTGAATAATTTCTGTAATATCTTCCTGCTCTTCCTGCGTCAATTGTTCGAAATACTCAATCATACACGTCTCCTTACAAACTTGAGCGCCGGGTATCTGTATTGTCCCTGCTCTACCATCTCCAGCTCTTCCTCCAGCACCATGTATTTACTGTTTCTTCTCGTACTGTAATCATAAGCCAGAATCAGTTTCTCAAAAGTTTCTTCATCTGTCATCTCCATCCGAGCAGCGTCCATCACTTCATCTTCCATATGCTGCTCGATAAATTCTTCAATCTGTTGTTTGCTGTAGCGCATTTGGATACGATTAAGTCTCAGTATGTCGTCCTTATCCAAATCCTCCGTTTCTTCCTCCACCGCCATCTGACTGATGAAATCCTTTCGCGGCTTCCGTCTTTTATACAGAGATTTTTCCGATAAAATTTCCAGAAGGGAAAAATTCATCTTCTGTCCGGCTTTTCCAAGTATATCATCCATCCTCTCTGTCTCTGCCGCCGCCATTTGATTCAAAAGCTGTACCACCAGCCCTTTTGTATCTGTCTCGCCGCTTAGCAGATAGTTAAGCCTTGTCACCGTAGCCCGGACATATTTTACATGTTCCCTGTCCATGTTGGAAATTCGGTGTTCGATGTCATCGAATCCCCGCTCGATCATATCCAGAAGATCCAGCACATCATCCTTTACATCTCCTGTCGCTTTCGCACGGGCGCGGATCATTTCTATCCAGTCCTCATTTTCCCGCATATCCCGGAGACACTTTTTTATATCCATTTTGTATATGTAGAAATTATCCGAGGTTTTCAAAATATGATACTTCTTTTGTACAATTTCTTCTACATAACCGTTCAGATGTTCTTTTAACAAATCTCCGTAAAACTGCTGCTCCAAAAGCCGGGCAAAAAACTTATCCATATTGTGAAGCATATCCTGCAGCGCTTTATTCAGTCTTCTCGTATTGACAAGGGCTGTCCGAAGCATACCGAGATTCGCTCGGGAGTCATTCTGAAACGAAAACAACGTCGCATACACATTCTGTATATAAATTTCTGTTTCTTCCATATCTTCCTGCGACAACCGTTCAAACGCATCGATAAAAACCGCAGAATAATCCGGGATCACAATATTCGTCACCAGAGTATTATAATCCTCAATCCGTTTCAGCCACCCTGCTTTTAGCAGCCAGTTCAAAATACGTGCCGATGGCGTCTCCAGCATATCAAAATCTGTCTCATTTTCTTCCCACCGAAGTTTAAAATGTTTCCGGGTATTCATATCGCTCAACACCTGAACACAAGTCTCTTTTGTGAGAAAATAATTATTATATTGATATTCTTCATTGATACACAAAAGCGCCTCAATATAAATGTCCCGGTTCACTGATCGGAACAAACTCCAGAAAGTGTCCGGGATTTCATTACGTAACTGCATAGGTATTCTCCATCTTTTTCTTCTGTCATAATTATATCGGTTTCCACCCTGCATTGCAACGTTTTTACATCATTCCTGCAAGGATCACGCTGGCAATAAGTCCTGCAAAGGTCGCAAACAAAGCGCCTCCCAAAGTGTATCTTGTCTTTGTTACTTTTGCCGTCATATAGTACACACTCATCGTATAGAAGATCGTTTCCGTACAAGACATACTGACCGATGCAATCAGTCCAATATAAGAATCTGTCCCGTACTCTTTAAACACATCCAGTAAAAGCCCTGTTGCCGCCGAAGAAGAAAACATCTTTACAACCGTAAGAGGCACCAGCTCTCCCGGAAAACCGATAAGCTCTGAAAACCGACCGATCAGTCCCGACAGAAAATCCAAAAACCCGGATGCCCTCAACACCCCCACTGCCACCATCAGACCGATCAGCGTGGGCATAATCCGAATAACCGTCAAAAATCCACTCCGCGCCCCCTTAATAAAGGTGTCATATACCTTGACATGTACCAGCAAACCATAGCCTACAATTCCTAAAATTACCATAGGAACAATAAAATCAGCAATATATAGAAATGATTTCATTTCTTTTCACCACTTTTTATTTCTTTACTGTTTATAACTAGTATATGCTTGAAGCTCCTGTCTTAGAATATATGCATTTCCTTAAAACTTCTCCAGAATACCTCTCCTTATTTCCGCATAGTATATGACAAATACAGCCATAAGGAGATTTTTATGCTCAACTATCTTTGGGCAGGTATGATGGTCATCGGAATCCTTTACGCCGCATGCACTGGAAGGATGGCAGATGTCACAGATGCCGCACTAAATTCATCAAAAGAAGCCATCGCCTTATGTATCACCATGATGGGCGTAATGTCTTTTTGGGTAGGATTAATGGAAATTGCGGCAAGCGCAGGAATTATCAGAAATGTATCGCGAAAGATCCAGCCACTCATTCACTTTCTCTTCCCCAGACTGCCGAAAAATCACCCGGCACAGGAACACATTACGACGAATATTATCGCAAATGTATTGGGATTGGGCTGGGCTGCGACACCCGCCGGACTGAACGCCATGGAGGAGCTTTCGAAGCTGGAGGATGACAGGCGGAGCGGGAGATTTCCCGGTCCGGTTCGCCAAAAAGGTGTGGCAAGCAACGAGATGTGTACTTTCCTTATCATTAATATTTCCTCTTTACAGCTTATCCCTGTAAATGTGATTGCATACCGCAGTCAGTACGGCAGTGTAAATCCCGCAGGGAGCGTAGGAGCCGGAATACTGGCGACACTTGCCAGTACTCTTGCGGCTATTTTCTACTGTAAAGTGCGAAACGCGGGAAAATAGACAGAAAGGCAGAAAAATATTTTCCGCTGCAAATTTATTATATAAGAAATTTTACAAATGTGCTTGCTTTTTTATTATTTTTAGATATAATATCAATATACATTATATGTAGTTATCGAAACTACATAATAGATTTTCAAAAAATATATCACGAATATGTATATGATAAAAGAAAAGGAGAACCATTATGTCAGACACAATTAAAGAACACATCAAAGATCCTGGAAGCGCAATTACACATTTTATCGGTATGCTGATGGCAATATTCGCAGCCGTTCCTCTACTGATAAAAGCGGCACATGAGCCAAGTAAAATTTATATTCTGTCTATCACTGTCTATGCGGCAAGCCTGATTCTGCTCTACGCGGCAAGTACTACTTACCATACCTTCGACCGTTCCGAGAAAATTAACACGATTCTCAAGAAAATCGACCATATGATGATCAGTGTACTGATTGCCGGAAGCTACACACCGATTTGTCTGCTTGTATTAAAGGGCAAAATCGGAATCATCCTGCTGTCTATCGTATGGGGCATTGCCATTGTCGGAATCCTTTTGAAAGCATTCTGGGTGTACTGTCCGAAATGGGTATCCTCCGTCCTGTATATAGGCATGGGCTGGACTTGCGTACTCGCCTTCACACAAATCTTAAATTCCATGTCTCCGGCGGCATTTGGCTGGCTGCTGGCAGGCGGAATCATCTACACTGTCGGCGGGATCATTTATGCATTGAAACTTCCGATTTTCAATAATCGTCATAAATATTTCGGAAGCCATGAAATCTTTCATTTATTTGTAATGGGCGGAAGCGCATGCCACTTCGTTGTGATGTATGCTTTTGTACTATAATTAAGTAATTCAGGACGTAGACTCTTTGCAAAAGTCTACGTCCTGATTCTATCTGGCGGGTACCTGCTGTTCTTCGTTCTGATCCCTAAAGGATACCCTTACATAGCCGTATGTCTGCATTGCTGTTTCCTGCCTTTTCTACCATGTGAAAGATTCCCATGTGTTTCCTCCCTTATCAATTTCACCTCTATCTGTTATCACATATTCCCATGACTGCCCTTTCTTCCATTCACTTGACAGCTTAATAGACGCTCCTCTGGTATCATACTTGCCCCATTTCCCGGAGTATTCATTGTATGCTTTCACTGTGTAATAATATCTCTTTCCGACTTTCAACGGATTTTTCTTCGAATTTTTATGGATGTATCCTGTGGTTTTTCCGTTTACTGTTTTCAGAGTCTTCCATTTTTTTGAGTTGAATGGTCTGTAACAGATCCGGTAAGATGTGGCATTCTTTGCCTTTTTCCATCTTATCTTTACGGAATCTTCCGAAGATTTGGAAGCGGACACTTTAATCCCGCTTACTTTTGCCGGCACTCTTTCCGGCGCAGCTAACGCAGTCACTGGGCATATCGTCCCCACTAAAATAACTACCATTAATAATATTACAGCCTGTTTCAATCTTTTTTTCATAATTTCTTTCTCCTCCGCTAATGCTTAATGTATCGTTCATTATCACCGTATCTCCAAAACATTGCACGGTAGATATAAAAGCAAACCCTGTTCCTCTAAATCTCCGTATCCTGCAAGTTTCTAACCTCTTTTTCTGACTAAACAGGGGCTCTGTTTCGCTTCTCTCATGCTCTACGTATTCCTTACAAGACCTATCCAATTTCATGCTCACTCTCAAGCTCTTTACCTAATAAGGAAAGCTCCCTTGATTTTTTTCGAAAATATTCCTCTGTGTAATTCCTTGGTCTTGAAAACTCCGTACCCATGTCTACACCATCAATACACTTCTCACATAAAAACTGTTTTACAGCTTCCTTTTGATTTGTTTCATAAAAGGGAATCAGCTTCTCTTTAAATTCTTCCATATTTTCTTGTGCGACCGTCAGTATCCCCATGCCCTCTTTTATTAAAATTTGATTTGCCGCAAGCATGGCTACCCTTTTATTTCCGTCCAGAAACATCTGCTTCCGCATACAATAGAGACATAGATTTAGGGCTCTGTTCATCGGATTTTCTTCCTGAAAGAGTTCCGCCAGTTCTTCTTTGACAACTGACTCGGTGGTCGCCTCCAGCTGCCATGCGTGTTTCAAATTATTGATTTTTACGACATCTGCTACACTAACCCCTGCAGTCGTAATTCCCTCATAAATGTTGTGCGTATCGGGAAAGGTGACTTCGGTCCCCTCTAAATTTGCACTCTTCCAAATATAATCTACAATATTCCTTTTTGCCCAAAAAACATTTTGTTCCCGGCTCATATTATATTTTGCCTGATACATTTATTTTTCCCTCTCACCAATAGCTCTTTCTTTTGTCTTGTCATACGTTTAATAGTATATTCCCGGCTCATAGCCTCCTCTTTCGTCTGAAACTCCTCATAATAAATAAGCTCTACCGGTCTCCGACTTTTGGTATATTTAGCACCTTTCCCCTCATTATGAGCTTTCACCCGCTTTTCTACATTATTCGTCCACCCCGTGTAAAAACTCCCGTCACTACATTTCACTATATATGTATAATTCATGTTATCAGCATATCCTTTTCATTTTCTCATATAAGTACTATATAATATACCAAAACATGTGTAAAGCCACTATTTTCGTTTCGGGTACACCCTGTTCGTCAAAAAGGTACAGGGTATTTGACAATTAGGTACAGGTCAAAACGTAATTAAGGACGTAGACCTTTTTAAAAAGTCTACGTCCTTAATTAATCTACTAAATATTCCATTGGGTTCACCGGCTGCCCATCTTTTCTCATTTCAAAATACACGTTGCTGCCCTCTACGCTGTAGTATTTTGTCGGCTGACTGACATATCCGAGTATAGTCTTTACGCCTACATAATCCCCTACATTTACCGGAACTTCTTTTAATTGTCCGTAAAAAAGTTCATACCCATTTCCCAAATCCACATTAACTGTAGTTCCGGTTTCTGCCGTTTTGTCAATGGACTTCACGATTCCTGGAGCTGCTGAAATCACTTGGTCTCCTTCTGCACCGGAAATAATCAGTGCCGGGTTGTATTTGTACTGATCCAAAGTGGAGTGATACACCGTTTTGTCCATACTGTAGTTCATCAGTATACTGCCACTGATCGGCCAGAGAAGCTTACTGTTGCTGTCAAAGCTGACTGCATTCCCGTCTCCCGCTGTCTGTGTGATTTCATTAGTCACTTCTTCTTGAGTTTCCGTTTCTCCGTTTTCATTTCCTGTATCCTCTCTCTCTGTTTCTGCCATCGGAGAGTCTGTCTCTGCCTCATTTACAATCAAATCTGTTGTAGCTTCCTCAGATTGTGTCTGCTGTTCCGCTTCCTTTGTACTATCCGGAGTCTCTGTCTGTGCCAGCAATTGTTCTTTTTGTGCTTTTTTATAATCTTTAAATGTATATGTTCCGACAATTGCAATGGCTGCCACAAAGCATAATACTGCGGCTACCGCAGCTCCTCGTTTCTTTCTTTTTGGTTTTTGTTTCTGATTCTGATTCATTTTATCACCACCTCTGACTTTATTTTTGCCAGATTGCAGTGTACTTATTCTTGAAAATATACTTTTATCAAAATCTTTCTATTATTTTGCTCCGTTCTTTTCACTTTGAACAATTTGCGAAACTTCTTTTAATTCTGTCCCTTCAAAAAAATATTTCAGAATTTCTTCATATTTTTTCTTATCTTTCGCCATCTCGTTCGCAGTATTCTGGCTCAATCCGATACCATGCCCAATTCCCCGTGTCGTGATCCGAAGTTTGCCATTATATTTCTGTAGTGTATAACAACTGGAAACTAAGCCATAAGTACTGCGAAATTCCTCACCATTTATCGTTTCCTTTCCAACTCTCACCGAAGATACATACCCTGCGGAATCACATTTTGTCACCTCGGCATCCACCTCATCAACAGTTACTGTCCGAATCTGTTTCGGGGATTCAATATCTTTCGGACACTCCACGATTTTCAAATATGGATACCCTTCTCCCACAGCTTCTTTCCCATCTCTGGTACTGCCGTTGCTAAGACGGAAAAAAGGTGTTTTCGCAAGCTTTTCCTCATATGTCAACACTTGTCCTTCCGTAGACTCCCACGCTTCTTTAAATCTTCCATAATTTTTATAATAATTTCCCATTCCCCAGGCATCCTGCATTTTCTTCTGTGTCCAGAATGTTTCTTTCAATAACCCCTCACTTCCTGACGCCTGGATTTTTGCGTAAATATCCGTGCGAACAAGAACTGCCTGCGCGCGCAGCGCTTCCATTTCATAATCCGGCGGAATTTCCTTTGCCAGAATCCCGATACAATATTCTTCGATTGGCAGCTGAACTGTTCCCGTCTCCGTCTCCACATTCACATATGTATCATCCACATTGGATGACGAAACCGATACAAAGCTTGACCCATTTATAAACACAGTGATAACGTACGGCAAAAGAACCATAATCAGCAAACAGCAACTCCATTTTTTTAACCTTTGACCAAATCTTCTTTTTCTATACATAAACACCCTCCATACACAACTACTGTATGAAAAAGTACACCCCATTATGCAAATAAGGTACACCCCATTTTACATTTAGGTACAGGTCAAAATGCAATTTAGGACGTAGCCCTTTTGAAAAAGGCTACGTCCTAAATATTATATTTTATTTAGTTTCCAAATATCTTCTACATACTCTTCAATTGTTCTGTCGGATGAGAATTTACCACAGCATGCGGTCTGCAGAAGCGCCATTTTCGCCCATCTGTCTTTGTCCCTGTATGCTGCTTCCACTTTTTCCTGTGCCTCTGCATAGGCGCGGAAATCTTTTAAAATGAAGTACATATCAGCTTTATCGTAAGCAGTTGTCTTCAAAAGGCTGTTATAGAGATCTCGGTATCTTTCTCTATTGCCTTCTGCGTAAGTTCCGTCTACAAGCTGCTCTACCACGCGGCGAACTTCCGGATCGTTATTGTATATCTGGTATGGATCATATCCGCCATTTTTCTCGTAGTTCATAACTTCATCAGAGCTGAGTCCGAAGATAAATGCATTCTCTGCACCCACCTCTTCGACAATCTCTACGTTTGCTCCATCCATTGTTCCGATAGTAGGAACGCCGTTTAACATAAATTTCATGTTACCTGTTCCGGATGCTTCTTTAGAAGCTGTAGAAATCTGCTCGCTCACATCTGCCGCCGCAAAAATCAGCTCCGCATTGGACACGCGATAATCTTCAATAAATACAACTTTCAATTTCCCGTTAATACTGCGGTCATTATTTACCACATCTGCAACAGAGTTGATAAGTTTAATAATCTCTTTTGCACGGACATATCCTGCGGATGCTTTCGCACCAAAAATAAATGTTCTCGGATAGAAGCTCATCTCCGGATGCTCTTTCATTTTGTTATACAAATACATCACATGCATGATATTGAGAAGCTGGCGTTTGTACTCGTGCAGTCTCTTTACCTGTACATCGAAAATGGATTTCGGATCAACCTCTACACCGTTGTACTCCAAAATGTATTTTGCAAGACGTTCTTTATTTTTGAACTTAATCTCCATGAACTCTTCTCTTGCTTTCTCATCATCGGCATACTTTTTAAGTCCTGACATAAGTGACAGATCTGTCGCCCACTTATCTGTTCCGAGTTTCTCTGTCACCCAGTCTGCAAGCAACGGATTCCCGTGTTTTAAGAAACGTCTCTGAGTAATACCATTTGTCTTGTTGTTGAATTTCTCCGGCATCATCTCATAAAAATCTTTCAGCTCGCGTTTCTTCAAAATCTCTGTGTGAAGCCTTGCAACACCATTTACAGAGTAACTCGCTACAATTGCAAGATGCGCCATCTTCACCTGACCGTCGCGCAGAATTGCCATCTTACGGATCTTCTCTTCATTTCCCGGATACAAAGACTGTACCTGAAGGATAAATCTGCGGTCAATCTCCTGAATGATCTGGTAAACTCTCGGAAGCAATCTTGAAAACAGGTCGATCGGCCATTTTTCCAGAGCCTCCGCCATGATCGTATGATTTGTGTACGCACATGCTTTTGTCGTAACTTCCCACGCCTCGTTCCACTCTAACTGATAATCGTCCAAAAGGATTCTCATAAGCTCTGCAACCGCTACCGTCGGGTGCGTGTCATTCATCTGAAACGTTGCTTTCTCATAAAGTTTACGGATGTCGTCATGATCTTTCATATATTTAGAAACAGCTAACTGTAAACTTGCAGATACGAAGAAATACTGCTGTTTCAAGCGGAGTTCTTTTCCGGCATAATGGTTATCGTTTGGATAAAGTACCTCTACGATCGTCTTTGCAAGATTCTGCTGTTCTACCGCTTTATGATAATCTCCCCGGTCAAAAGATTCTAACTGGAAATCCACGATCGGCTCTGCATCCCAGATGCGGAGTGTGTTTACCTGATTATTTCCATAACCTACAATTGGATAGTCATATGGAACTGCCAGTACAGACTCGTAATTCTCCTGTTTGAATAAAGTCTTGCCTGTCTTATCGTCATACTCTACGCGGATATTTCCTCCAAAACGGATTTCCTGTGCATACTCCGGTCTGCGAAGTTCAAATGGATTCCCATACTTCAGCCAATTATCCGGCTTCTCTATCTGATAACCATCCTGGATCCTCTGCTTAAACATACCATAGCGGTAACGGATACCACAGCCATATGCCGCATATCCGAGAGAAGCCAGCGAATCCAGAAAACAAGCTGCCAGTCTTCCAAGACCTCCGTTTCCGAGCGCCGGATCCGGCTCCTGGTCCTCTACAAAATTCAGATCGATCCCCAGCTCGTTTAACGCTTCTTTCACTTCATCGTAAGCAGTCATATTGATCAAGTTATTTCCAAGGGCGCGCCCCATCAGAAACTCCATAGACATATAATAGACAATCTTTGGATCTTCTTTGTCATATTTCTTCTGTGTCTCGATCCAATTGTCCACAATTGTGTCCTTTACCGCATAAGATACTGCCTGATACTGCTCCTGCGGATTTGCTTCCTCAAGCTCCTTACGGAACAGCCTTCTTACATTATCCTGTACGTCTTTTTTAAATGCTGCTTTATCAAATTTCAACTCCATCTGCTATTTCCTTTCTACTCCAAGTACTACATTTTCACCGTTGATCTTCCACTCTTTCACATATCCCGCAGGACTGTTCTTTGTAACGGAAGCTGCCAGTGTTTCTCCGCCGATTTCCTCGGCATGTGCCGCGAATATCTTCTCGGCTTTCTCGGTTCCCTTATAAGTGATCGCAATGTTGTCCATAACCTCAAAATCAGCTTCTTTTCTCATAGTCTGTACCTTACTGATAATCTCACGCACAAATCCTTCTTCCAGAAGCTCTTCTGTCAGATTCGTATCCAGAACAACTGTAATTCCATTGTCATTTTCAGATACATAGCCTTCCATCTGTGCAGACTCGATCAGTAGATCCTCTCGGAACAGTGTAACTTCCTGTCCGTTCACCTCAAACTTTAAAGCATCCTTTGCATTTAACTCATCCATGGCTGCATTTCCATCCAGCTCAGAAAGCGCTGCCTTAATTCCGCCTAACAGTTTTCCGTATTTCGGTCCGACTGTCTTTAACTGTGGTTTAAAGGTGTAGGAAGTAAAATCCCGTACCTCTTGTGTAAAGGTCACCGTTTTGATGTTCAACTCGTCTCTTACGATTTCCTGATAAAACTCTGGAAGCTCAAATCCGGCTTTTACATACATCTGTCCAATCGGCTGGCGGTTCTTGATATTCGCAGTATTTCTACATGCACGTCCCATGACAACCAGCTTCAGAACTTCATCCATATGCTGCTCCAGCTCTTTATCGATACAGGTCTCGTCTGCGGTCGGGAAATCGCATAAATGAATACTCTCCGGGGCATTTTCATCGATGCTTCTTACGAGATTCTGGTAAATGTCCTCCGTCATAAACGGAATCATCGGAGCCGCCGCTTTACATACTTCCACAAGAGCTGTATAAAGCGTCATATAAGCGTTGATCTTATCCTGCTCCATACCTTTTGCCCAGAAACGCTCACGGCTTCTTCTGACATACCAGTTACTCATATCATCTACAAAATCCTGAAGCGCTCTTGCCGTCTCCGGGATCTTATAATTCGCAAGGTTATCATCTACCTCTTTGATCAAAGTATTTAACTTAGATAACAACCACTTATCCATAACAGACAGTTTATCATATTCCAATGTATATTTTGTGGCGTCAAAATTATCAATATTCGCATATAGCACGAAAAATGCATAGGTATTCCAAAGTGTTCCCATGAATTTTCTCTGACCTTCCACCACTGCTTTTCCATGGAAGCGGTTTGGAAGCCACGGTGCGCTGTTCACATAGAAATACCAGCGGATTGCATCTGCTCCATATTTCTCCAGTGCATCAAACGGATCCACTGCATTTCCCTTCGATTTACTCATCTTTTGACCATTTTCATCCTGCACATGTCCGAGAACAATAACATTCTTATACGGCGCTTTGTTGAAAATAAGCGTTGAAATTGCCAGCAGGGAGTAGAACCATCCTCGTGTCTGGTCTACCGCCTCGGAAATGAAATCTGCCGGGAACTGTTTCTCGAAAAGCTCCTGATTCTCAAATGGATAGTGAAGCTGTGCGAACGGCATTGCTCCTGAATCAAACCAGCAGTCGATCACTTCCGGCACACGGTGCATTGGCTTTCCGCATTTCGGACAACGGATGGTCACTTCGTCAATGTACGGACGATGAAGTTCGATCTCATCCGGACAGTTGTCGGACATTTCTTTCAACTCTTCGATACTTCCCACAGAGTGCTGATGTCCACACTCGCACTCCCAAATATTTAACGGAGTTCCCCAATAACGGTTACGGCTGATGCCCCAATCCTGAACATTTTCCAGCCAGTCGCCAAAACGTCCTTTACCGATACTTTCTGGAATCCAGTTGATCGTATTATTATTTGCGATCAAATCATCTTTTACCGCCGTCATATTAATAAACCATGACTCACGGGCATAGTAGATAAGCGGTGTATCACATCTCCAGCAGTGTGGATAACTATGCTCAAAATTCGGAGCATCAAAGAGAAGCTCTCTTGCATCTAAATCTTTTAACACTTCCGGATCTGCTTTTTTTACAAATAATCCGGCAAACGGAGTACTCTCGCTCATCTCACCTTTTTCCGTAACAAGTTGTACAAAAGGCATATCGTATTTACGTCCGACTTTTGCATCGTCCTCACCGAACGCAGGCGCAATATGAACAACACCGGTACCGTCAGTGAGTGTTACATACGTATCACAGGTGATAAAGAATGCTTTCTTGTTCTGTTTTGCGGCTACATCTGCGGCACACTGATATAATGGCTCATATTCTTTATATTCTAAGTCTTTTCCCTTATAAGTCTCTAAAACTTCATAAGCCTTCTCGCCTTCTTTCGCAAGTTTTCCGAGAACTGTATCAAGAAGCGCGCAAGCCATATAGTAAACATAACCGTCGGCAGCCTTTACCTTTGCGTAATCCTCCTCAGGATTTACACATAGCGCGATATTCGACGGAAGTGTCCACGGTGTTGTTGTCCATGCAAGAAAATATGCATCCTCACCCACGACTTTAAATCTTACGATTGCCGAACGCTCTTTGACATCCTTGTAGCCCTGCGCCACTTCCTGTGCGGAAAGCGGAGTTCCGCAGCGTGGACAGTAAGGCACGATCTTAAAACCTTTGTATAACAGCCCTTTGTCCCAGATTTGTTTCAGCGCCCACCACTCAGACTCGATGAACTCATTGTGGTATGTTACATAGGGGTTCTCCATATCTGCCCAGAAACCGACCGTGCCGGAGAAATCCTCCCACATTCCCTTGTATTTCCAAACACTTTCTTTACACTTATTGATAAACGGTTCTAAACCATATTCCTCGATCTGATCTTTTCCGTCTAAGCCCAGAAGTTTCTCCACTTCCAGCTCTACCGGCAGTCCATGCGTATCCCAGCCTGCTTTTCTCGGTACTTCATAACCTTTCATTGTACGGTATCTCGGAATCATATCCTTAATAACACGGGTAAGCACATGACCGATATGCGGCTTCCCATTGGCAGTCGGCGGTCCGTCATAGAACATATACATCTCGCTGCCCTCACGCTGTTTCATACTTTTTTCGAAAATGCTGTTTTCATTCCAGAATTTTTCTGTCGCTTTTTCTCTGTCCACAAAATTAAGATCTGTTGAAACTTTCTTATACATGATGATCCTCCTTTTTTCATTAAAAAACTCCCGTCCTATCTGTATAGGACGAGAGCATTACTCACGCTTATAAACCACCTAAACATACTATCATATGTCTTTCCTGTAACGGGGAAAATCCGGCATTGCCTACTCGATGATTCCATTCTTTCGACATCTGCAACTCGGAAGTGATATTCAGATATATCTTACTGATACCGGACTTTCACCGTCTCCGGCTCGCTGCAATGTTCTGATATAACTTACTGTCTTCGTCATTGTTGTTCTCTACACTCTGTAATTATAAGTAAAAACCCCTTGATTCGTCAAGGGGTTTTTACTTGCAACACGCATTTTATCTTTCTTTTTAACGTCTTCTGCGTCTCTTTCTTCGTTTCTTCCTGCATCTTGCGATTCTCACAAAAAACCATAAGATCAGTATCATCAGTAAGATCGTCAGTCCTGCAAGAACGAGAATTTCTTTTTTGCTCCTATCTTTCAGCTTATCGATAACTCCAAGCGCTTTCTCATCCTTTTTCTTTGATTCTTTTCTCTTTGTTACCTTTTTCTCCGATTTTTGCTTATGCTTTTCTAGATAACTTTGGCTCAGTTTTGCTCTTGCCGAGCCGACAAAATTCCCGCCGTAGCTGTAAGTTAAAACCGCCTCACCGCTTCGCTCCGGATCCTCGGTCAATTTCATTTCAAGGTCTGCAAACGCAGCTCCTTTCGGAAGCATAACATAACCGCTTGTCTTACCGCTTTCATCCGCCAGAATTTCCTCCACATCCTCGGAGGTTTCTTGTCCGTTCACCGAAATTTTTTCAAAATTATCAAATCCATACTCAAACAGATTCTTTGTATCCGGGTAAATATGAATGCCTCCTCTGGTTCTCAGTACTACACACACAAGTCTCCTATCGCCTTTTTCAGCCATGGTGATCAATGTGGATAATGCATCCGACGTAAATCCCGTCTTTCCGCCGACAGCATACTTGTAATACGCCTCCCTCTGTGGCTGCAACATCTTGTGTTTCTGCTGGAACACATGCTCTTCACAAGTAGAGCTTTTGGGAATCTTATACTCTGTTGTCTGCACGATCTTGAAAAACTCAGGATGTTTGAAAAGCTCTCTCCCGATCAGCGCCATATCCCTGGCGCTGGTATAATGGTTCGCATCGTGAAGTCCGTTTGTATTCACAAAATTAGAGTTTGTTCCGCCAAGTTCCTTACACCGGAGATTCATCTGCTCTACAAACCAGGCATAGTCGTGCCCTGCCATCTTCCCTACATTCTCTCCTACCGCGTACGCCGCCTCGTTTCCCGAAGCAAGGAGCGTAGCGTAAAGCGCCTGCTCTAAAGTGATCTTATCTCCCTCTTTTAAGCCTACGGCGGAATCTCCGGGCTGGAGAAAAGATACGCAGTCATGAGAAAACACAACCGGATCTTCCGCTGCGCCGTTTTCCAACGCCACAAGCGCCGTCAACACCTTTGTAATACTGGCCGGATAATGCTGGTCGTCAATATTCTTTCCGTACAGTACCGCTCCGGTATCTACATCCATCACAATTCCTGCATAGCCATATGTTCCGGGTCCCTGAGGCCAGTTTGGGATCTCATTGGTCTGAACCGGCATGTCATAGATCTGCTTCTGCCGCTTCTTTTCCTCCTTATTTCGCTCCTCTTCTGTCATTCCTTCTGGAAACGGTTCCTCTTTTTGAATCTTCGGGACTGCCTGAGCAGTCACTCCCACACTGATACACAGTGCAAATATCATAAGTACGCTTAACAATCGCTGTACTGCTTTCTTACTTAACATCTTCATTTTTATTTGTATTCCTTCATTTATTCTCACAGTCTGAACTTAAAAGTTTTGTCACTTACACAATGATCTTCCAATGATTCTTTCCTTCTAATTTCACACTATACAATACCTGATCCGCGCGCATAAACGCTTCTTCCAGTGTATCTTCCCGGCGTATCTTCGTTCCCCCGATAGAAATACCGCACCATCCTTTTTCCATCAGATCGATCTCCTTAAGACAACTCATGAGCCTCTGCATTAATTCCCGCACGTCTTTATCATCAACGATCTTTCTGCACAATAGGATAAATTCATCGCCGCCCATCCGGCACACAAGATCGTCTCTGCGCACAGACGTCCGCAGTACATTTGCCACATTCTTCAGAACCTCATTTCCCTTCATATGTCCGAAATTATCATTCACCTTTTTAAAGTCATCCAGGTCTGCCACAAAGAGCCATTCTCCCGTTCTTTTCTCTTTGCTGAACACCTTTTCAAACTCCCTGTAATTCAAAAGTCCCGTCATCGGGTCTCTCTTTGCAAGCTCTGCTAATGTATAAGCCGCTTCCTTCTCCTCCCTAAGCTGTTCCGCCAGCGTTTTAGGATAGAATTCGCCGTCCGCCTGGTCTCCATTCGGTAATGACTGATGTACATGTGCAATCTTCCATCTTCCTTCGGATTTTCGGTATAAAACAGTAAAACGTGTATCCATGTCGATCGTTACCTGTTTGTCTTCACTCTCCCACCATATAACCAGACCGCCATATACGAACGTAACTTCCGGTGAAACTTCCTTTTCCTCACACCAGAATTCTTTAAATTCAAAATGGATATTTTTTCTTTCTATGATTTCTGCGGAAATCGCTTCGGAAAGCGCCTCCAGACTTTCATAGAATTCATGCTTCCCTGTTCCGATAACTACAGCGTCTTCTATAAATTCATCCGACAGGTTGGACGTCTGGCTCCTGTCTCCGAAAAAATAGATTTCCCATATCTTTTTCGTATACGCTTTAAAATCTATTTTCCGGTCCCCTTCTGTGCAGACATTTTTATCCAAATCCTCAGAAACTACTTCTGTTACTTCTGTTTCTGACCTTTTGGCAAGTATATCACTTGTAAACACTTCTGCACTGACAGGACGGCTGTATAAATAACCCTGCGCTTTGTCACATCCGATCCGTTTCACAAATTGTTCGTCCTGTTTCGTTTCAACTCCTTCCATAACTGTAGAAATCGATAATTTCTTCGACATGCGGACAACCTCTTCTACAATGATACGGGTATTTTCTTCCCGGTCTTCCATCGCCTCTTTAAGAAATGCCCTGTCCAATTTTACCTCATCGATTTTTAACCTTCCCAGTGTATTAAGAGAAGAATATCCGCTTCCAAAATCATCCATAGATATTCGAAAACCTTTTGCTCTTAACCGGTTCAGCCGCAGATTCATTTTCTCCACATCTTCTATTACAAGATCTTCTAAAATTTCTAATATGATCAAAGATGCCGAAATCTGATACTTCTCCAGACAAGCGTACAATTTCTCCTCATAATTCTCTTTATAGAATGTCAGCTTTGACTGATTGACGGAAACCGGCACCGGCTCATACCCCGCATCTATCCATGCGCGAAGCTGACGGCACACTCTCTCGAACATATACAGATCTAAGTTCGCACAAAATCCGTTTTTCTCAAAAACCGGAATAAAATCTCCGGGATATATCATACTTCCGTCGCTTTTTATCCAGCGTACCAACGCCTCTGCTCCTGCCAGAGAGTTCTTCTCCAGATCGATTTTCGGCTGAAGGAACAAACGAAACTCTTCATTGTCTATTGCCGCGCTTGCATGTCTTTCTACATAATTTTGAAGCTGCTCCTGTTCGTAGAGTTCTTTGTTAAAAAAACATATATTTTCTTCTTGATTTTTCTTCGCCTTTTCAAGCGCAAACATGGCATGAACGATCACGTCATGAAGCTCTTCATCCTCATAAAATCCGGCAATCCCGCATCGCATGGCAACATGGTAATTTGTAGCTTTAATCTCATTTGTCTCACTAATCCGATCGCAGATTTCAAGAATCCGTTCTCTCAGACGTTCTTTTTCGTTTTCTTTGAGCAGCAAGTAGAACATATCGGCATTCTCTCTGCACGTATATTCTTCTTCGCCAATCGCTTCTTGCAATACTCGCGCAATATACTGTAACAGCTTGTCCGCCTGTTCCCTTTTAAAAAATTCGTTAATAAATTTGAACTGACGCACATTCAATACTACGATCGAAGATTCCCTGCCTTTTTTTAACTCCGCCTCTGCTAATTCTACGAAATGCTTTACATTATAAAGTCCCGTCAGCTTATCATAATATGCCGCTTTTTGGAACATACGATAAATCCGCTTCGTCATTCGATAACCATAAATCAGTGTAAAGACAAACAATCCGCTGACAAGTACATAAAATATTATGGCGGTATATACAAGCCGGTACAGATTTCGATTTACATTTTCTGAAGAATTAATGCACAGCAAATACCATCCATTCACATCCATAGGCTCAAACAATGCAGAATACTCTTCTTCGTCATAATAAAAAGAGACCTTTGCATTTTCACGTTTCCCCATAGCATTTTTGACTTCATTCATTGCTTCTTCCCGCAAGTACGGAGCTTCCAGAATATTAAAATATTTTTCCGAATCAGCGGAAGGATCCGAACTAATGATAAATTTCCCGTCCATGTTTATAAGATGTACCGAACCGCTCCCGTAAAACACTTGCCGTTTTTCCAAAACTTTAGAAAACACATCAACCCTGGATGTTGCAGTCAGTGAACCTACTACTTTATCCTCATAATAGACCGGAACTCCAAAAACGAAGACTTTCTGCTTAGAAAGCTGCCCCATAAAAGCATCCGACACTGCTTGTTCTCCCCGGTAAGATTTCTTTACAATATCCTGTAACTGCGGTTTCATCTCCTCCAGAGATGTATCATAAAGCATATCAGAATCTGAAAGGGTGTATATCCCTTCCCCTTCCATATCAAAATAACCGACATATAAAAATCCATTCTCGTCTGTAGCATTTAAAAATGCATCCCGAAAAGAATCTTTCTGATCAAGTCTCGAAGTTCCGATCAACCCTGCCATAGAAGTTAAAATATCAAATTTCCGGTCAATCTGCCGCTCGATCTGTTGGCGATAGCTGATGGCTTCCTCTTGCATTCTTATTTCCGTCGCACGGTTCATCGTCTTTACAAAAGCATACACAATACCGCATCCTATCAGAAATAACAACACTGTGATACAAACTGATAAAATAATAATCTTTTTTAAATTCTCTTTCAGGCTTACTTCATGCATACCTTTTTCCTCATCCAAACATCTCTGTGTATCCCATATCCTGCGTTATCATCCATTTTATTATACAAGATTTGTCATGTTTCTTGCAAGCAAGAACGATAAATTACAGCCTTCAAAATTAAATGCTATAATAAAGTGCGCTTTGTCAATGAATAAAGGGGCTGTAAAAAACCTTGAATTTAAGGGGCTTATAATGATAGTTCTTGTCCGGAATTGACACTACCTACTCGCTCTCCTAAGCACTGGTTGTGAGTTCGATTCTCGCAGGGAACGTTTCATATTACGGCATTTTGGGGAGAAATTTTATGAATTTCTCCTTTTCTTTTTCGAAAAATCATCCGATATATTTATATAGGATTGTGGAAGTGTAAAGAACGGGACATTTGTGTAATCTGGATTTTACAGGAAAGGAGCAGTTTTATGCGAGTAACAAATCAAAAGCAGTACGTTCAGACAGCTCCTTCAGCGTCGGTATCGCCTTATTCGTCATTGCAACAGACTTTGTCTGAAGGAAATCAACTGTCAGATACGGAGAAACTTATAAACGAATTAAAAAATACGTATAAAAATATCCGTTTTGATTTTATATCTTTTTCAAACACAGAACAAATCAAAAATTATGCTGTTTCTCAAAAAGGATTGAATCATGTTGCCATCTCGCCTGAGCTTCTAAATAAGATGACAAATGATGAAGAATTGAAAAATCAGGTAAAGAATATTTTAGATCAGATGGGTGATTACCGGTTTTCCTCTCAAGTACAGGCAGCGCTTATGGACAAAGAGCTGACCGGGATGGGACTTGTATTGGATGAAAACGGAGATGTTTCCAAATGGACAGCCATGGAAGAGAAAAAGGAACCGGATTTTTCCTGGCTTTATCCGAAAAAAGACGAGAAAAAGGATTCTTTATTCAGCCAGAATAAGGCGAAAAAGGAAAGCCCTTTTGCAGTCAAATACAAATATTCCCAAAGTCAGAGTATGATGCAGCTTGCAAATGCGAAAAATGTCGCTTCTGTGCGAGGACTGATCGCACAGAAACAAGGAGAGATCCAGAAGGTGAAATGGCACGTCAAGGATCCTACAGAGGCAGCCATGATCATCCGTAAAATAAAGAAACTTATTCAGAGCGGGAACATCAAAATTGCCAGACTTCATAAAGAAGAACGGATCTGTCAGCAGAAAAGAGCTGCGGCAAGAAAGATGAAGTTTAAGCAGGAACAGCGCCTTGCCGAAGAATTGAGAAAAAAGAGGACAGCCAGAAAAGCACAGGAGCATTGTCAGACGGCATCCTTTGACGATATTTTTGTCAAACCGTCACTGAATGATTATCGATACAAGCAGATTGCAGATTCTTATGCGGACACGATGTCCGGTTGCACAGGGATTGTGTCGGGTATGTCGGGCGTACCGGGTGTTTCTGTGGGAGCCCCTGCTCCGAATGTGGAGGTTACGGTGGCTCCGGTAGTTTCTGTGGACTGCTCTGCATAAGGATAGAATTGTAGTGAATACAGCCCACATTAGGGCGAAAGGTTAATATTTATGTTTAAATGGTCGAAAGACTATATAGAGATTTATAAATATTGCTCAGGAAAGGAGGGAAATTTATGGCAATTAACGGAATTAGTTCTCATAGTATGGGATACTATAACTATCAGTCATCCATCAATGATGTCAGACTGGCGCAAGCGCTGGCTAAGAACCCGAGATATTCAAAATCTCCGGTTTCGTCTGTGTCACCTGTAAAAGGACCTTTGAAAGACAGTATGAAGTTTATGAAGGAGTATAACTCCTCGATGTCTAATCTGATGAGCGCTGCCAATACGCTGAGAGAGAGCAATAAATCTAGTGTAATGAAAGATCTGACAGTGTCAAGCTCTGATAAAACTGTGGCGACTGCCACGGAAAAGCTGAATCTCAGAGATGTCAAGGAGCTTACATTGGATGTTGATCAGCTTGCGCAGGCTCAGACCAATGTAAGCGCAGGTGTGAAGGCTTCGGATACAGCGTCCGAAGATATGAATTTTTCTGTAGGAAACAGTATCAAATCCGTGAATGTTAATGTAAGTGCTGTCAATGCAGACGGTTCTTCAAAGACCAACGCAGAGATGCTGAGGGAGGCCGCAGACCAAATTAACAGTGGCGATGCCAATGTACGGGCAACTGTGGTTCAAAAAGACGGTGTGGCAACCTTGGAGCTGACCGGAACATATACCGGAAAAGCAAATGGTTTTGAAGTAAATGGTGAGCTTGGAGCAGCTAAAGGTCTGGATAATGTTCGGACAGAGGCGGCAAACTCCATTTACTCTGTGACAACCAACGGAAATAAGGTCAAATATGAGTCCTACAGTAATGATGTGTCTGTGAACTCCGGCAGGATCGGCGTTACGTTAAAGGGTACAGGCAAGACAACTATACGCGCAGACGTGGATGTTGAGAAAACGGTTTCTGCTGTGGAAGATTTAGTGAATGCTTACAATTCTTCGTTGAAATTGTTGAACGACAATTATGACAGAGGCAGTGGCATTGACCAACAGCTTCGAAATCTTGTTAGGGGATTAGGGTCAGAGAAATCCTTAGAGCAGCTTGGAATCACAGTAAACAAAGACGCTACGTTGAAGCTTGACAAAGAAGTCCTGGCTAAAAACATGAAAGAGAATCCTTCGTTGACAAAGGATTTAATCACCGACTCAAGCGGGATTGCCAACACAGCCTTTAACAAGGCTTCAAGCGGAATGGCGGTAAACTCCAGTACTTTGATCAACAACGATATTGAGTCTGCACAGGCAGAAGCTATGAGCAGCCCGTATCACGCATTTAATATGTATTCAAGAAACGGCGCCTATGCCTTAAACAATTATTATGCACTTGGCATGATGATAAATTATCTGGTATAGCATATCTTGATGGAGAAAAGGGGGGCTGTAAAAAAGCCTCTGATTAAGAAACGCCAGAACCGGCATTTACCGGAACTGGCGTTTCTTTGTATGAATTTTCCCATCAAAGGCACAAAACACTTCTTTACTTCAATTCAATTTTCAATACCGTATCCAGTGCATTCGGTAGCGGATAACTGAACACCGGATTTTCCCCTAACGCTACAAATGGTGTGTCTGAATACATTGCCGTATTCCACGCCTCTCCCCTCTGTACTTCTGCCCCACTTGATAAAAAGGTGACTTTTCTTATTTGGTTTGGGCTAATTTGATAAAGCGGCAATGCTCCAAGCGGAGTTTCATAAATATGAGCATAAACCGTCTTCCCATTCTGAGTATATCGTCCCCACTCAGGCTTATCAAACTCGGAAATTCCGCATCCGTAAATACTTTCTCCGTTATCCTTCATCCACTCTCCAACAACCTCCAAAATATCCTGACTTTCCTTTGGAATGTTTCCTTTTGCATCTGGTCCCACATTCAAAATAAAGTTACCGCCTTTGCTGACGCACTCTACCAATTTGCGTATTACCGTCTGTGGTGTTTTATATGTATGATCATGGTAACAATAGCCCCAATGATTGTTCAATGTCGCACACAGTTCCCACGGAATCGGCTTTCCTTTGAGATCTCTCATCCCCCCAGGTGGTATAATCATCTCCGGGCTTGCAAAATCTCCACTGTAACTGCTTGGTGTATCCGTTACAATACTTCCATTTTTCTCTCCTGAACCTTCCAAACGATTGTCAATGATCACATCCGGCTGGTGTTTCCGAACCATCTGAATCAACTCTTCGGCTCTCCACTTGTCCGCACACATATCGTCATAGGAAAAATCAAACCATAAAATATCCAACTTCCCATAATTTGTGACAATCTCTTCCACCTGTCCATGCATGTAGTCCAAATATCGGTCAAAATCGATCTTTTCATCTTTATATGCCTCATTCTGACGCATCGGGTGGAAAGCATCGTTATATTTTGGATAATCCGGGTGATGCCAGTCAATCAATGTAAAATAAAGTCCAACCTTCAACCCTTCTGCACGAAATGCATCTAAAAAATCCTGTACAAGATCCCGCCCTGCCTTTGTATTTGTAGCCTTATAATCTGTCAGAGCAGAATCATACAGACAGAATCCATCATGGTGCTTTGCAGTCAATACCGCATACTGCATACCTGCTTTTTTGGCAAGTTTTGCCCACTCTCTTGGATTGTAATTCGTTGGATCAAACTGCTCAAAGTATTGTTCATAGTCTTCCACTTTCATTCTTTTTTCAGACATAATCCATTCACCAAGTGCGGGAATTGCATATAATCCCCAGTGAATGAACATCCCAAATCTGTCTTTTCTAAACCATTCCGTTCGATTCCATATTTCCTTGTTCATTATCTCTCTCCAAATCCTTTCATTTCGTATACTGCGCCATCGTGTTTTCTGCTTTCTTCTGCCGCAAGCGCCATCAGATGACTCTCCACAGATTCCGATGCCGCACTTACACTTTTTGCCGTGCCTCCTGTTGCAACAAGATTAACAAACTCTTTCATCATTGACACATCACTTCCGCTATGTCCACCTTTAGGAACCTTTACAACAATCTTTGTTGTTTTTCCCGTTACAAAGTCCTCCACCACAATTTCATTTTTTTCCATGTTGCCGCGTATCTGACCTTTTGTTCCCATTAGATTGATGACTCTCTCACATTTATTTGTAAAAGCACACATCGTCATGCTGACTGTCACATCATTTTCAAATTGTAAATTTACAACTTGATGATCTACCACATCATTATCACAGTGATACACACATCTACCATACGGTCCGTCTTTCAATGCATTGAGCACAGATTCTTTATCCGTTTTAAGACTTACTACTTTCGCAAATGTCCCGTTCTTTTCCTCTAAGTCTTCTAGATAGAATCTGGGCGCAAAGTATGGACATGCTTCGCGATGTACACATCCATCCAAACAATAAGCCGGTGCGTCTTTTGGTGCATTCTCTTTCTTGAAATGCGTAAGACTTCCAAAACTGCTCAGTCTCGTACAGGAAGAACCAACAAGCCATAACAAAATGTCCATATCATGACAACATTTTTGCAAAATCATTGGACTACTCAATGCCTTATTTCTCCAGTTTCCCCTTACAAAGCTGTGAGCCATATGCCAATACCCCACACTTTCAATATGCTGAATATCCATCAACTTTCCAATACTTCCAACGTCTAAAAGCCTTTTAATCTCTCTGAAAAATGGGGAATATCGAAGGACATGGCAGATGCTGATAACCTTGTCATGCCCTTCCGCCAACTTTTTAATCTCCTCCAATTCTGATTTAACCGGCGAAATCGGCTTTTCACACAAAATATGATAGCCCTTTTCTACTGCCAGTTTCAACGCCCCATAATGCATCTGATCCTGCGTACAAATCAACACACAATCTGCCATTTTGGGTCTGTTTAGCAGTTCCATATCAGAAGCCACGGCATTTTCGTTTGGAACTCCGTGTAATCTTGCAAACTCTTCTCTTCTATCTTTTCGTGGCTCCGCCACACCTACAAATTTTAATTCATTTGAATAATCTAATGCATAAGAAGCATACGCTTCTGCTCCTCTTTGTCCTGCACCTAGCAGAATAGCTGTTACTTGTTTCATCATCTTCTCTCCTTATTATCCTTTAACTGCTCCGCCGGAAAGCGCTTCTATAAAGTACTTGCTAAAGCAACAGAACAAAATAACCGGTGGAAGTAAAATTACAACAATTGCAGAAAACATTCCATTATAATTTGTGGAAAATGCATTCTGAAATTGTGCCAAAATTGCCGGAACGGTCTTTAACTCTTTGGTTGTCAAAACCATAGAAGCCCAATAGTACTCATTCCAGTAATTCATAAATGCAAGCATTGCCGCTGTAAAAATACCAGGTCTTGCGATTGGAAGCATAATTCTAAAAAATGTCTGTATATATCCACATCCATCAATTCGGGCCGCCTCTTCAAGTTCCTTGGGGATAGTCATAAAATAATTTCGAATAACCATAAAACTGACTGCAATACCGCTGCATGTATAAATCATGATGAGTCCTGCATGGCTATCATTGATATTCATGCCATTGACCAAATTATATACTGGGAATGTCATCGCAGTAGGCGGAATAAATAATGTAGACATCAGCATCACGCTCACTACCGTTTTGAATCGAAACTGCATTCTCGCAACAACATATGCTGACATGGAAATCATGATAATACTCAATAAAACTGAAATCCCAGCCACCTTAAAACTGTTAAAAAAGTATTGCATAATATTCATATCTGCAAAGACGCCAACATATCCATCAAAGCAAAGTGCCTTCGGCAGTGTAAATCCCGGTTCTGCCAATGGATCGGCTTTTAAAGAAGAAATTGCAACCCATATGATTGGAAACAGAGAAATGACCGCAACTGCAATCATCACAATATAAGAGACTATTTTCCCACCTCTTCCTACACCGCGGACAATCTCTTTTTCTTTTTTTTGTTTTCTCATTATACTCTGCTCCTTTCTTTCCTTTCACGAAACAGCATGTTAATTATAAAGATTAGCACCAATCCTCCAATAATCTGTATTGTACCAATTGCATTCGCTCTTGCATACTGCGCTCTCGGACTGACAACCGCAAGTTCTCGAATAAGGAAACTGATACTTTTTGTTCCAGCTGCTCCATTTGTCAAAAAGTAAACTTCATTGTATAACAGGAACCCTGCTGATACAGATAGAATACTGATAGTCTTAATTGTATCTTTTATCAGTGGTAAGATGATACAACGATCCAACTTCCATCCTCTTGCACCATCCAGTAATGCAGCTTCTCGGACTTCTTCGGGAATTGCATTGATCTGTCCCAGTACCATGATCATATTTGTTCCAGCGAAGAAAATATATGCACATGTCAGAGCGATCATATTTACTTTTGGAATAAATAAAATATTCTCTTTAAAATTCGGCGCAAACACGCTGATGATTTCATTGATAATTCCATATTTCGGATTATATAACTGCAAAAAGATCAATCCCATTGCCGCTGATGAAATAATGTTCGGAATAACATAAATATTTCTTGCAAGTTTCCACCCCTTACATTTCTTTGAGATAATCAATGCAACTCCTGTCGCAATTGGAACCTGTATAAGTAATCCACACAACGCCCAAATACAAGAGTTCCTGAGTCCTTCCCAAAAATATGGGTATTTTTCAAAAATATATTTATAATTATCAAACAGATGTGAAAATGAGTACATCTGCATATTATTCAAATTTGTAAAATCCCATTTTGAAAACGAACTAATAACCACAGTCAAAATCGGATATAAATAAAATACACAAAAACAAACCAGTGTTGGTAATAGAAAAGCAAAGATAAACATATTTTTTCTTAATTTTTGTTTTCTTCCAATCGTTTCCATGCTGTACCTCCTCTATATAAATCGTACACAAGAAAGCTGCTTTGAGACAAAACATATTCTCAAAGCAGCTTTCTCAATGATCTTATCCAATCAATCCAAGCAGTTCTGTCTTTAACTCTTCAAATTTTGCATTTATATCGGCACCTGATACTGTTGACTCAATCAATTTATTTCCAATTGCATTTGCAATATCACTTCCCCACTGTGCATCTAATGTTGCTACAATATGTTCTGCCTCATTTGCTTTTGCACATGCTTCTGCCAAAAGAACTGTCTTTTCGTCTGAGCCTTCTGCGAGCTTATTCAAATCTAATGTTGTAGTACATGGGTTCGCCCCTACTTCTTTAAAAATTCTTGTCTGTACTTCATCACTTGTCATATATTTGACAAATTCCAATGCTAATTCTTTCTTTTCATCACTCATATCATTTGCGATTGTGATTCCGCCACTTGCTGCTGAAAGCGCTACATTTCCAGGGAAAATTGCCGGTTTAAAGTTTGTTGTATCTTCAAATCCACCTGCTGCCCATACACCATTAAAGAATACTGCTGATTTTCCTTTGTTAAAATCTGCCGCCCAGTCATTTGCTCCGTCATCAGAACTGCTGCTGGCATTCGCTGAACCATTCTGTTGATCCATGCCCGCTACCTGTTTGAATGCCTCTTCAAATTCTTTAGAAGCAATTGTATCTTCTGTCAAAGGTTCTTCTAACATTTTTCTTCCGCCTTCTGACATACCAAGAATTGCATTAAAACATCTCGCAGAACCTTGTCCGGCTCCATATGCATATATATCCTTCCCTGATGAGCGAACTTGTTCCATAGCAGTCTCAAATGCCGCCCAGTCCTTCCATGTATCCGGCGCCGCTACGCCTGCATCTGCAAGAACTTTATCATTGTACCAGTATCCCAATGTCAAAAGCTGATCATGTACCGTGTAAATTTTTCCATCTACATCATTTTGTGTATAGTTGATTCCAACATTATCTTTGATTCCCTCTTCATCTATGTATGGTTTCATATCCAGCAGAAGTCCCTGCGAAATTGCAGAAAGCGATACTGAACGTCCTGCAAGGTCGATCATATCCGGGTATCCGCCACCAGCCACCTTATTCTCTACTACACTGTCAATATCTTCTGTCGGAATTGGTTTGAACTCTACATCTCCATCGGCATGTTCTTTTGCAAATCCATCATAGATTTCACGCATTACCTGTGCAGGCGCCCATTCTGACTCGTCCTGATAGTATCCATGATAAAATTCCAAAACGTTGTCACTTGATTTTTTTCCTTCCTCTTTTTTTTCTTCTGATTTCCCGCATCCTGCCAAAGCCATAGACGAAACCATTGCAGCAATCAAAATCAGACTGGTAATTTTTCTCTTTTTCATTTTTTATATCCTCCTTGAGATTTGTTATATTTAGATTACCATACTGTCTTTTCGCACTCTATGGATGTTGTTAACTCTTTTTTGCATTATTTCTATCTTTTTGCTTCTCTTTCTACATTTTCTGTATTTTATTTATCTTTTCCATATTTTCTTGTAATTTATTGACCCATAAAAAAAGACAGGATACAACCTGCCTCTTTACTGTCTCTTTAATTCTGCAATAAACTCTGTTTCTTCTTTTTTTCCTCCCAATACATTTAAAATGCCATTCTGAAAGACTTCCATCTGCTCCGTCGTCCATAGATTACTAGGCACCTCGATCTTTCTATCCGCTTGCCGAACTTCCTGTACTGACTGATATAATCTCGGCTCCTGTTGTTTATAGTCTTCGAGATCAACTTGTGGATTGGACGGCATCTGTCCGGTCTCCAGAAGAATTCTCTCCTGCACCTCTTCACTAAGTATATATTTCAAAAAATTGACGCTTGCATCCTTTTTTTCCTTATCCATAGTGTTCCCGACAACATATCCAATACATGCTGATAAACAAGAAGAGGATTTCCCCTCTCTTCCCGGAAATGTGGCATACCTTGCGTTTATTTTTTTATCAATTAATTTTCCAGCCCAAACACCATTGACATAAATGGCTGTTTTTTGACTGTTGAACATACTACCAACATCTCTGTAACCATATTCTCTTCCTGATTCAATATCATATTGATTCATTCGTCTCATCGCTTCTAACACATTGCGATATTCATCATCTTCAACTTCTATCAAGTTAGACATTAATTCTTTTTCTTTTGACGCTGAGGTATCTAACAAAAGCGCATCTGCTAAATAGGTACTGTTCTCTTGTGTGACAATTACCGGAATCACGCCACTTCCACTTTCTTCAGACCACTTTTGTATCCGATCACATACATCGAAAAATTCTGCCCATGTCACTGGCACTTCCTCGATACCTGCCTGTTTGAAAATTTCCTCATTATACCAATATCCCCCTGCTGCGAGCAACACATCAGACAACGTATACAAATGTCCACTCTGTTCCCAGTAAGAAATAATCTCCGGTGCAATATTTTGCTTGAAATCTTTATCCTTGTCTAGATAAGGCATCAGATCTAACGCTTTTTCATTCTCCACCATAAATCGATACACAGAATCCTTTCCATAGCCTCCCATGAACACTAGATCCGGGATTTCTCCAACCGAAAGCATATTCCCCACTTTCTCTACCACTTCCTCCGATGAAGTCATAGACATTAGATTCAGTTTGATATTGGGATACTCTTTTTCAAAATCCTGATAAATTTCCCTCATTCGAATATGCTCTTCTTCCATCGTTCCCCATCCATGTATCAGTGTAATCTCTACTTTTTCTTTTTCCTTTTTCTGGCATCCCGTAAAAATCAAACAGAAAAGGATAAGCCCCAAAACTATTCTTCTTCTCTTCACACTATCTCCTTCCACATGTCTGCTCGTATTCTTTCGGTGGACATCCCGCATACTTCTTAAAGACTTTTGAAAAATATGCCGTATCCTCAAATCCGGTCATTGACGCTACCTCGTAAATCTTTTTTTCCCCTTTTTCCAAAAGTGCCTTTGCTTTCTCAATCCGCAGCGAATTAATCGTATCGAACAGGTTCTTTCCAACTTTCATCTTATAGAAACGACTAAGATATCCAGAGCTGACATGAACTGCCTCCGCAATATCCTCTAATGTAATCCGCTCGGCATAATGGTTCTGTATATAATTCTGAACACGATTCAAAAGGTTTCCAACCTCTTCCGACTCCGGCATCTGCTCTTTTTCCAAAAGTATAATCTGTTCCTCATGTTTCTTTTTTTTGGTATACGCCTGGATCTGCCCATATAAGAGCAATGTATCCTCCTCCTTACGATACGGTGCACTACATATAATCTTTGGCTTCTCCCCTAGAAAATTTTCACAAAAACCTCGCATCTTTTCACACCCTTGCATAATTTCTTCTATCTGACTCCCATTTTTCTCCGTAACCATAATACCCTCTTCCTGATTCCCAAGGGTAAGAATCTGATATTCAATGGAATGAAATGCGTGTGTAAAAAATTTTCTCACTTTTTCCCTTTGTCTGACCGGAGTGATCATAATCATACGATATGACCTGATCACCTCACTCTCTTTCTTCTTACGAATCCGCTCAATCGCAACAGGAATTTCTTCTAATGCAGACGTTTTTATAATATAGTCACTCACCTTATATTGTATTGCTTTTTGTGCATATTGAAAATCAGCATACGCAGTCAGAAATATAATAACTGTAGGAATATTATTCTTATAGATGAACTCAGCAACCTCCATGCCGCTCATCACCGGCATTTTAATATCTATGACCGCTACATCCGGCGAACACTTTTGAACCTCTTCTAAAAGTTCTTGTCCGTTTTCAGCGCTGTACACAAGCTCACAACCAATCGCACTCCAGTCAATCAATTTTTCCAGTCCTTCTCGAATATACGGTTCATCATCTGCAATCATTACTTTCCACATGGCGGTGCCTCCTTTTCAAGTGGTAAACAAATCGTAACACACGTTCCGGCATCTATTTCGCTTTCAATCTCCATCGTCGCTTCTTCTCCATAAACTGTCCGAAGCATTTGCTGCGTATTTATCAAACCGATATGTGTATGCTTTTTATCTGCCTTCTGCTCCTTTTTCTCTAGTTCTTTCACGTCAAACCCAACTCCATTATCCTTTACTTGAATCCAAAGCTTTCCATTTTGCTCTTTTGCCACGACCGTTATATTTCCTTTTTCCTGTTTTGGCTCTAAGCCGTGTGCCACCGCATTTTCTACAAGAGGTTCAATCATCAGTCTTGGTATTTTAGCTGTTTTGACCTCCTCGTCACAGCAAATTTCATACATAATCTTTCCTGCAAAACGCTCACTCTGTAGTAAAAGATAAAACTCAATCAGCTCTATTTCCTCCGAAAATGGAATCTGTATTTCTCCTTTTCGAAAAATCTTTCCCTGTATCAGCTTCGAAAATGCCCCCAAAAGCTTTTGCATCTGCTTGTCTCCACTAAGGGCAGCACGCATACTTAACATGGACAGAATATTAAACATAAAATGCGGATTAATCTGCGACTGCAAATATCTTACTTGTGTTTGTGTTGCCAAAAGCTGCTTCTCATACACCTCTGTAATCAGTTCTTTTATCTGCTCTGTCATCTCGTTGAATAAATGGCTGATTTCTTCGAATTCTCTTGTATCGAACTCTCTCATTCTTCCATTTAATTTCCCATTTCCAAATTTTTGAATATCCTCTCCAATCCATTTTAGCGGCTTTGTCATTTTCATAGAAGCTAAAAATACAAGAATACCTGTAATTCCAATCACAGCCATAAAAATTAATGCAAACGGCCGGATTGTTGATAAAATAGAACGATTGATTGATTGCCTGCTCACCAGCAGATTGCTTTTCATACCAAATCCAGTGTTTTTTGCATGAATCATATAGGTTTCATTTTGTACCTCTATTTCCTGATTAGAAAACTGTTGATTCTGCACCAATCCGCTTGATATATTTCTTGCTCCTTCATTTACAAACAAGACTTCCCCATCTGCTCCTGCAACCATCCAAAGTCTATCTTTGTACAACTCGGATGTATCAAACAGCTCCTCCACAGCTTCTTTTTCAATCGACAAAATGCAACATCCAGTCTCATTCATATTTTCATCATAGATTCTTGTACATACATAGGTTCGTTCTTCTATAGATATATATCGGTACTCTTTCTCACTTTTCATGAACTCTTCGCTGATTTCTTTTAAAAACTGGTTTTGTATCTCCAATTTTTCTACAACCATCGGATAGAATTGACTATGTACCCACTTTCCTTTGCTGTTGAATAAATATACACAGTCGACGAATGGATGCACCGAATTCACGACATTAGCTTCCGAAAATAGATTGGCAGCACTTATGAACTGCTCTCTCACCTCTTCTATATTATAGTTATCTCCTTCCATGAACTGCTTCAATATCTTATTGTTTCGAAAAGAGATAATCATATTTTCCATATTTTTAACTCTTGTATCAAACTGTCCATTTGTGTTTTCCAGATAAAATTTCAAATCGGTGTGTGCCTGTTCTGAAAAATGATACAGCGATAATGCCGTCTGCACAATTCCTAAAATAAAAACAGAAATAATACATGCGGAAAGGGTGAGAAAAATAACCTCATTTCTAAAACTTCGTTTCTTTTTTTCTTTTTTCATATTTCAATTTTACCATCTCAGAATATTTATGAAAAGGTTTAATTAAGCCAATATTATTCACGGCTACGCGTATAGATGCTGAAAGCCACGTATTTATTGGATTTTAATTGAATATTGCGTTTCACTTATTAATTAAAATCTCCTGTAGAAAATCAAGTATAAAAGCACTGAATTCTACTGGAGATTCTTATTTTACACTTCATTCAAATGATATTGTCTCGCGAAGTATTCTTCATTTACAATCGGAATCGCAATTCCCACATACCGTAAGGTCGCACCAGAATAAACACCATCCGTCTCCAGACAATGATATATTCCATCTTCTTTTAAACCTGGGCACTTTGCATAATAGATTGGTCGATTAGCCCTTGCTTCCGCCGATACGACAGACAGGAGCGCTTTATTTTTTTCCTCATTTACAAATGCCCATGCACCGTATGCATCACCAGCCATCGTCGATGCTACTCGATAATATGTTCCGTAATGAATCAACTCCCATTGTTCTTTATACGCTTGGATCTGTTCCCGGATCTCCTGCTTTTCTTCTTCGTCTAATGTCGTCAAATCCAACTCGTATCCTAGATTTCCTGCCATCGCTACAACTCCGCGCGTATGCATGCTTGTATTTCTACCTGTCTGATGATTTGGAACCGCAGAAACATGCGCACTTACAGAAGAAATAGGATAGCCATAGGAAGTTCCCTCCTGGATCACCAGCCGCTCGATGGCATCTGTATTATCACTACACCATATCTGCGGTGTGTAATACAGCATTCCTGCATCAAATCTACCTCCTCCACTAGAACAGCCTTCTATAAGGAGCGCTGGATAGGTTTGTTGCAAGCGTTCCAAAAAATCATATACACCAAGAACGTATTGATACAAAATCATTCCTGCGTCCTGTCGCCTTGCCATCTCCGAATACACTTCACAAATACTGCGGTTCATGTCCATTTTCAAATATTCAATCTTTGCGTGATCCAATACAAAGGAAATTTTTTGGAAAATATAATCCACAACCTCTTTTCTAGAAAAATCAAGAACCAACTGATTTCTTCCCAGCACAGGCGGTTTCCCCGGAATCCTCAAGACCCACTCTGGATGCGCCCGATATAGGTTACTATCTTCATTGACCATTTCTGGTTCAATCCAAAGTCCAAATTGTAACCCTTCTTTATGGATAGCCTCTGATAATTCTCTCAGCGTACCACCGATCTTTTCCTCATTGACTTCCCAATCTCCTAAGCCTGCAAGATCATTGTTACGTTTTCCAAACCATCCATCATCTAATACAAGCATCTCCATCCCAAGGTCAGATGCTTGCTTTGCAATCTCGATTAGCTTTTCTCCCGTAAAATCAAAATAGGTTGCTTCCCAGTTATTCACCAAAATTGGTCGTCTTCGATGTTGATAGCTTCCTCTGCAAATATGCTCTCGAATAAACAAATGAAATTGCTGGGATAACCGTGAAAGTCCCTTTTCTGTGCAGGACAATATTACCTCCGGTGCATAAAACTTCTCGCCCGGCTCTAAATGATAGTCAAAGGCTTCGTTCAAAAGTCCCATTTGAAGCCTTATTTGTTCAAATTGATCCTTCTCTGCCTCCACAACAAAATTTCCACTGTATACAAAAGACATTCCATAACAAAGTCCAGACTCTTCCGTAGTATGCTGCTCTGCTAAAATGACAAACGGATTATGCTGATGGCTTGATGTTCCTCTTCGACTTTCCACACAGTGCTTTGCATGTCCGACAGGAACCCTCTCCGAGATTCTTTCCATCATATGCCTTCCATGAAAATAAAGTAAATCATACTGTCCTGTCACAAACTCCAACGTGGCAGAAAGCACTTTTTGGATCACAACTTCCTCAAAGCTTCTATTAATCACCTCTACGCTTCGTGTAATCACATCTTGTTCGAAAAAAATACCATAACGCAACATAATCTGTACTTTTGTACAAGGATCCTCCAAAAGAATCTGGCATGTCTGCACCCCATTCTCTCCATAAGCTGCCGGTAATCGAGGAATTTGATATTTTCCATCCAACATTTGATGGGAGCGATATCTAAAATCCACGCCGCGTACCCCGTCTTTCTTGGTCAACTCGAAAGCCGGGCTTCGATAATCTCCATTTCCAAAGCATGGATATTCCTGGGGCAACACATCGCACGAAACCGTATTATCTCCATGCAAATCATACGGAACGCCGCTCATTCCTCGCTCATAATGCAAAAGAGTGTTACTCAAATCCCCTTTATTTTTTGCACCATAATATAAATGTAACAGGAGACCTTGCTCTGTCACACCCATTTGATAGGTTGTATGCTTCGTCTGTAATGTTATCAGTTCCATTTTTCCTCCGTTTTACTCTTCTAGTGCTTTCAAAAGCTCCTCATCCTGTACTTTCAGCCGCACATTTTGTACATACATGGATGCATACCGTTCCAAATTAAAAACAACCTCTTCTAAATATTTCGAATAGCTGAAAAAGGTAAGAAACACTGCGGTTCCAATCAACAATCCAAGAAAAGAAATATTCAATCGTTTAAAAATACTGAATTTTCGTAAATGCTGTGTAATCATTTTACTCTACCTTTCCTTCACTCGTAAAAAATATCGTTTTCTTCAGACTCCTTGCTTTGGAACTCATAACAATAAATCCATACATCTTTTCATTACCTTTTCTACTCCAAATCGAAAACCTTTTACTGCTAATAGATTAAGATCTTTATCTGTCGAAACAGCATAATACTTTATAGCGCTAATAACTGTTTCTTCATTTTCTACCTGTTCCAGAATAAATCTATACCCATCAGTAGTAACCTGTGTATCAATATTAACACGGCTGATAAAAGCTTCAATCAGCTCTTTTTTACTACGAAGCTGTATACTTGCATCCGCTGCTTTGCGGATAGAATTGGGAATTTCTTTGTCCTCATAGTCGTTCCAGTAATCGTTGAAACTCTTTAGAAGAACTATGCGGCTAGCGCTCTTATCGCCAAAGAGAGCGCTTGGATCAGTCCGTGTATTTTCAGATTTTTGTCCACCTGCAAGGTGTTGAGCGTGGTGGCATCTTTTCTTTAAATTAGTCGGGTCAACTCCATTATCATATTTTAAAAGATGCTCATTTGGATTTAAGATATAAAACAAATACTTGATATCAACAACATTATATCACAACAACTTACACTATCCACACTCTTTCTTCGTTGAATTTCCGAACTTCTAATAAACTTCTAATAAATAAGATTATCTTATCATTCGGTTGTAAGTCTTTAAAGTCTATTATCTTCTGCTTGAGCACGATATAAAAACTGGGAAAAGATCTTAGATGAATTCTCCTTTCAAAATTAGTATGTAAAAAGGGCTACCAACAGTTACCTGTCAGTGTCCTTCAAAAAAGAAGTGTGATAACCCATATTTGTCCTCGACATCCCTAGGAGCATATGCTACAGGGATGTCATCAAACAGCTGGTTGCTTACCAGCTCCATAGGAATCTAACCTCCCCGTAAGTCTCACCCGGCTATCCCCATTGTGGGATTCCCGCAGTGCTGGGGCTGTGGCTGGACAGAAGTATCCTTATACCTGTTCCTTTCATCGCTGTATCGGGAGCAACCCGATATTTACAAGCCAATAGTTCTCGCTCCTACCATCCACATTTAACAGACAAATAAATAAGAGTGATCCTGTGTTCTGACCTCGGTCTGTCGTGGCGTATTGCTGATGTGGCTAGTGTGGTTAGCACCGGCAACAGGAACGATTTTGTTGGGTATAGTATAGATAGGCGATTGACATGAATATGATTTTAAGTAGGTTTTACAGGAAAATCAGCGAATAGACTATATATTAGCGAGATATCAGGAAACGCTTTCTGAACTTCCGAAAGGTACGACTTCTGAGAAGCTAATTTACATTTCCAGAGGAGGTTTGATTATGAATGAATAAAGAAGGAAGTTTCCTGATTTATTGTGTCGAAAAATATAAAAGTGAAAAGAATTTAACTCGTAAGCAGATTTCTGCACTTTTTACCAAATACCGTGTGTAGAAATATATTTATTCCTGCTTTGAGGCACTTCATACCACCGGCGAAAAGTACATTGTTGCAGATATTGATCTCTGTCTCTATATAGAAGCCAGACAGTCAGCATAAAACTAATATAGTGTGATTAAATACCACGCCTAATGCCGTTCCTACTCCTACACCAATGCATATCCCATACATCATTTCATTATATTTCTTAATGTTTTTTTCATAACTGTGCTCCTTTGCAAATTCAAATTTCACGCTTTCTTTCGTCTTATATGCTGTATCCAGCTTGTTATCTTTTTTCAATTTCTTTTACTTTCTTCTGACAGAGCTTCAACATTTTACAAACGGTGCAGTCCTGTTTTACTCCGGCCAATACCCTTCCAGAGCCTCCGCTAGCTCATCCAGATCGAGCACATGAATTTTCCGTCAAAGGTAGATGAGAACGTCAGCAAGAAGGTCAGTGAAGATTTTTCATCTATTGATAATTTTTTATTACAGTCATGGAATCGTGCTGCACAAACTGCTTGTCGGAAGATCGGCGGTTATAGTAAGTACGCTTGTAGGTATCTGGGTCAGGCAGAAGCAGAAATTCAGAAGGTGTACAGCCTGTAATTTCCTTGAACACACGGTTGAAGTTCCGGATATTATTGAAACCACAGCTCAGGGCAATATCGGTAAATTTCTTTTCTGTGTGACGTAGCTCATAGGCGACCCGTTCCACACGCACCATGTTCAAATAGGTCACAAAATTGATTCCCATAAGCTTTTTGAATGTCTTGGAAAAATGACTGCGGCTGAAATTCATTCTGTCGGCAGCATATTCCAGAGTAATATTATCGGTGTAGTGCAAATCAATATAAGTCAGAAGATCCTGCAGGTCGGAAAGAAGACGTGCTCTTTTTCCGTCTGGCATTTGCTCGGCATCGGCACGGGGATGATATCTTTTTAAAAAAGCCCAGAAGGTTTGCAGAGAGGCGGTAATGACTTCCTCATAGAAGGGCTCCCGTTCCTTCAGCTCATGGGAAACCATGTCGATGAGCTGGAGAAGGCGATTGGCAAGACCGTATTGCCTAAGCTGCTGAGCTGTGACAAGAGAACAGACAAAACCCGGATTTTGAAAAAGCGGACTTAAGATAGAAGTGTCAAAAATAATAAAATCAAGAGAATTCTCCATTCCATGCGAATCACTGTAATGGATGGCTCCGCTTTCACAGATAGCCAGATCCCCGGCGTGGGCGACAAAAGTGTGATCGGTGATGGTTAAAGAGCAGCAGCCGGAGCGCATATAAATCAGTTCTATTTCCTTGTGCCAGTGGGCAAGAAACCCAATATTTTCATAGCGTGAATGCCATACCATAAAATCAGAATCGTAGCTTCTCACTTCGTGAAAGGCTTTCATAAAGCAATTCCTCCTCTTTTCGTTCTCCCATGTACTTTCTGAGCAAAAAAACTGATATGAGGAAAGTATATCAATTAGCACAAAAAATGTCCATATAAAAACAGAAATTTACATGCAATTTTGAGAAAGGCCATTTATAATGGAATCATGTGAAACCAGAAACAGAGTCCTGGAACTCTGGAGGAAAATAAAAGAAAATGGAGGGTTTGAAAGTGGAAAATAAGGCATTAGTTTGCGGTTATCCTGTAATCGGCATCCGCCCTGTAATCGACGGAAGACGTGGACCTATGAAGTTAAGAGAGAGTCTGGAGGATCAGACCATGGGTCTAGCGAAGGTTGCAAAGCAGCTGTTTGAAGAGAATCTTCGCTATTCCAATGGAGAGCCGGTTCGGATTGTCATTGCAGACACTACAATCGGACGCGTTCCGGAATCAGCAGCCTGTGCTGAGAAATTCCGTAAGGAAGGCGTTGACATTACATTGACTGTAACACCTTGTTGGTGCTATGGATCTGAGACGATGGATACGGATCCGTTTACCATAAAGGGTGTTTGGGGCTTCAATGGAACAGAGAGACCGGGAGCTGTATATCTGGCATCTGTTCTGGCTACGCATGCACAGAAGGGACTTCCTGCATTTGGAATCTACGGACATGAGGTTCAGGATTATGATCAGGTTATGGAGATTCCGGATGATGTGAAGGAAAAGCTTCTTCGCTTTGGACGTGCAGCAGTGGCAGTAGCCAGCATGAAGGGTAAATCTTACCTGCAGATTGGTTCTGTATGTATGGGTATCGGCGGATCCATCATGGATCAGGCATTTATGGAAGAGTATCTTGGACTGCGTGTAGAATCCGTAGACGAGGTAGAAATTCTTCGCCGTATGGAAGAAGGCATTTACAATAAAGAAGAGTTTGAGACGGCTCTTGCATGGACAAAAGCGCATTGCAAGGAAGGCCGTGATGACAATCCAGACTTTTTTAAATTCAGTCGCGAAGAGAAGGATAAGCAGTGGGAGTTTATCATCAAAATGTACTGCATTATCAAGGATCTGATGCTGGGCAATCCGAATCTTCCGGAAGGCTTTGAAGAGGAGATGCTAGGACACAATGCCATTGCAGCAGGCTTCCAGGGACAGCGTCAGTGGACAGATCATTGGCCAAACTGCGACTATCCAGAGGCTGTTCTTAACTCATCATTCGATTTTGGCGGAAAGAAGGAGCCCCTGATTCTGGCCACAGAAAATGACATCCTGAATGGTCTTGGAATGCTCTTTATGAAGCTGCTGACAGGACGTGCACAAATTTTTGCAGACGTTCGCACCTTCTGGTCACCGGAGGCAACAAAGCGTGTAACAGGTTACAATCTGGAAGGCCGCGCAAAGGAGAGTGGTGGTATTATCCATCTTCTGAATTCCGGAGCAGCTTGCCTAGATGCATGCGGTGAGTGCAGAGACGAAGACGGAAATGCTGTTATGAAGCAGTGGTGGGATGTAACGAATGACGATATTAAGAAGATGACAGACGCAACCGTATGGTGCGAGGCTGGCTTCGACAACTTCCGCGGAGGCGGATTCTCCTCTCACTTTACAACAAGAACAGAGATGCCTGTTACCATGATTCGTCTGAATCTTGTAAAGGGACTCGGACCGGTTCTACAAATTGCAGAAGGCTGGACTGTAAACCTTCCGGATGATGTATCTGACACACTTATGGAGCGCACAAATCCCACATGGCCCTGCACATGGTTTACACCGAGATGTACAGGCGAGGGTGCATTCAAGAGTGCGTATGATGTCATGAATAACTGGGGTGCAAACCACGGAGCAATCAGCTACGGTCATGTTGGTGCAGATCTGATTACTATGTGCTCCATGCTGAGAATTCCGGTTTGCATGCATAATGTTCCGGAAGATCAGATTTTCCGTCCAGCTGCATGGAATGCATTCGGTATGGACAAAGAGGGGCAGGACTACAGAGCATGCCAAGCATACGGACCGCTGTACAAGACCATCAGATAAGAATTCTAGATAGGGAATGACATATCCGGTCGTGCTATGTTAAAGGTATCACATGGCTGATACGAGGAAAAGATAGTGAATACATAGAAGGAGAGTTCTTTTTAGAATCCGAACTAAGTGATTTTAGTAACCTGTAAAAAAACAGCATAGTCGTTAATAGCGGCTATGCCGTTTTTATGGAGAATGCGAAACTTTTTCTGTAAATAATGTTATGAAAGGTCTTCTATGATAAAATAAATTATCATGAGGAGGCCTTTTTACTACGGCAAGAGAAAAGAAACCTGTACACAAAGTACAAATGACAGATGGATTATCTCCAATGAAATATATAAAATACATCTTATCCGATATGCCTAGAAGTGCATTTCTAGAGTATCCGGAGCATCTTGATGACTATCTTCCATAGAATCCATATGTACAAGAAATATGTAAATGATTGTCAACTCTTAATAATATAAGAATGACAATCATTTTTTAATACACTATCTTATTTGACACTTACTGTTTATGCTGTATTTATAGGCTTGCTAATTCCTTGCTAATCAGAAAATGACCCTCTTTCGTGAATTTTCTAAAAAGGTCAGAAAGCAACGCCGAAAACCCTTGTAAAATAAGGCTTTCGGCGTTGCTTTCTGACCTCCACGAGAAGATTTGAACTTCCGACCCCTCGCTTAGGAGGCGAGTGCTCTATCCTGCTGAGCTACGTGGAGATGTAAAAAATTTAATTGAATTTAGTCCTGAACTAACAGCAAATCATAAATTTTTGCTCTTAAAGTGGTAGGTTGACGTAATTTTTAGGAGGCATCCCTCTATCCTGCTGAGGTACATGGACTTATATAAAATTTTTAGTATTGGCCAATTACTCCAACAATCCCTTAAGAGGATCCTGTTATATCCATTTAACTAAGGGAACAAATTGCCGATTCTCCGAACCGGCAATTCTGTTTATGATTATACTGTATTTATCCCCGTATGTCAAAGCCCTGTTTCAAATTATTCCAAAACTTTAAATTTTATTTCACGAAATCACTTAATTTTTGCACTTTTGATCTTTGACCATGACGAGTACATTTTAACGGATCTTCCATTGATTCTTACTGTTTTATATGTCCGTATACGTACATAATATTTTTTCTTTGCTTTGAGCTTTGTAAGTTTTACGGATGTCTTTTTATTTTTGATGATCTTTTTCTTTACACCGCTTTTAAAGTTCTTCTTTAAACTGTATTGAACCTCATAACCCGTCGTCTGCGTTTTTTGTTTCTTCCATTTTACCGTTAGCTTTTTCCTTCCCGGCGAAAGCTTGGAAAACTTTGTTCCTTTTGGCTGAATGGAAAATGTCTTCTCCGATGTTCCACTGTAATTTCCTCTGAACACTACCCTTATCGTATATTTTCCGACTGCTTTTCTGCCTCCCGGATAATAAATGCTGTAATTGGACTTTGCCACTGTTCTTCCTGCACTGTCTTTTACAGACACGTCCGGTGTTCTGACTTTCCCGTTGTACACATAATTTACGGCAGACAAAGATATTGCCTTCGGATAAGCGATCACAGTCCGTCCGCTTTCTTTCTTACATCCTGAACATACCTTTCGGATATATCCGTTTTTAAAGGTCGTTGCCTTTACTGTCTGCGTAACATAGTTATGTTTATTTTGAGTAAAATTTTTCGTCTCTTTCAGACCACAGATACGGCAGGCACGTTCCTGTCGCCCGTCTGTGCAGGTTGAGTGTGTTGTTTTCCATTCGGTAAAACTATGTTTATTCTGAGTAAAATTTCTCGTCTCTTTATACCCGCACGACGGACAGATCCGTTCCTGTTGTCCACCTGTGCAAGTTTCACTTATCGTTTTCCATTCGGTGAAATTATGCACATGCTCCGGTAACTCTTTTGCAGTCTTTTTTGTTTTGACAACAATTTTGTTATCCAGGTTTCTTACATAACTGATAAATAATTTATTTGTAGAGGACGTAAGCGAAAGTCTCTGAGCTGCGGCGTCGACATCCGTTCCCTCCTGTGTGTAACTATCGGTTTCCGCGTCGTAATGATAAACTTTTGTATTTCCTTCACCGGAAGCAGAAGATATAAGAATGTATATATTGCCATAAGTAACAGATAATTTTGGCTCAAAAGAAGAAATCCCGGAAGCTTTTCCGATCTTCCATGCCTTTCCGTCGTAGCTTGCCATCTTCATTCCGTCGTTGTTTCCATATCCCGGATCTCCGAGTGAAAGATATATTTTCCCGTCTACAGACACCATGTCATAGGTGTTTCCCACGCAAGAATCACTGCTTACATCTATAAATGAGGAGCCTTCGTCATACCGGAATACTTTGATCTTATTTCCTGTCGCCGCTCTTACCGATACATATGCTTTCCCGTCTAAATCAGTGATTTTAGGCTGTCCACACATATCACGGAAATATTCTCCCAGTTTCTGAAATTTATTATTTTCTATCTTCCCGAGAGTAGCTTTCATGCTATCGGAAACATAAGCTATATAGAGTGTTCCGCCTATATCTTTTATATCAAAATCTGAACAAGAATCGGTTGTAGCTGTTACATCGCTCCAGACACCACTCTCATTGCATTTTTTTATATAAACTTTAGAATTTGAGAGGTATGCAAAATACAACTCATTTTTATGAGAAAATATTTTCTGACTGATGCTGTCTTTTCCTATGCTGATACTGCCTCCAAATGTACTCCATTTATCTTGCGCGTATTTATACAGCTGTACTTTTCCACCTGTATTTGTGAGAAGATGCTGTGTCCCATAACAGGTGATCATACTCGTATTTTTATATGAACTTCCGGTATTACTGTCTATAAAACCTGTATCTTTCCACAAGTCATAATCTTCGACTCCCGGTATAGATACGTCCAACGTCATCTGGCTGTTGTTTCCGTCGTCTCTTCTCGTTACATTACTGATTACAATCCCGGAATTTGTCCCATCCGAAAATGTCAGCGCTCCGTCTGTCAGTTTCTTATTTGGATCGACATGTCCGATCGTCGTTCTTCCGTCTTTTCCGGTTAGCGCCGCGTTCATTACCGTCAGATTTTCATTATAAGATCCATTTTGATTCGTACCATATCCGGGCTGTCCTTTTTGCGGGCGGAAAACATAAATCCCTGTCTTTCCATGGTTATTACTAAGCGCTTCAACTGTTGTATTTACCCGGTATACGATCACACCGGATCTTTCATCTGTGAACGCAGCGTCCAGAGAATCCTCATTGTCACCGCCTCCCGTATATCTTGCCCCCGCCTTTCTGTATTCCACCACGAAAAATTCATGGGAATTAAGAGGCGACTTTAAAATATACGCCTGGTTTCCGTCCGCCTTGTTCTGTGTATCCAGTATAAGTCTGGTACTTTCTGTCACCGTTTCTATATCCAGCCAATCCGTAAATTTCATACGAAGGTATGCCAGAGGATAAGACAGCTTATATGTTGCGGAAGCCATAATATCCCATATAAATACCGGATGTATACACGGTTCCGCAGGATCGGCCAAACTTCCCCTATAAAGATCGGGATACCCTAAAGAATGCAGAAATTCATGGACGATAACGCCTGACTGTTGATCTTCTATCCTTTCTGTATTCAACATGTTATATGTCCCAATCCCTTTACCGTTCCATCGGAAGTTCGGATCGGGATAATCACTTTTATGAGAAACCAGTGTTCCACTTGAAGAAGTGCTTCCTGACAATGAATTTTTCATAACAATAGTCAGGTTATCCACAAAACCGTCTCCGTCATAGTCTAATATCTGGTCTTTTACATCGGGAACGCTTTTCAATACCTGTTCAATAACGGTTATATCAACATCTTTCTCTAAAGCTTCTTTTTCCGTCACAGTAAGCTTACAGGAAGTAATCTTCGTTCCGTCATCCTGCGGAAATATATTATGTACTTCAAATTTTCCGTAGGACACTGTTTCCAGATAATTTTTCATCGACCTTCCGTAATTTCCGTTATAATACTTTATGATTTTATCCCGATTTTCTTTTTTCGTAAAATACGCTGCGTCAGCATCTGCATTTTCCCCTGAAAAATGTGCAAACAATACGATATTTGCATATTCTCTTCTTTTTGCGTCAGATGCCTTCGCTTCAACTCTTATATCTGCAATTCCGATAAAGCAACAAAGCATTATACATAAAAATATTATTTTTCTTCTCAAACAGATTCCTCCATTATATTTTCTCTCTACTTGATCAATCTAAATTTATCTTGCCTTGCAGCCATATATTTCCTTTGAACCTTCGCCCTTCCGCCGGTTCTCCTATGAGATTCTGAACCGGAACACAAACAGCTAAGGTCATATTATTTACCTCTAATTCCAACGTATAAATTTCTTCTTTTGTAAGTTCATTTGTAACTCTGCCGACTTCTTTGATCGTACCCATGATCGCATACTGGTCGCATTCTACGCCGAAAGGCATCATATATGTATCTACAATACTAAATACATCTTCTGTAACCAGTCTGCGCGACACCTTTGAATACGTGTCAATATCATTTAATGTGAGACTTTCAATTGCCACAGGATCTCCGCTTTTTGCCGCAGTTACAAGCATTCTCCTGTTTTCTGTCTCACGCTCTTGCCGCCGCTGCTGTTCTTCATCTTTCAGCAGCGGCAATAAAATCGTACCCTGATTGCACAAACCGGATAATGTAACAGATGTAAAACGTTCTGACAAATCTCTTCCTCTGCTTTTCTTTTCATATTCCGCCGAATTTACCAGATGAAAAATAATACTGATCCCAACTTTCGCATCCTCACAGACACCCACGTAGGCTTCTCTGTCAATTCTTCGCTCGACCAAAACATCCGCGTAGGTAGTAATATGATCTCCGAAAAAATATGGTGCGTAAAATTCTCTCTGAAAATACTCATCCACGTCCATATTACCAACCACGGAAATTCCCATATTCTTTGCAAAATCTTTTCGGAACTCGCAGTAATCCGTATTTTCATCATCAGAGATTATGTCATGCTGTGTAAAATCAATTTCCACCTGCCGCAAAATATCATCCAGTGCTTTTTTCCCTTTTATGCCGCCAAAACCGATGGCTGTCAAGTATTGATGCATATTGTCATCCTCTTATTTTTTTGGTCTGATTTCTGTCATACCGCCCATATATGGTCTTAACACTTCCGGGATTCTTACAGAACCGTCTGCCTGAAGGTTATTTTCAAGAAATGCAATTAACATTCTCGGAGGCGCTACAACTGTATTGTTCAATGTATGAGCAAAATATTTTCCGTCTGCTCCCTTTACGCGGATTCCAAGTCTCCTTGCCTGAGCATCTCCCAAGTTCGAACAGCTTCCTACTTCAAAGTATTTCTTCTGTCTTGGAGACCATGCCTCTACATCACAAGATTTTACTTTCAAATCAGCAAGATCACCGGAACAGCACTCTAATGTACGTACCGGAATATCCATTGAGCGGAACAAATCTACTGTATTTTTCCAAAGCTGATCGTACCAATACGGACTTTCTTCCGGTTTACAAACTACGATCATCTCCTGTTTCTCAAACTGGTGAATACGATATACACCTCTCTCCTCAATTCCATGCGCTCCTTTTTCTTTGCGGAAGCATGGAGAGTAACTTGTAAGTGTCTGTGGAAGCTTCTCTTCCGGAGTCATACTATCGATAAATTTACCAATCATAGAATGTTCGCTTGTTCCGATCAGGTACAAATCCTCACCCTCGATTTTATACATCATAGAATCCATCTCAGCAAAGCTCATAACTCCTGTTACAACATTGCTTCGAATCATAAACGGAGGAATACAGTAAGTAAACCCTCTGTCAATCATGAAATCACGAGCATAAGAAATCACAGAGGAATGCAGTCTTGCAATATCTCCCATGAGATAATAGAATCCATTTCCTGCAACTTTACCTGCACTTTCAAGGTCAATTCCATCGAAGGTTGCCATAATATCTGTATGATAAGGAATCTCATACTCTGGAACAACAGGCTCGCCGAATTTCTCAATCTCCACATTCTCGCTGTCATCTTTTCCGATCGGTACAGACGGATCGATGATATTCGGGATTGTCATCATGATCTTTTTGATTTTTTCTTCAACTTCTTTTTCCTCTGTAGATAAAGCTTCTACTTTATCTGCATTTGCCTGCACTTTCTTCTTTAATTCTTCTGCTTCCTCTTTTTTACCCTGTGCCATGCAGGCGCCGATTTCTTTGGAAATTTTATTTCTGTCCGCTCTTAAAGCTTCTACTTCCTGCTTAATATCTCTATTTTTCTGATCTAATTCCAGTACCTCATCTACTAACGGAAGTTTTTCATCCTGAAATTTTTTCTTAATATTCTCTTTCACTACATCCGGGTTCATTCTGACAAATTTAATATCTAACATCTTTCTTCCTCCTCATACTTATATTGCCTTATATTTCTGTTTCGTATCCCTGGAAAATTGCTTTATCAAGCGCTTCTGCCTCTTCTTCCGCCAGTTCTACGTAACTTTCACCTTTTACGATTTCCTTTATATAGGAATAGCAGCCTTCACGGCTATGCATGGCGTTAATGATCCATCCGTTATTCTTACTGTCTAACATTGCAAGAGCAAAACTCAGTTTACCGCCCATTTCGTTAAAAGCATCATACTTTACGATTCCCACTTTTTGGAAATTCTTATCCAGCTTTTTGCTCATCTCTCGTATATCCAAACGATTTTGCTTTGTTACTTTTAAGATACTTTCAACTTCGGCAAATTTTTCTTTCATACTGTCTTCCAGAGTTTTCCCATCTTTGCCTTTCATAAACGTTGTATAACTGCTTTTCAATCTATTGTATTTCATTGTAACATTTAGATTCAATACAAACAATACAACAATCATAAGAAACAATACTAAAAATAAAATAGCCGGATCTATACCTATTGCATTCAAAATCTTACTTTCCATATATTACTGTTCATCCTTTCCAATACTCACTATCATATCGAACATTCGTTCTAACTCTTCATCTGAATAGTATTCTATCTCTATCTTCCCTTTTCCATTCCCTTTTGATGCAATATTTACTTTCGTACCCATAACTTCTTTCATTCTGTTTTCCAGATCTGTATATACAAATGAATTTTCTACCACCTTCTTCACTTTTGGCTTTTTAGGATTCTTAAGATCTTTGACAAGCTTTTCTGTCTCACGCACACTCAACTTTTCATCAAAGATCTTATTTGCCAATTCATATTGCAGTTCCTTTTCGTCAATGGCTAACAGTGCCCTGGCATGTCCTGTAGAAATCATATCATCAATGATCATCTGCTGTACTCTTTCATCCAGCTTTAACAGACGCATAGAATTTGTGACCGCTGTTCGGCTCTTTGAAACCCTTTCTGCAACCTCATCTTGTTTCAATTGAAATTCTTCTAACAATCTTTTGAATGCCATTGCCTCTTCAATTGGATTTAAGTTTTCTCTCTGGATATTTTCAATCAATCCGATTTCAACAATCTCTTGCTCTGAAAAATCCTTGATGATGACCGGAACTTCTTTTACTCCTGCCATCTTTGCCGCGCGCCATCTTCTCTCTCCGGCAATAATTTCATAATAATCTTTTCTTTTTCTTACAAGCAACGGTTGAAGAATTCCAAACTGCTTAATGGAATCTGACAGTTCGAGCAGAGCATCCTCCTCAAACTTTTTACGGGGCTGCTCACGATTTGGTTCTACCATACTGATTTTCATCATCTGCTCACCTGCATTCGATTCTGTTTTTTCAGAGACAGATGCAGTGTTTGTAGAAACTGTTTTTTTAACCGGTTTATTATCCGGAATCAAACTGTCTAATCCTTTCCCTAGTCCTTTTTTCTTTGCTACCATATTATCTTCCTCTCTGCCACTATTAATTATTTTCTCTGTCTATCACTTCATCTGCTAATTTTTTATAGCTTTCAGATCCCACAGATTTTGGATCATACTTGTTGATCGGCATACCATAACTTGGTGCTTCGGCAAGTCGGATATTTCTTGGTATTATTGTTTTGTAAATATTCTGTTGAAGATTATCTTTTACATTTTCCACTACCTGTAATGAAAGATTCGTTCTTGCATCATACATTGTAAACACGACACCTTCAATTGTAAGTTCTGGATTTAATCTATCCCTTACAAGTTCCACTGTATGTATTAACTGACTCAAACCTTCCAACGCATAATATTCACACTGAATAGGAACAAGAACAGAATTTGCCGTGGTCATAGCATTGATCGTCAGCATACTGAGAGACGGAGGACAATCAATAATAACATAATCATAATTGTCTACTATTTCTTTAATTGCATTTTTTACAATATACTCTTTTCCATCTACATTCAAAAGTTCAATTTCTGCACCGGACAAATCTATATTCGTCGGTATCACATCCAGATTTTCCATAACGTCTTTTAACAATACTTCTTCTATCGTAGATTCTCCAACTATCAAATCGTATATTGTAAACTCAACTTCTTCTTTGTCTACACCAAGTCCACTGGTCATATTTCCTTGCGGGTCCATATCTAATGCTAAAACTTTCTTTCCCTTTTCAGCAAGACATGCAGATAGATTAATAGATGTTGTTGTTTTTCCCACTCCACCTTTTTGATTCGCTATAGCAATTATTCTTCCCATTTTATTCACCTTTCTTTTTCACTTCATTTAGTATATCACATTTTCAAAAACATATCCAGAGAATGTTTCACGTGAAACATCTTGATTTCATTATTATTTTCTTTATTTTTCTTAATTTACATAATTTATAAAGAGATTCTAGATGAACGTAAGAACAAAAAATCATGGCACATTCTCATGACGAGCGCAGCTACTTGCAATATGTTACATCTTCATGCAAGTGCGCTTCTTGCGTGGAACTTTTGTTATGTAATAGAAAATTACTCTGTTATGTCCATATTACATAATAAATGTTTCACGTGAAACATTTACACAAAACATGAGATGTAGTATAATAAATCTATCAAATGAAAGGGGATTAATACAATGAGTTGGAAGAAAAGGCTTGCTGCTATTACTACTTTATCTGCTTTAACAACAGGTACAATTTACACTATCAACAAATTTATACAGATTTCTGCTTCACTGGATAATCTGCTTGATAACCCCTCCGGTTTCTATTACGAATGGAAGTTCGGAAAAATATATTACACAAAACATGGTGAAGGAGAACCTATCCTTTTAATACATGATTTGTCATCACAAAGTTCCTTATATGAATGGAGCAAAATTGTAAAAGACCTATCAAAAACAAACTCTGTTTACTGTATTGACTTATTAGGATGTGGACGTTCTGATAAACCAAATATAACATATACTAATTTTCTCTATGTACAGCTTATTACTGATTTTATAAAAAAAGTAATTGGAGAAAAATGTGATATTATCACTTCCGGATTATCCTGCTCATTTGCGATCACAATATGCCATATGAATAAAGATATTGTTAATCGAATAGCTATGATTAATCCTCCAAGTATAAAAGAATTAAACCTTGTGCCTACGAAACGTTCAAAAATACTTTCATGGTTTATTAATCTGCCTATATTCGGAACATTTTTATATAATATCATTATGAGAGAGGATAATATAGAATCTCTATTCTATAATAAATATTTTTATGACGATAAGAAAATAAGAAGTGAAATGGTTCGGACTTATTATGAATGTGCACATTCGGGTGGCGCTTCTGCTAAACATTTATTTGCAAGTATCACCGGACGTTATACAACTGTAAATGTTTATCATTGTCTAAAATCTCTGACAAATAGTATTTTTATCATTCATGGTTCATCTGAAAGTCATTATAGAGAAACAGGTCAACAATACAAAGATATTCTTCCTGCGGTTGAATTAGCTGGGATAGATAATACAAAATATCTTCCACACATGGAACAACCCGAAAAATTTACAGAACAGATCCATATACTATTCCATGAATAACATACACTCTATAATTAATACTATAAAACAAATCTGTTTTCTATTACGTCAAAAGAGCTCCTGCTATTGCAGGGGCTCTTTTGACGGTAATCCGGCTTTTCTTGGATACTTCTTTCCTGTAGATTTTATCTTTTTTATTTTTACAAAAGATCTTCCAATATCTGTATCCGGAAGCTGAAATTTGATTACATCTTGGATCTCTCCTCCTAAAATCTTAACAGCATTTTTTGAAGCGTTCAGTTCATCTTCTATTTCACCGGATTTATACGGAATGAATAATCCATCTTTCTTTATATAAGGAATACAATATTCGGAAAGAGTAGACAGATTTGCAACTGCTCTGGATACACAAAGATCGTACTGTTCTCTGTATTCTTTTAATTTTGCAAAATCCTCTGCCCTTCCGTGGATTGCTGTAATATCCTCAAGATTCAGCCGTTCAATTATTTCATTTAAAAACTTGATTCGCTTATTAAGGGAATCAAGCAAAGTAACTTTCAAATGCGGAAATACAATTTTTAAAGGTATTCCCGGAAATCCTGCTCCTGTTCCAATATCTATCACTGATTTAATACTGTTTATATCCAACGCTTTTACAATTGAAAGACTGTCAATAAAATGCTTTTCTAAAACTTCTTCATACTCTGTAATAGCAGTAAGATTCATAAATTCATTCCACTCTACAAGTATACGATAATACTCATCAAATTGTTTTATCTGTTTTTCTGTCAGCGTGATCTTAAGATGGTCTGCCTTATTTTGTAGTAAATATTCCATATTATTCTCCATTACTTTTTATTATATACCCCACTCAGGTATACGAGCAAAACAGATATATCTGCCGGAGATACTCCCGATATTCTGGAAGCCTGTCCGATCGAAGAAGGACGATATTCTTTTAGCTTCTGTACCGCCTCAAGTCTCAGACTTTTTATTTCATCATAATTAATGTTCTCCGGGATTTTTTTTGTTTCCAGTTTCTTAAATTGTTCTACCTGCTTTTCCTGGCGGGAAATATATCCCTCATACTTAATTGCTATATTAACCTGCTCTGCTACCTCCTCAGACAAATCCGAATCTATGATCGGTCTATCAGCATCTATTGTCTTTAACGCATCATAGGAAAGCTCCGGTCTACGTATAAGTTCAGCAAGTGTAGTTCCTGAAGATAACGGTGTACTCTCATACTCGGTAAGTAAACTTTGTACCTTCTCTGTTGCTCCTATATTTACATGTTTTAATCTTTCGATTTCTTCCCGGATGAGTTTCTTCTTTTCTAAAAGCCTATGGTATCTTTCTTGTGATATTAACCCGACTTCGTATCCTTTTTCTGTTAAACGTTGGTCCGCATTATCCTGACGAAGGAGGAGCCTGTATTCCGCCCTGGATGTCATCATACGATAAGGCTCATGACTTTCTTTTGTCACAATATCATCTATGAGCACGCCTATATATGCCTCTGAGCGATCTAATATAAATTCTTCTTTTCCTTGTAGCATTCTCGCCGCATTGATTCCGGCAATCAGCCCTTGTGCCGCAGCTTCTTCATATCCGGAACTTCCATTAAACTGTCCGGCACTGAAAAGACCTTTCAAATGTTTAAACTCCAAAGATGGCTTTAGCTGCCTTCCATCAATACAATCATACTCGATAGCATAAGCATTTCTTACAATACTCACATTTTCAAGTCCCGGCACTGTTCTGTACATTGCATACTGAACATCCTCCGGAAGAGAACTGGACATACCTCCGATATACATCTCGTTTGTCTCCAATCCTTCCGGTTCAATAAATACCTGATGCCGGTTTTTGTCTGCGAATTTTACTACCTTATCTTCAATGGAAGGACAATAACGAGGACCTGTTCCTTCTATCATACCGGAAAAAAGAGGCGACCTGTCCAGATTATTTCGAATGATCTCGTGTGTTTTTTCATTGGTATATGTAAGCCAACAGGATACTTGATCAATCTGCACGTCATCAGGATTCGTTGTAAAAGAAAAAGGTACTACTTTTTCATCACCGAACTGTTCTTCCATCTTAGAAAAATCTACTGTGTTTTTATCTATTCTGGCAGGTGTTCCCGTTTTAAAACGATTCATTTTAATCCCCAGTTCCTTCAGGCAGTCTGTTAAATGATTGGCTGCCTGAAGCCCGTTCGGTCCGGTATTCATACTTACATCACCATATACACATCTGGATCTCAGATATGTACCAGTGCAAAGAATTACAGCGCTACAACGATAAATCATCCCCGAACAAATCTGTACTCCGGTGATTTTCTGATTTTCTGTCAAAAGATTTACAACTTCTGTCTGCTTGATCTTTATATTCGGCTCCTGTTCCAGAACCTGTCTCATAGTGCGGCTATATTGATTTTTATCCGCCTGCGCACGAAGAGAATGTACTGCCGGACCTTTCGATTTATTGAGCATTTTAGATTGGATAAATGTACGATCGATAACTTTACCCATCTCACCGCCCAAAGCGTCGATTTCACGAACAAGATGTCCTTTTGAACTTCCTCCGATATTTGGATTACATGCCATCAGTGCAACACTGTCGATGCTCACCGTAAAGACAAGCGTCTGAAAACCAAGTCTGGCAGACGCCAATGCCGCCTCACATCCCGCATGTCCCGCACCGATCACAATTACATCATATTTTTCATTACTTTCCCATACAGAATTTGCTGAATATTTCATGAACCAAATCTTCTCCTATAGTTTCTCCTGTAATACTTCCAAGGGATTCATATGCCGCCAATAAATCAATAGAATAAAAATCCTCGGGCATGCCTGCATCTATACTTTCATTCACCTTTATCAACGAATCGTGTGCCTCTTGAAGCGCTGTTTTGTGACGTACGTTCGTAATATAAATTTCGTCATTAAATGAAAGATTTCCTTCAAAAAACATGTTTTTCAGTACATTTTCAAACTCTTCAATACCACTATTTTTCTTCGCAGACACTTCCAGCACTTGTATTTCCTTGTTTTTTTCAAAAAAAGTTTTTGCAGGATTTAATTCATTATATAAATCATATATATCCTGCTTTGTTACTATCATATCTAAATCTGATTTATTTAGCAATACAATTGCCTGTTTTCCTTTGATCAACTCCAAAATTTCTTTGTCATTTTCATTAAGTGGCGTAGACGCATCTACAACGAACAGGATAAGATCTGCTTGTTTCGCATAATCTTTTGCTTTATTTACTCCTATTTTTTCTACAGTGTCTTCTGTATTTCTGATACCGGCTGTATCAATAATATTTAGTGAGATTCCCTGTAAATTAATATGTTCTTCTAAGACGTCTCTCGTTGTTCCCGCTATATCTGTTACGATTGCACGTTCTTCACCGATCAATACGTTTAAAAGAGAAGATTTACCTGCATTCGGTTTTCCTACGATAACTGTTTGGATTCCCTCTTTGATAATCCTTCCGTCATTACATGTAGAAAGAAGTTTTTTTATATCTTTTATCAATTCAGTTACCGTAACCTTTAATTCCTCCCCGTATCCATCCACACTAATATGTTCCGGATCGTCAAGCGCACTCTCAATAAATGCGGTATGGTAAATGATTTTGTTTCTTATATCATTGATCTTTATTTTAATATTACCTTTTAATTGGTTTACAGAACTTTGAAGTGCATATTCATTTTGTGAAGAGATCAAATCTCCTACTGCTTCTGCCTGAGAAAGATCCATTCTTCCATTTAAAAAAGCTCTTTTTGTAAATTCTCCGGGCTCCGCAGGTTTTGCGCCATACTTGATCAATAATTCCAGAATCTTCTTTACGACATAAATTCCTCCGTGACAGTTAATTTCAATTGTATCTTCTCCCGTATAACTGTGCGGTCCTCTCATCAGCATAACAAGTACTTCATCGATCATATTTTCCCCATCACAAATATATCCATAATGGATCGTATGGGACTTTTGATCACATAATTTTTTTTCTTTCTTACCCTTGTATATTCGATCTGCAATCTCAAATGAACCGTCACCGCTCATTCTTACAATTCCGATTCCGGAATTACTCATTGCCGTAGAAATAGCGGCAATAACGGTACTGTGTTGATTTCTCATAATTCCTCCATATTCTTACATGATAGAAAATTTTCTATAGTATTAGAAAAGTAGGGGTTTTACCCCCTACCTCTTAATTATATTTACGTACTAAAGTTACGACAACTCTTCTATATGGTTCTTCTCCCTCGCTGTGTGTTGCGATTGCCGGATCTCCCTGAAGAGCTGAATGAATAATTCTTCTCTCATATGGATTCATAGGCTCTAAAGAAACAGGTCTTCTTGTACGCTTTACTTTACTTGCAATATTTTTTGCAAGATTTTCAAGTGTCTGTTTTCTTCTTCTTCTATAATCCTCTGTGTCAAGTTTTACTCTTACATATCCATCCTGCATTTTGTTTGCGACTCTGTTTGTAAGATACTGAAGGGAATCTAACGTCTGCCCACGTTTTCCGATCAATATTCCCATATTACTTCCTTCCATATCAATACCAAGAGCGCCTTCTTCATCTACTTCAGAATGAATCTTAACATCTTTCATGTCCATAGCCTTTAATACATCCTGAAGGAATTTTTCACAAGCATCAATTGTTGTCTGTTCAACAGATGATAATTTTGTTTCTTTTAAGTGGTGTTCTGTAACAACCTCTTCTTTCTTTACTTTAATTTCTTCTTTTCTTTCTTTTTTAGTTTCTTCTTTGATTTCTTTTTTCACTTCAACCACAGGCTCTTCCTGCTTTTTACGAGCTTTGATGACAGCCTGTTTCATGCCGATTCCTAGAAATCCTGCGCTTCCTTTCTCAATAACCTCATAATCTAACTGATCACTTGTTACACCTAACTGGACCAAAGCCTCTGTAATTGCATCGTCCAATGTTTTAGCTGATACGGTAATGTACTCCATAATAACGCCCCCTAATTGTTCTCATTAAACTTTCTGACCATATTTGCTTTAGAAGCAAGACTACCTTCTTTTGCATTTTGTGCATTTTGTTTTGATCTTTCAATCTTAGCTTCTTTTTCCTTTTCGCTCATACCGGAAACCTGACGATTTGCAGAATCTTTAATACTTCTGGTATTTGTCTGAGCCATAGCGTTAATTCTTTCGTTTCTCTCGCTTCTCTTTGCCTGTTTTTTAGCCGCTTTGTCTTTGTTTTTCTCGATCAGATCTTCAATAGACATCTTCTTTAAGTGCTTATTGATGAAAATCTGCTGTACAGTACGTACAAGTGCGCTGACAATCCAGTAAATACCAATACCGGTAGGAAGTGTTAATACGAAGAATACAGACATTAAAGGCATTGTCATATTCATCGTTTTCATAGTACTTGCCATCGGATTATCCGGGTCGATTCCCTGATTTGATACAGACTGTGTAAGTTTAATATTCAAATATTGTGTCGCACCGGAAATAACCGGAAGCAAAATAGCTGTTGCTATAATAACTCCTGCTGGCATTCCAAAAGAACCGCTGTCTTTTAACATCTGAACCGGAGTAATGGTAACATCTGGAATCGTTAAAAATGTATTTACTGCCTTATTTGCAGTTTTAATAGCCGGAACATAATTTTCAATATTATAAATAACCGGATAAAGAGCAAAAAGGAACGGCATCTGAATTAACATCGGAAGACATCCGCCCATCATAGAAGTTCCATATTTATCATATACCTGCTGAATTTCTTCCTGCATCTTGAGCTGTGAAGCCTGATCTCTTTTATTTCTGTATTTTTTCTGGATTTTTTGAACTTCCGGGTTGATCACTGACATCATTTTTGAAGATCTCTGCTGGTTGATCGTCATAGGAAGCATACAAGTATATACTAAAATCGTATATATAATAATTGATAAACCAATTAATCCGGCATCTGTTGTCAGCATATTATCCAAAATGTTATAGATGAACTCCATAACTTTACCTAATAACCAACAAATCTGCCCTACGATTGGCCAGTTTGCAGCGCTCAATAAACTTACCATTTAATTTTTCCTCCATGTACAACTACTATATTTTTTACGGAACAGGATCATAGCCGCCTTTTGAAAATGGATTGCATCTTAAAATCCTCCGCAATGCCAGACAACCGCCCTTCCATGCACCGTATTTTTCAACTGCTTCTGTTGCATATACGGAACAAGTCGGATAAAACTTACAAGTTGGCGATCCTTTGAGGCTTGATATATGCTTTTGATAGAATCTGATAAATACAAGCAGAATCTTTTTCATAATACACTACCTCATATTTATTATTTTATGAAGATTTCCAAGGTGGATAAGTGCATTTACAATGTCATGATAATTCTTTTCTTTTGCACCTACTCTTGCAATCACTACTATATCCAGTCCACACATGAAATTTTCTTCTTGCAGTCGATAACTTTCTCTGATCAATCTCGTCAATCTGTGTCGAACGACGCTATTACCTACTTTTTTACTTACTGATATTCCTACTCTGTTTCTGTCTAAATGATTGCTTCTTACAATCATAACCAGATACTTATTGGCGTAAGATTTTCCTTCCTTATATACTGTCTGAAAATCACTGTTTTTTTTCAAGGATTCAGAATACTTCATTCTCTTTGATTCTCCTAATTTTTAGAGAAGAAAAGGCCACATATATGCGGCCTACGCTGATAATTTCTTTCTTCCTTTTGCTCTTCTTGCAGCAAGTACTTTTCTTCCACCTGCTGTGCTCATTCTTGATCTGAAACCATGAACTTTTGCTCTTTGTCTCTTTTTTGGCTGGAATGTCATCTTCATTGATATCCACCTCCTTATATTTTCCAAGGGATAACCCTTACTTATTTCTAAAAGACATCATTTTTGATTATATGCAAAAAATGCCTGTCCGTCAAGCAAAACCTATTATTTTCTCAAGTTTTTTATCCACATTTTTTCCACCAAATGTGGATAACCATGCTTTTTTCAGTGGATAAAATGTGGAAATAAAAATATTTACCGATAAAATTTAGGGAAATAAGCGAAATAATAGTTGTTATAAAGTTATCCACAAGGATTAAAGATTGCTTAAATCTTAAATTTGATGTAAAATAATAAGGAGTTTATAGAAGATTAGGAGTTTATTGTCATGAATATTGTGGAAGAAAAATGGCCGGAAATTATCGAGCATCTGAGAGTAGAACATGAATTATCAAACGTATCATTTTCAACATGGATACAGCCTTTAAAAGTATATGATGTAATCAATAACACTGTATTTATTTTAGTCAATATGAATGCAAGTGTGGAATATATTGAGAAAAAATATCTGCTTCCACTAAAAGTATGTATTGGCGAAATTACCGGAACAGAATTCGACATCGTATTTATATCTGAAGATGACGATAAATTAACCGAAATAAAAAATATGGAAATCGAAGCAAGTCAAAAGAAACGAACCAAATCCGCTGCTGAAAAAGCAGGATTAAATCCGAAGTATACTTTTGACACTTTTGTTGTAGGGGGAAATAATAAATTTGCCCACGCTGCTTCTCTTGCAGTTGCAGAATCTCCGGGTAAAGCATATAACCCATTATTTTTATATGGAGGCGTTGGACTTGGTAAAACTCATTTGATGCATTCCATCGCACATTTTACATTAGAAAATAATCCCAAGAAAAAAGTTCTCTATGTAACAAGTGAAACTTTTACAAATGAATTGATTGAATCATTAAAAAATGGTAAAGCAGCCGGCAATGAATCTTCAATGTCCAAATTCCGGGATAAGTACCGTAACAATGACGTACTTCTTATTGACGATATACAATTTATTATAGGAAAAGAAAGTACACAGGAAGAGTTCTTCCATACATTTAATCATTTACATACTCTCGGAAAGCAGATCATTATTTCCAGTGATAAACCTCCGAAGGATATTGAAACTTTAGAAGCAAGACTTCGTACCAGATTTGAATGGGGATTGATCGCGGATATATCTTCTCCCGATTATGAAACAAGAATGGCTATTTTGCAAAAGAAAATTGAAATAGACAAACTCGAAAAATATAACATTTCTGACGAAATATTGAACTATATTGCTTCTAATATAAAAACAAATATCCGAGAGCTTGAAAGTTCTTTAAATAAATTGATCGCTCTTTATAAATTGAACAATAACGAAGGAGAAATAGATATAACCTTGGCTGCAGAAGCTCTAAAGGATCTTGTTTCTTCCAAAAATAACAGAGAAGTAACACCGGACCTGATCTTGGATATTGTAGCGGAACATTTTAATATTACAATATCTGATCTGAAAAGTAATAAAAGAAATGCGGATATAGCAATTCCAAGACAGATTGCAATGTATCTGATCCGTACTTTATCAGATAAAGAGTATTCTTTAAAAGCAATCGGTATCATCCTAGGTGGAAAAGATCATTCAACTGTCAAATACGGCTATGAAAAAATAGAATCTGAAATGAAAACAAACGAAACACTTGCCAACACCATTAATATTATTAAGAAAAAGATCAATCCGGCATAGTGTGTATAAGATGTGGACAACTTTTGTATAACCCCAAATAACTATGGGATAATTTGTTTATCATCATCAAATTTCAAAACGACGATATAACAAATCAAAGTTTTCCCCACTTCTTCCACAAGAAAATCAAACCCGTTCCACAAGGTTTTCAAATCCTCAAGTACTGATATTTAAAGGGCTGAAACGGGTTATCCTAATTATCACAAGCCCTAATAAGAAGAATACGTAAATTATTTATAATATATATACATGTTCGCAAAACGAAAGGAGTTATACACCATGAAGATCATATGTAAAAAATCAAATCTTGTAAAAGGCGTTAGTACTGTATCAAAAGCAGTTCCTTCTAAAACAACGATGCCTATATTAGAATGTATATTAATAGATGCGACTACAGATATTATCCGTTTAACTGCTAATGATATGGAACTTGGAATACAGACAGACATTGACGGTGAAATTATAGAAAGAGGTATGATCGCAATTGATGCAAAGATTTTTTCAGAGATTGTAAGAAAACTTCCGGATAATGATATTATCATAGAGACGGATGAAAATCTTCAAACAACAATTGTATGTGAAAAAGCTAAATTTGATATTTCAGGAAAACCGGGAGATGAATTTTCTTATTTACCGATCATTGAAAAAGATGATTCTATAGAAATTTCTCAGTTTACACTGAAAGAAGTCATCAGACAAACAATTTTTTCTATTGCAGACAGTGACAGTAACAAATTGATGACAGGTGAATTATTTGAGATTAAAGACAATATCTTAAGAGTCGTATCTCTTGACGGACATCGGATTTCGATCCGCAAGATAGAGCTGAAAAATGAGGTCAGCGATAGGAAGCTTGTTGTTCCAGGTAAAACTTTGATCGAGATCAGTAAGATTTTATCCGGTGAGGCAGAAAGTATTGTTCATATTTCTTACTCGAATAATCATATTGTATTTGAATTTGATAATACGATCGTTGTTTCCAGACTTATCGAAGGAGAATATTTTAAAATTGATCAGATGTTGTCCAATGATTATGACACGAAAGTTAAGATCAATAAAAAAGAATTATTAAATTGTATTGACCGTGCAACACTTCTTGTAAAAGAAGGAGATAAAAAACCGATCATCATTCATATTGGGGATGATGTAATGGAGCTTAAGATCAAGTCACAGATTGGTTCTATGAATGAAGAAATCATGATAAATAAAGAGGGCAAAGATCTGTTAATCGGGTTTAATCCAAAATTCCTCATTGATGCACTTCGTGTCATTGACGATGAAGAAGTAACCTTGTATCTTATGAATGCAAAGGCTCCATGTTTTATCAAGGATGAAAATGAAAGCTATATTTATTTAATTTTACCGGTTAATTTTAATGCTGCGGTTTAAGAGGGAAATGTAAATGGAAATTATTAGATTAAGAGGCGAGTTTATTAAACTCGGACAAGTATTAAAAGCAGCTGGACTTGTGGAGTCCGGTGTGGAAGCAAAGGAAGTAATTACAGAAGGTCTCGTAATGGTCAATGAAGAAACAGAAACGAGACGCGGAAGAAAATTATATGCTGGAGATATTGTAATTTTTGATGGAGAAGAGATAAGAATTGAAGATTGAGTCTTTGAAATTAAAAAATTTTAGAAATTATGATCTGTTATCTCTTAAATTTGATGAAGCTACTAATATTTTCTATGGGGATAATGCTCAGGGAAAGACAAATATACTGGAAGCGGTATATTTGTCCGGTACGACAAAGTCCCATAGAAATGCAAAAGACAGAGATTTAATAAAGTTCGAATGCAACGAGTCACATATAGAAACTGTAATTGAAAAAAACGGTATTAATTATCAGATTGATATGCATTTGAAGAAAAACAGTCCAAAAGGAATTGCGATCAATAAAATACCGATAAAAAAAGCAAGTGAATTATTCGGTATTATTAATATTGTTTTCTTCTCTCCTGAAGATTTGAATATTATAAAAAATGGTCCGGGAGAAAGGAGAAGATTTATTGATCTGGAATTATCTCAATTGGATAAAGTGTATTTGAATGATCTTTCTAATTATAATCGAATCATAAACCAGAGAAATCATCTATTAAAAGATATAGGATTTCATGAAAATGCGCTGCAAACACTGGAAATATGGGACTTACAGCTGATTCAATATGGAAATAAGATCATAGAGAGAAGAACAGAATTTGTAAATCAAATAAATGAAATAATTTCTAATATACATAAAAAATTAACCGGAAATAAAGAGGATATAAGAATCGTGTATGAACCGAGTAATGGTTCTATGTCTCTTGAACAGGCGTTAAAGAAATACAAAGAGAAAGATATGAGAATAAAAAGTACGTCTGTAGGTCCTCACAGGGATGATATAGCATTTTTGATCGGAGATATAGATATTCGTAAATACGGTTCTCAGGGACAGCAAAGAACAGCAGCTCTTTCCCTAAAATTATCGGAAATAGAACTGGTAAAACAGTTTATTCACGATACGCCTGTTCTGTTACTTGACGATGTATTGTCTGAACTTGATAAATACAGGCAAAACTATCTGTTAGATAGTATATATGATATACAGACATTAATTACCTGTACAGGTGTTGATGAATTTGTAAATCATCGATTTTCAATAAATAAAGTGTTTCATGTCCAAAACGGACAGGTAACAAAAGAAAATTAGGAGGATTAGAATGAGTACAGAAAAAGTACAGCACGAATACGGTGCAGACGAAATCCAAATACTGGAGGGACTGGAAGCGGTAAGAAAACGTCCCGGAATGTATATAGGAAGTACGTCGTCAAGGGGACTTCATCATCTTGTTTATGAAATTGTGGATAATGCAGTGGATGAAGCTCTGGCGGGGTTCTGTGATACAATCTTCATAACGATCAATAAAGATAATTCTGTTACTGTTGTGGATAATGGACGTGGAATACCTGTAGGAATTAATCAGAAGGCGGGAATACCTGCTGTAGAGGTTGTATTTACAATTCTTCATGCCGGAGGAAAATTCGGCGGAGGAGGCTACAAAGTATCCGGCGGACTCCATGGAGTAGGAGCGTCTGTTGTGAATGCACTTTCTAATTGGCTGGAAGTGGAGATCTACAACGAAGGAAAAGTATACAGACAGCGTTATGAACGTGGAAAAACGATTTATAAATTAAAAGTAGCAGAAGAATGTGATCCGGATAAAACAGGAACAAAAGTAACATTTCTTCCGGACGATACGATTTTTGAAGAAACAGTTTTCGATTATGATGTATTAAAACAGCGTTTTCGTGAAATGGCTTTTTTAACAGCGGGACTTAAAATTGTCCTTCGTGATGAGAGAGAAGAAGAACCTGTAGAAAAAGAATTCCATTATGAAGGCGGTATCAGAGAGTTTGTTACTTATTTGAACAGAAGTAAAACAGCGCTTTATGAGGATGTTATCTACTGTGAAGGAAATGCGAATAATGTAGCGGTAGAAGTAGCAATGCAGCATAATGATTCCTATAGTGATAATACGTATGGCTTTGTAAATAATATTACAACTCCGGAAGGAGGAACTCATGTTGTAGGTTTCCGTAATGCAATTACAAAGACATTTAATGATTATGCAAGAAAAAATAAATTATTAAAGGAAAATGAGCCAAATCTTTCCGGTGAGGACATCAGAGAAGGTCTTACTGCAATTATCAGCGTGAAAATTGAAGATCCTCAGTTTGAAGGACAGACAAAACAAAAACTTGGAAATAGTGAGGCAAGAGGAGCTGTTGACAGTATTGTAAGTAAGCAGTTGGAAGTCTTTTTGGAACAAAATCCTGCCGTTGCAAAATTGACGATTGAAAAATCTGTAATGGCGCAAAGAGCCAGAGAAGCAGCAAGAAAAGCCAGAGATTTAACCAGGAGAAAATCTGCTCTTGAAGGAATGTCTCTTCCGGGAAAACTTGCCGACTGTTCTGATAAAGATCCGTCCAAATGCGAAATCTACATTGTAGAGGGAGATTCTGCTGGAGGTTCTGCCAAGACAGCAAGGGATCGTGCAACACAGGCTATTTTGCCTCTTCGTGGTAAAATCCTGAATGTAGAAAAAGCACGGCTTGATAAAATCTATGCAAATAATGAAATCAAGGCAATGATCACTGCGTTTGGAACAGGAATCCATGATGACTTTGATATTTCAAAGCTTCGTTATCATAAAATCATAATCATGACGGATGCCGATGTAGACGGAGCGCATATCAGTACGTTATTATTAACTTTCCTGTATCGTTTTATGCCGGATCTTATCAAAGAAGGATATGTTTATCTAGCGCAGCCGCCGCTTTATAAGTTAGAAAAAAATAAAAAAGTATGGTACGCTTACAATGATGAAGAGTTAGAACATATTCTTCAGGAAGTGGGACGCGATGGAAATAATAAAATCCAGCGTTATAAAGGTCTTGGAGAAATGGACGCAGAACAGTTATGGGAGACAACTATGGATCCGGAACACAGAGTTCTTTTGAAAGTAACCATGAACGAAGAGACGACCAGTGAACTTGATCTTACATTTACAACTTTGATGGGTGATAAAGTAGAACCAAGACGTGAATTTATCGAAGAAAATGCGAAGTATGTAAAAAACTTAGATGTATAGAGATGTGTGGAAAGGAGTATAAGGTAAAAACATTATGGAAGATAATATTTTTGACAAAGTTCACGAAGTGGACTTAAAGAAAACAATGGAAACCTCCTACATCGATTATGCAATGAGTGTTATTGCGTCTCGCGCACTTCCTGATGTAAGAGATGGGTTAAAGCCGGTTCAGAGAAGAATTTTATATTCTATGATCGAACTTAATAACGGTCCGGACAAACCGCATAGAAAATGTGCCCGTATTGTCGGTGATACTATGGGTAAATATCACCCTCACGGTGACAGTTCTATTTATGGAGCTCTGGTAAATATGGCGCAGGAGTGGTCTACCAGATACCCGCTCGTGGACGGGCACGGAAATTTTGGTTCTGTGGACGGCGATGGGGCTGCCGCTATGCGATATACAGAGGCAAGATTGAGCAAAATCTCTATGGAACTTACCGCGGATATTAATAAAAATACTGTGGATTTCACGCCAAATTTTGATGAAACAGAAAAAGAACCGACGGTGCTTCCGGCGAGATTTCCAAACCTTTTGGTAAATGGTACTTCCGGTATTGCTGTAGGTATGGCTACCAATATTCCTCCTCATAATTTGAGAGAAATTATTCAGGCAGTTGTTAAAATTATCGATGATCAGATTGGCGATAAAGAAGAAACAACAATAGAAGAAATCCTTGAGATTGTAAAAGGACCGGATTTTCCAACAGGAGGCATGATCCTCGGAACAAGAGGAATCGAAGAAGCATATAGGACAGGACGTGGAAAGATCCGTGTCCGTGCAATTACAGATATTGAAGCAATGCCAAACGGAAAGAGCCGTATTGTTGTAACAGAACTTCCGTATATGGTAAATAAAGCAAGGCTTATTGAGAAAATAGCCGAAATGGTAAGAGATAAGAGAATTGATGGAATTACTGATTTAAGCGATCAATCCAGCCGTGAAGGTATGCGTGTCGTTATTGAGCTTCGCAGAGATGTGAATGCAAATGTTATCTTAAACCAGTTATATAAACATACACAGCTTCAGGACACATTTGGTGTAATTATGCTTGCGTTAGTAAACAATCAGCCAAAAGTGATGAACATTTTAGAAATGCTTCATCATTATCTGAAACATCAGGAAGAGGTTGTGACGCGTCGTACACAGTATGAGTTAAATAAAGCTGAAGAAAGAGCTCATATTTTAGAAGGATTACTGATCGCTCTGGATAATATTGATGAAGTGATCAAAATTATCAGAAGTTCTCGGACCGTTCAGCTTGCAAAAGCAGAATTGATTGAGAGATTCGGGCTCAGTGAAATACAGGCACAGGCGATCGTAGATATGCGTCTACGCGCTCTTACCGGATTGGAAAGAGAAAAATTAGAGGCAGAATACAAAGAACTGATGGAACAAATCAGTAGATTAAAAGCAATCTTAGCTGACAGAAAGCTGCTTCTTGGTGTGATCAAAGAAGAAATCCTTATTATTCATGATAAATACGGTGATGAGAGAAGAACATCTATCGGATTTGATGAATTTGATATTTCCATGGAAGACTTGATTCCGAGAGAAGATGTAGTAATCACTATGACAAAACTCGGATATATTAAGCGTATGTCCAACGATACATTTAAGGCGCAAAACCGTGGAGGTAAAGGAATTAAGGGAATGCAGACCTTGGAAGAGGATTATGTGGAAGAGTTATTTATGACCCACACCCATGATTACTTGATGTTCTTTACCAATGCCGGACGTGTTTATCGTATGAAAGGTTACGAGATTCCGGAGGCAAGCCGTACATCCAGAGGAACGGCGATCATCAATCTTTTACAGTTAATGCCCGGAGAAAAAATAAGCGCCGTGATCCCGATCGATGAATACAGAGACGGTGAATATCTCTTTATGGCAACAAAGAAAGGTCTTGTAAAGAAAACTCCGATTAAAGATTACGCAAATGTCAGAAAGACAGGACTTGCGGCGATCACACTCCGCGAAGAGGACGAATTAATCGAAGTAAAATATACAGATAACAAACAGGATATTATTATCGTAACAAAATATGGACAATGCATCAGGTTCAATGAACGTGATGTACGTTCTACAGGAAGAACTTCTATGGGTGTTCGCGGTATGAATCTGTCTGACCGTGACGAGGTTATCGGTATGCAGCTTAGCTCTCAAGGTAAAGAGCTTCTCATTGTATCTGAAAAAGGTATGGGAAAACGTACCGGTGCAGATGAATTTACCTGTCAGAATCGCGGTGGTAAAGGAGTAAAATGTTATAAGATTACCGAAAAAACAGGTAATGTAGTGGGAGTTAAAGCCGTTAACGAAGATGATGAAGTTATGATCATCAACACAGAAGGTATCATCATTCGGATGAAGTGCGAAGGTATCTCCGTACTTGGCAGAGTGACCTCCGGTGTAAAACTTATTAATCTTCCGGAAGGAAACGTAGTCGCAAGTATTGCAAAAGTAAGAAAAGGCGATGAAGAAGAACAGGAAGAAAATGAAGCGGATGCAGGGACAGAAGAATAAAGATTAAGTTAAAATATACAGGGATATATTTACAGATCGAGTAAATATATCCCTGTATATCTAATAATTATCTAAGAAGATTCAATTATATTCTAAGCATTGTCTTTCTCACATTCACGAATCAGAATTTCTGCTACAGTAACTACCGTAAATTTTACCATTTCTATACAGTGGCATTTTCTCTCCGGCGAATTTCTGTCAGGATAATCTTTGATCAAGACACGGCAACAAGCAGCGCCAAATTCTTTTTTGAATTTATCGTGGAATTCTTTGGTGAGTTCAAAGCATCTGTTGATTTTCGGATCACCCGGTGTGCTTCTTCCATATAAGAATCCGATACACATAGTACCTCCGGCAACAGCGCCGCACAGACATCCGGCTCCGCCAAGTCCCCAGGGAAATCCGGAACTCATGGCGATAGCGCTGTCAGGAATGTCAAGGTCTAAAGCGTCTCGAAGTGTTGCGATGACGGATTCGGAACAGGCAAAACCGGAAGTAAATATATTAACAGCGTCTTCCTGTAGTTTGTTCATATCAATATTTGTGTTCATATGTAAGCCCCCTAATTGTAAAATAAATAGATTTATAAATATATTTTACTGCCGGTTTTTTGTGATTTCAATCTTTATTTTGTCATGAATCAGAATCTTTTGATTATATCTCTACTCTTTTTGCCAGCGGGTAGCTGATGACTCCAAACACGACGGAAATAACCGTTGTAGTTAGAATCCCGTAGAGCGGCTTACCACTTGCCATACCTGTAATATCAAATAAAAAGTCAAAGACAGTATCCCAGAATTCAGGGATAAATCCGTAGGATAACGGAAGGACAAAGAATATGATAATAGGAACTCCAGCTGCAATTATAATTCTTCCAATCTTAGATGCTTTATAAAACAGGATTGTCATAAAAAATCCGCTTAAAAAACTCAGATTATATGCAGAAAATATAAAAATTACACTTATAACAAACAGAGTTATTGAGTTTTGGTCAAATTTCCTATATAGCATATCAAACATTGTTGACCAGTTCAGTTCGGACAATTGGTTAAAAAGGAAAGTGAAAAAGCTTGTTGCTACAGCAAGAATAAGATTTACAATAAGCATACAGTACATGCAGCTTTTGAAAAATGTTTTTCTTGAAATTCCGTTTTGTGCAACCATCCAAAAATGCTCTTTAAAAATAACGAGTCCCATTATAAAGGTAAAAATAGTAGATGAAAAATCCATGCTGTTATAGCCGCTTTTTATAGAACTATCGGGAGCGCTTCCTGTCTGTATAATAACAATAGCTATGATAATAGAAATTGCCAGATACATTCCCAAATAAACCGACAGAGATGCTCTAAAATCGTGTAATTGATATTTTAATGTTTTTTTCATAAGCCCCTCCTAAGAATTTGTTAATTGTATAAATAATTTTTGAAGATCTAAAGAAGATATTTCCATGTGCTTCGGGATGTTTTCGGCAGGCTTTCCAAGAATATAGGCAGTTTTTAACCCTCCAAGTATGTCTTCACCGATAAGCTTTCCGATATTTTCTATTTTTAGATATTCGTCAACGTCGGTAGCAGTTCCCGAGATTGCATATCCGCGTTTTAATAAGTCCTCACAGGAACCTTTTTCGATGATATGTCCGTTTTTTATAATGATAACATCCTCGATAATATTAGAAACTTCCTCAATTAAATGAGTAGAAATTACAATAGTAAATGGATTTTCACTGTATTTTTCAATCAGTAATCTATAAAAGAGTTCTCTATGGTTGGCATCCAGCCCTAACACCGGTTCATCCAGAAATACATAAGGCGTATTTACAGAAAGAGCAATAACATTTTTTAAAATGGACTTATACCCGGTGGAAAGAGCAGAAGATTTCTTATTCAAAGGAAGTCCGAAAATCTCTGAAATATGGAGTGCATAATCCATGTCAAATGCAGGATGGAACTCTTTTGTCCATTGAAAAATTTTTTTAACTTTCATGCTTTCAGGGAATAATAGTTTTTCGCTTGTAAAATACAGATGACTCAGAGTTTCATCATTTTCGATAAGAGTGTCACTATTCAGCGTTACTGTTCCCTCATCCGCGAAAACTCGATTATTGATGACGTTTAATAACGTAGTCTTTCCGGCGCCGTTTCTTCCCAGCAGACCGTAAATCTTATTTTCTTCCAGACAAATATTCACACTGTCCAGAGCTTTCGTATCTTTGTACGTTTTTGAAACATTTTTCACTTCAATTCCTCTCATTTTGAAAATCCCCTTTCTATCATGGCGATAATCTCATCTCCTGAGATACCGAGTCGTTTTGCCTCCTCAACAAGTCGGCTGATATAGTTCTCATAAAATTGGTCCTGTCGTTTTCGCTGTAATTGCTTTACAGCTCCTTTTGCCACAAACATACCAACCCCCCTTTTCTTATAAATGATATTTTCGTCTACGAGCAGATTAATTCCTTTCAAAGCAGTGGCAGGATTAATTTTATAATTTACAGAGAATTCTGTAATAGAAGGAATCTGTTCTTCTTCCGAAAATGCCCCGGTTAATATACCGTCTTCAATTCCTTCGGCTATTTGAATAAAGATGGGTTTCTCACTGTTTGTATCTATGCGCATAACGTCCTCCTTCCTCCTTTTTTTTGTTATCTAGTTAATTAGTTGAGTAATTAACTATAAAAGTATTATATATGTGTAAAAATAAAATGTCAATAGGTATCTTGAATCTTTCTGTTTTCCTTTACATTCCGGTGCGGGGATATTATACTAAAAAAGCGGAAAGATTAAGCAAAAGATGAAGAGATACAAAGGAGTTAAGTCAGATTATGAAAAGAATATTATTGATGGTATTTCGCAATATCTTTTTAGTGCCATACATGTGGATAAGACTCTGTTATCACGCAAGCCATGTTGATAAATATACAGAAGAAGAGCATTATAAGATATTGAAATTTATCACTCACAGAGCAAATAAAGGCGGAAATGTTAAGATCGACGCACATGGCCTGGAAAATATCCCCAAAGAAAATGGATTTATGTTTTTCCCAAATCATCAAGGTCTATATGATGTATTGGCAATTCTGGACGTCTGTCCTACACCGTTTTCCGTAGTTGCTAAGAAAGAAGTAGCAAACGTCCAGTTTTTAAAACAGGTATTTGCATGTATGAGAGCTTATATGCTGGACAGAAATGATGTACGTCAGGCAATGCAGGTTATTATAGATGTAGCAAAGGAAGTTCAAAATGGAAGAAACTACTTGATATTTGCAGAGGGAACACGTTCTAAAAATGGCAATAAAGTGGGAGATTTTAAAGGAGGAAGCTTTAAATCGGCTACAAAAGCGAAATGTCCGATTATTCCCGTGGCGCTTATTGATTCCTTTAAACCCTTTGATACGAAAAGCATTGATCCGGTAACAGTGCAGGTACATTTTTTAGAACCCATTCTTTATGAGGAATACAAAGATATGAAAACCACAGAGATTGCTTCCGTTGTGAAAGAAAGAATACAAGAAACAATTCATAAATATGAGGTGTAGCGTGTGTATTTTATCGGATACGATATGGAAAGGAAGTCTCCTGTATCAAAAAATAGTGTAAGAAAGAGGTATTCCTCTTTCTTACACTATTTTTTTTCTCTCAGTTTTCTTCTTTGAATTAATTCTTCTTGAAATACAAAGTTACGAACCGCTGCTTCCGTTGCAGGATTAAGATCTTTAAACTGACAACCATATCCGATAAGATCCGTTCTACGGGTCGGACGTTTATGTTTGATGATTCCTGTAATATAAGCAGGAGATTTTTTAAACGGAAGAAGAAAAGATATAACCGTATCCAATTCAAAAGTGTTGCTTGCCACAAACATGAAGCCACCGGCGCTGATGTCTGATAAGATTACCTTTGTGGCAGACATTCCGTTTTCCAGCTGAATATCTACCGGGAATGAAACATTAATTCTTAAATCATTTCTCAATTCCGGCACGTCCGAAGTAGTTCCGGGCGCTACATAGCAACTTCTTCCCAGAAGATCCATATCCTTTTTACACTCTGTTAATGTATAGATAAAAGAGTTATAGTCATATTCTTCGCCCTCTGGTTTAAAGAACACCGTAAGAGGAAACTCAATATCCAATTCTTGGTAAATATAAAATACAGCTTCTTCGACAGAACTTCTTTTATATCCAACATTGCACAGGAAACTTGTATCCATATTATAAAGAGTGCCTTTGTATATATCAAATAATGAATTCATATTACAGCCTCCTTCAAAAGTCTATTAAAATTATATCGTTAAAATAAGAAAAGGTCAAGAATATAAGACAGATTCGTAAGTTATCATTCGTGTTTTTATCACATATTTTTTAATTTTCGGTCTGAACAATTTCTTTTCATTTATATATATGATAAATCAGTAATTATTTAAGTGTACTTCTAAAGAACATAAGCCGGCTGATTCTTATAAGAAGAGCTCTTTTGGACGCAGGATAACGGCAGTGGCATGGAAGCCGCTGGATTTTATTTCAAGGAGGAAAATATAATGAGAATTCAACACAACATTCCGGCGTTAAACGCTCACAGAAATTTAACAAACAACAACTCTTCTGTTTCTAAGAACTTAGAGAAATTATCTTCCGGTTACAGAATCAACCGTGCAGGTGATGATGCAGCAGGTCTTGCTATTTCTGAGAAAATGAGAGCACAGATCACAGGTCTCCAGACAGCTCAGAAGAACGCAGAAGACGGTGTATCTTTAGTACAGACAGCTGAGGGAGCTTTAACAGAGGTTCACTCTATGTTAAACCGTATGGTAGAGCTTGCAACACAGTCTGCAAACGGAACATACTCTGAAAGCAACCGTGAAGAGATGCAGAAAGAGATTGACGCATTAACAGCAGAAGTAAACCGTATCAGTGACACTTCTAACTTTAACGGAACAAAACTGTTCGGTGGAACAAGCAATGTATTAGAGGCTGCCGGTAAAGTAAATGGTGCTAACATTAAAGGGACTCCTCAGGATGCTACACAGACAGTTTCAACAGCAACATGGACACCTGTTGGTACCGGTTCTACTGACGCAAAATTCACTGTTACTGTAACAGATGAATCGGGAGATCACGATATTGTCGTTGATGTTGATACTACTACAGTTCAAGATGGTGATGCTGTTGCAGCTGCCTTAAATGCAAATGAAAAGTTAAAAGAGTATGGTATTACAGTTAAGAACGATGGTGGAACACTTAGCTTCACAAGCGGTGAAGGCGGAAGTACTGCAGCGCACGTATCGAATATTGCATTTAATAAAGGTACTGGTAATTCCGCTGACGGTGCTGTTGCATTTGATGAGGTAACAAAAGGTAAAGATGCCGGTGAGGCATATGATTTTACTACATTTAAAGAGGGAGATTCTATCACTGTAAACGGCAAAACTTACAAATTTGATGCTAAAGGTGACGGAACAAACGGTAAATTTGCTGACTTTGCTACATTAAAAACTGCTCTTGAGGCAGATGGAATCGAAGTAGTAGATCAGGATGCTCAGAATGCTGGTAAAAGTGTACTTCTTAAAGCTGGCAAAGATACTGCTATAAAAACTAACATTGCTCTTCATGTTGGTGAGTCTTCTGACGACGCGAACACAATCAATGTTACTATTGACGCAATGAGCGCAAAATCTCTTAAGATTGATACTGTTGATATTACAACAGTAGACGGAGCAAAAGCTGCTATCGATACAATCAATGCTGCAATCGACACTGTATCCAGCATCCGTTCCAGCCTTGGAGCTATGCAGAACCGTCTGGAGCACACCATCAACAACTTAGGTGTTCAGACAGAGAACATCACAGCTGCTGAGAGCCGTATCCGTGACGTAGACATGGCAAAAGAGATGATGGCTTACACCAAGAACAACATCCTGGTTCAGGCTTCTCAGGCTATGCTTGCGCAGGCAAACCAGGTTCCACAGGGTGTTCTTCAGTTATTACAGTAATCACGGTTATAATAACAGAACTATTGCATGATAAGTGCAGAATGAAAGGCGGCATGGCGAAAAGCCATGCCGTTTGATTATTAATCTATTTCATATTCTTGGTAAAGTTTCTTCCGCAGTTCTATGTCCTGCGCAGCTCTTTTCACATCATCCATTCTGCCGTCCGCGATGAGCTTCATAGTTAAAGCAGCGAATTTTTTCTCACCTTCTTGAAAAGCTTCTTCCCTCTGCACTTCTATATCCTGTTCGTAGTTGTACTCTGACATTAACATATTCATGACCTCACTTCCACGGCTCCGAAGATAGTCTGCAAAAATCCCTTTCTCGATACATTCTAGGATGGCTTTCCGGTATGCACCCTCTTAGCAGTATGATTTTTCGCCATGCCGTCTTTCTGTCATCGCTACTCCATTTCATATTCTTGGTAAAGCTTCTTCCGCAGTTCCATGTCCTCTGCGGCTCTTTTCACATCATCTATTCTACCATCCGCGATGAGCTTCATAGTTAAAGCAGGGAATTTTTTCTCGCCTTCTTCCTGTCCGATCTTTATTCCTTCTTCACGTCCAATCTTCTCACCTTCTTCAAATGCTTCTTCCCTCTGCACTTCTATATCCTGTTCGTAGTTGTACTCTGACATTAACATATTCATGACCTCACTTCCACGGCTCCGAAGATAGTCTGCAAAAATCCCTTTCTCGATACATTCTAGGATGGCTTTCCGGTATGCACCCTCTTAGCAGTATGATTTTTCGCCATGCCGTCTTTCTGTCATCGCTACTCCATTTCATATTCTTGGTAAAGCTTCTTCCGCAGTTCCATGTCCTCTGCGGCTCTTTTCACATCATCTATTCTACCATCCGCGATGAGCTTCATAGTTAAAGCAGGGAATTTTTTCTCGCCTTCTTCCTGTCCGATCTTTATTCCTTCTTCACGTCCAATCTTCTCACCTTCTTCAAATGCTTCTTCCCTCTGCACTTCTATATCCTGTTCGTAGTTGTACTCTGACATTAACATATTCATGACCTCACTTCCACGGCTCCGAAGATAGTCTGCAAGAACCCCTTTCTCGATACATT
>CAUWLL010000005.1:0-93956 GCA_963559605.1 uncultured Lachnospiraceae bacterium
TCATAAACTTTGCTTTGACAAGCTCTGCCGGATAATCGTCCCCGGCGATACGAATTGTCTTTCGTTTGGTGCAGACAGTTTCAAGGATAAGGGACATAATCTCGTCCAAGCGTTCCCTGTCAATGTCGGTATGCTTGATAAAATGCTCATACTCGATATTGTCCTTGATGATTTCCTCATACACGCTGTATGCGTCTGCCGCTTCCGTTCCTTTCCGTTCCGGCTCTGCCGTTTCTTCCCTCAAAGGAGAGGGGTTAGGAGAAAGGATAGGAATGGAATGGTTATTTGATAAATCCGTATTTGATTTTTCTTTTTTTGATAAGTCAGTCTTTTGTATATCTTTATTTAATTGCATTGGATTTTCCAACGTAGGTTTTTCCTGCGTAGGTTTTTCCTGCGTAGGATTTTCCAATGTTGGATTTTCCAATGTAGGTAAATCCAAGTTAGGCGGCTGCTCATAGATGATGTAATCAGTTCCCCGCAAGCGTCCTTTCTCGTCGCGCTCCCTTGAACGCTGAATATATCCGGCTCTTTCAAGTTCCCGGACAGCTTCGCGGATAGCGTCGATTTTTTCCCGGTTGATATAGGACAGTCCCGCAAGGGTATAGTCCCAATCCTCCGGCAAGGACAGCATTTGCGATAACAGCCCTTTTGCCTTTAGGGAAAGCTCCTTATTGCGTAAATGGTGGTTGCTCATAACCGTATATCCTGTGTTTCTCTCCACGCGGAAAACTGCCATAGCTTCATCAACTCCTTTGCTTCATATTTGTTACGCAGTAGAACAGCGATTTTAAGGGTTTAGGTATCAATCCCTTACTGTGTGAAAACCGCACCCGCAAAGCCTTATGTAGCAAGGCTCTTTTTGCCCCTACTGCGTAACATGAGGGTAAAAAAATAGCGGCGTTCCTTGTTTCCCTGTTGGGATAAGGTAACGCCGCCTGTGCGGTGCTATATGAAATTGTGTGATTGCCGACGTGTCGCGCCGCCAGTGCGTCGCGTTTGTATTGGGTTGTTTCATGCTCGCAAGATGTTCCGGCATATCAAGGCGCAATCCGTTAAAAGTAGTAAATTGGTAGTAAAATCAATCTGAAATCCTGCGAATGTGCTTGTATTTCAAGGGTTTTTCGGGATAATCAAAATTTTTGTCATTAAAAAATACAAACTTAAATTCATAAAAAACATTTGGACATATATATCTACTCTCATATCCCTATCCTTTTTTTCTCTCAGCTTCTTCCAAAACTTTTCGATATTCTTCTGTAAGTTCCATCTGTTCTTCCAATGCCTTATAGTGCTCTTTCACCATCCGGTTCTGCTTCTCCAAATACAGCTTGCGTTCGGTCTTCATCCGTTCATACTCTTTATAGAAAATCACAACAAGCAAAATTCCCATAATACAATAGATGCCATACGCCGCAATCTAAGAGTTCCCCTGTACAACTCCGATTGGAAAGGATTCTATAAATCCTCCCAGTACATTCGCCCACAATAGAATTGCCAGAATTCTGAAAACCAGCCGTTTCTCCAACGGTTCTGTCAGGAATCTACGTAGCCCCTTGCGCAGAAGGCAAAACATCACACTAAAAATAATAATTGAAAAAATAATGCCATATGGTACATAAGGAAGACCACCTATCAGAGTCTGCAAGTTTTCAGAACTGTTTTCTGCCGGAACTGCCGATAACATAAGAGGCGGCGCACATAACAAATCGGAAATCATCATCGTAACGCCGACTTTCCAAAGATCTGCCTCAAATACAAGCAGATGGAGAAGCACTGCCGATACCGACACTACTCCCTCCACTGCCGTTACAATCTGCATATTTTGTTCCGTCGCACCGGACGCATAATACAAAGCGCCCATATCTGTCAGAATGGAAACGACTATAAAAGGCACATGCCCCCACGCAATCCAGCTCTTAAACCTGACCATCTGATAAAAGATAATATAGAAAAAAATATCTGTCACAATAATCTGTAGGTAAATATCCGGTAGCATCTTTCACACTTCTCCTCTTTGAAACGCCAGCATCATTGCGTTGGTAAGACTACAGTCTTCATCTTCCACCTGCATATCCTTCCGGTCGAACCACTCTGCAAGAGCAAGCTCCTCCCGATCCAGTTTAATTTCGTCTTCCCCGTCAAGATCACAGAAAAATCCCATCAAAAGTGTATCTGATAAAGACCATGGCTGACTTTTATAATATCGGATATTTTTCACTTTCAAGCCGACTTCTTCCATCACTTCCCGGCGCACTGTCTCTTCTACAGTCTCGCCCACTTCACAAAATCCTGCCAGAAGTGCATATTTTTTAAATTCTCTGCCTGCATACTTGGACATAAGAATTTTCGTTCCATGTGTTAAGCCGATGATCACTGCCGGACAGATCTTCGGAAATTCCATAAGTCCGCATTCCGGGCACTTCATCATCCGCTCTTTTTCATCGTGCTGCATCGGCTTTCCACACCTGCCACAGTAGCGGCGGCTGTCATACCAGCGGTTTAACTGCCACCCTGTAATTCCGGCAAATGCCAGAGCCTTCGGCTGCCAAATGCGAAATCCCTTTACATCTTCCCACACGTAATCTGCCTCTTCACGCAGCTTCTCTCCCAATTCCTTGCTTCCAAGATAAAAGCAGTCCCCATCAATATGGAACAGATATGTAGCATTCCCATATAATTCCGTATGGGAAACTCCGGCTTCTGCTGCCTCGGCAAAGGTAGGATATATGATCTCGTCATCCACGAAACGGACCAGCATATTCCTTCCGTCATAGCAGAGCAGAAAACTTCCGGCTTCCGGCTCCGACGGCTTATATTCATTTCCAAATTCATGAGGTGCAATGTCCTGTATCATCGTCTATCCCCTCGCTTTCGTACCATTTCCGTCCCTCTTTGCAAGCTTTAATCGGTTCAGGGTCACTTCCTTCTCGCCAAACATGATTTTAGACTCCACGCCCTCCTCAAAGAGGTACACTCGTTCTAACTCGTCATTTTTCTTTAGTTTTATGCCCCGCACACCTACAGCGCCCTTTTTCTTCTCCGATACTTCTTCTGCCATAAACCGCAGGAAATATCCTTCTTTCGTCTGCAAAACAACATTTTGGTTCTCACTGATCACCTGAACACTTACAACCGTATCGTCACTTTGCAGTTTTGTAGCCGCAATGGTACGCTTTGCCACCTGAAATTCTGCACCTTCTACTTTCTTCATCATTCCCTGTCTGGTAGCAAACATCAGCTTCGCATAGCGCATTTGCTCACTGTCGCAAATATATATGATCTCTTCTTGAGAACTGTCGTAATTACTTACATTATCGATCGGAATTCCTTTATCACGGAACTTGCCAAAGGGAAGGTCTGACACCTTGATCTGATGCATTTTTCCGTCTGCGGTAAACACGCACAGCTTTCCGGTATTCAGGCAGCGGATGATATATTTATTCTCATTGTCCGCAGCCTCTTTATTTCTCTCATAGGTTGCCATATCCACTGTTTTAGCATAGCCAAACCGATTCATAAGGAATACTACTTCCTGCTCTTCGATCTTCTTCTCCTCGTAAACTGCCTCTTCTGCATTTTCAATGGCAGTACGTCGATTTCTTGAAAATTCTTTTTTGAAACGATCCAGCTCTTCTATGATAACATCTGCCATGGAATCATAATTATTGAGAATATCCTCATATTTCGCAATATTGGCAAGGGTTGTCTCATGCTCTTTCATCAGAGCCTCGATTTCCAGACCGATCAGCTTATACAACCTCATCTCCAGGATCGCCGTTGCCTGACGCTCTGTAAACCGGAGCATTGCCGCCATCTTTTTGGAAATACCTGACTTAAACTTAATATTCTCCGTCACGCCTTTTGTGAGACATGCTTTTGCATCTTTCACAGACTGGCTGCCTCTTAAAATCTCAATAATTAAGTCAATGACATCACAGGCCTTTATAAGACCTTCCTGAATCTCTTTCTTATCTAACTCTTTTGCCAATAAATTTTTATACTTTCTTGTTGCCAGCTCAAACTGAAAATCCACATGATGTTCGATGATCTTTTTCAGTCCCATGGTTTCCGGTCTTCCGTTTGCAACTGCCAGCATATTTACGCCAAACGTGTCTTCCAGACGTGTTTTCTTATAGAGCATGTTCGTAAGGTTTTCTACATCCGCGCCCTTTTTCAGTTCGATTACAATGCGGATCCCCTCTTTGGAGGACTGGTTGGAAATATCTACAATATCGCTTGTTTTCTTTGTCTCTACCAGTGAACATACGTCATTTAAAAATTTTCCGATGCCCGCGCCGATCATAGTGTATGGAATCTCGGAAATGACAAGGCGTTTCTTTCCGCCTTTCATCTCTTCTACCTCCACCTTGCCACGAAGTTTGATCTTACCGGTTCCATTTTCATAGATTGCCGGAAGGTCGTCTTTATTCACAACGATTCCCCCTGTCGGGAAATCCGGTCCTTTGATATATTTCAGGAGCTGTCTCGTACTGATCTCGTCATTTTTCATGTACGCCTTGACCGCGTCAATGACCTCCCCCAGGTTATGCGTCGGGATACTGGTAGCCATACCTACGGCAATTCCCTCCGCACCATTGACCAGAAGATTCGGGATACGGACCGGAAGTACCTCCGGCTCTTTCTCTGTCTCGTCAAAGTTTGGCACAAAATCAATCACATCTTTGTCTAAATCAGACAGATACACGTCCTGCGTAATTTTGGCAAGTCTGGCTTCTGTGTAACGCATAGCCGCAGCGCCGTCTCCTTCGATAGAACCGAAGTTGCCGTGCCCGTCTACCAGGATCATGCCTTTCTTAAACTCCTGAGCCATTACGACTAACGCTTCGTAGATAGAACTGTCGCCATGGGGATGATATTTACCCATGGTATCCCCCACAATACGGGCACATTTACGATAGGGCTTGTCATAACGGATGCCAAGTTCGTGCATGTCATAAAGCGTTCTCCTCTGTACCGGTTTTAATCCGTCCCGTACATCCGGCAAAGCTCTTGCAACAATAACGCTCATGGCATAATCTATATATGATTTCTTCATCACTTCCGAATACTCGGTTCTGATAATCTGTGAATCCTGCATGTTCTTTTTCTCCCTTTATACATCCAACTCCGCTTCTGCGGCGTTTTCATAGATAAATGTTCTTCTTGGCGGAACTTCCGTTCCCATCAGCATCTCGGTGACAGAAGAAGCCATACGGGCATCTTCGATTTCTACTAATTTCAAAATTCTTGTCTCGGGATTTAACGTAGTCTCCCAGAGCTGATCTGCGTCCATCTCTCCCAGACCTTTATATCTTTGAAGAGTAAACGGACCGTCGTGGTTTTTTCTGTATTTTTCCAGTGCCTTATCGTCATAGAGGTACTCTTCCTCTCCTTTTTTCGGCATGGCTTTATATAACGGCGGCATAGCAATATACACGTGTCCTTCGTAAATCAGTTCCGGCATAAACCGATAGAACAACGTCAGCAAAAGTGTAGATATATGGGCGCCGTCCACGTCTGCATCTGCCATAATGATGATCTTATCATAACGGAGTTTGCTAATATCAAAATCATTGCCGTATCCTTCTGAAAAACCACAGCCAAATGCATTGATCATAGTCTTGATCTCTGCATTGGCAAGGACTTTATCAATACTTGCCTTTTCTACATTCAAAATCTTACCACGGATTGGAAGGATCGCCTGATACATTCTGTCTCTGGCCGTCTTGGCAGAACCGCCGGCGGAATCTCCCTCCACAATGAATATCTCACACCGGGACGCATCTCTGCTCTCGCAGTTGGCAAGCTTTCCGTTACTGTCAAAAGAATATTTTTGTTTTGTAAGGAGGTTTGTTTTTGCCTTCTCCTCTGTCTTACGGATTTTTGCCGCTTTCTCTGCACAACCGATGATCTTCTTTAAGTTTTCAAGATTACGGTCAAAGTAGCGTACGATCTCCTCTCCCGTCACCTTACTTGTGGCTTTAGAAGCATCCGGGTTGTCCAGCTTTGTCTTTGTCTGTCCCTCGAACCTTGGATCCGGATGTTTGATAGAAATAATGGCAGTCATGCCGTTTCTCACGTCTGCTCCCGTAAAATTAGCATCCTTATCTTTCAGAATTCCAAGCTCTCTTGCATACTGGTTAATTACCGTCGTAAAGGTTGTCTTAAATCCGGTCAAATGCGTTCCGCCCTCGCCGTTATAAATATTGTTACAAAAGCCAAGCACGTTTTCATGAAATTCATTGACATATTGAAACGCTGCTTCCACTTCGATTCCTTCTGCTTCACCTTTAAAATATACCGGATCGTGCACCGCTTCTTTCTTAGAGTTCAAATCCCGGATAAATCCAAGGATTCCGTCCGGCTCATGATAGGTAAGCTTTTCTTTTTCGTCTCCTCTTAAATCCTCAAATACAATCGTAAGCCTTGGATTCAAATATGCCGTCTCGTGCATACGGCTTTTTACCTCGTCTGCTTTGAATCTGGTCTTTTCAAAAATTGTATCATCCGGGAGGAAATTTACTTTCGTTCCTGTTTTTCTTGTTTTTCCAAGTTTCGGAAGAAGTCCGTCCTCCAATTCCACAACAGGAACTCCTCGCTCATATCTGTCATGATGGATATATCCGTCACAGCTGATTTCCACATCCATATATACAGACAGGGCATTTACGACAGAAGACCCCACACCATGGAGTCCTCCGCTTGTCTTATAGGCAGAATCGTCAAACTTTCCTCCTGCATGGAGGGTCGTATATACAAGACGCGCCGCAGGCACACCCTTGGCATGCATCCCCACCGGCACACCACGTCCGTTATCAATAATCGTCGCCGAACCGTCACGCTCTAATGTAACCTGGATTTTATCGCAATATCCCGCAAGATGCTCATCCACTGCATTGTCCACAATCTCATAGATCAAGTGATTGAGACCTTTCGTGGACACACTTCCTATATACATTCCCGGTCTTTTCCGAACTGCTTCCAATCCTTCCAGCACCGAAATACTTTCCGCATCATATGTATTCTTCTTTGCCATTCTTACATACTATCCTTTCGCATACTTTTCCATACTGCATTTATACTAGCACAAAGTCTAGTCTGAATCAAACACATTTTACGATTTCAGCACACTATCTAGTGTTCCCGCCAGAAGTTCCATCGCATTTCTCATCTCTTCTACCGTATTTGTCTGTGCACCGGCTTCTACCAGCAGCGTTTTAGGCTTCAAATGCATATTGTAACGGTAACTTTTCAGATAAATCCGTCTCGTGAAACCCGGATACATTTTGGTTGCCGCAAGCTGCATTTGAAGAGAAAATGCAAGATTTTCCTCGATATATGGATTTTTCAGATAAGAAATATCGCCATTTTTCCGTGAACGGCTCATACCATTAAAAAACATGATCTGCGCCGTCTGTTTTCCGTTTATCTCTGTGATCAAATGCGTGGAATTCCCTACGCCGTCCCGATGAAGGTCGATGACAACTTCAATGCTCGGATTGTCCTTTAATATTTTCTGGATCTCGGGCTCCGCTAATTGATATGCCTTACTTCTGTCCATCTGCCCGTCAATGAGATCATAGACTCCTTTATGATGCATAGTTGGAATCCCATATGTATCATTTAAAAGCTTCGACAGATATGCGCCCATTCCCATGATCGTATCGCTTTCTTTTCCCTTTTTGGAGTCTTTGAACGCCTCTTGGGAATGGGTATGGTATATGAGTACTTTCGGCCCGTCTGTCTTTGTGTCGAGTGTCATATCCTTTTTTAATAACTTTTTCGCGTTTAACTGTTCTTTATTTACGAAAGTACTGCTGTCCACCGTATAAAAATGACTGGTCAGATATTCAAAATCCGAAAGTTTCGCCAGAGATATATCTGTCTTTTTCTTTACCTTCTTTACTTCTTCCGGGACTTTCTCCTTTCCGATCAGGTTTCCCTTTTCATCTACCGTACTCTCATCATTTGCCTGCTTTGCCAGGAGCATCTCATACATCTCCCGGTCCTCGATCTCCGTTTCTGCCGGCGCAGCTTTCGCCACGTAAGTTCCCAGAGGAAGAAGCTTCCCTGCGCTTTCACATAGCCACTGTAGAGGAGACGCTCCCTTCCACTCCTCCATGTAAATGAAACCGGACAAATAGAATTTCGCTGCCCGGTTTACAATCGTTCCGCTGATTTCCGGGTGTTTCCCCTGAAAAATCCTCGTTTTTCTCTGTTCTTCCGTAATTCCGACATACAAGATCAAAATGCAAAGCACCACAATGATCAATATCTGGCTGATCCGTTTTCGCTGTTTCAATTTACCAACTCCATCCCGCGCCTGCGCCTTATACTATATGATGCATTATTCCTGAATATGTGCATGTCCTTCTGCAAATAACAGATTCAGCGCTTCGGAGATCGTATAGCTGATTCGCTTTATAGTCTCGTCAATATCTTTCGGAGTCATAAACATTCCGTTGAGATGCGGCGAAATCAATTCTTTCACGAGCTCATATTTTTCCGCCGCATTATACCCCTGCATAACAACGCTCACTCCTTTTAACGTCTCCGAAGATTCCAGCGCAGCCAAAAGATTTTCCATCGTATCATTGACGATCGTAGCGGCATCCACAACAGTAGGTACACCAATGGCAATGACAGGAACTCCCACCGTCTCTTTCGTAATGGCATTTCTGTGATTCCCTACGCCGGAACCCGGGTGGATCCCCGTGTCTGCAATCTGGATTGTCCGATTCAGTCTTTTAGAATTTCTTGCAGCCAGAGCATCAATGGCAATGAGCATATCCGGTTTCGTCTCTTTTACCACACCTCTGATAATTTCTACCGTTTCCATTCCTGTTTGTCCCATTACACCTGGGACAATAGCGCTTACTAAATGTACCGCCTCCTCGCCCATAGCATATTTCCCGTACTCTTTCACAACGTGTCTCGTAATATTTAAATTATCAGCCACATAAGGTCCCAACGCATCAGGTGTAACTTTCCGGTTGCCAAGACCGACTACAAGAACCGAGAATTCTTCCTTGTCTGCTTTTACAAATCCCTCCAGAAATCCTTTAAGTTTTCTGGAAATTTCTGCATGGTAATCCTCGTCCGGCACAGCCATATTGGGAGCTTCCAGCGTAATATATGTGCCCACAGGTTTTCCCATAGTCCTTGCTCCGTTTTCTGTCTCGATTTTCACCGTCGTAACCTTCACTTCCGTCTCCTCGTCGTAATCCTCTGTAAGAACCACTCCCTGCACTTCCACATTGTCCGACTCGAACCGTTCTTTTTGCTCTAACGCCAAATCTGTTCTTATACTATATTTTTCTAACATCTCTGCCTCCTGTTTCGCCATGCGATAAGCAATGGACAATGATACAAATTTCCTCATATCATGTTTTTTAGTTGCTTATCTGCTACATATGACCGAATAATCCTTATTTTTTACAATATTTTGATAAATATGTATTGACAGAACCTATTTTGCGGTCTAAAATAAATTCGTATGTTTCGTTAGAACGTCCGTGTCCGGCTCTAACGAACTGGAATCGATAAAAGATAAAGTCGAAATATAGAAATCGGAGGTGGACAAATTGGCTAACATTAAATCTGCAAAGAAAAGAATCTTAGTAAACGAAACAAAAGCAGCCAGAAACAAAGCAATCAAATCTAAAGTAAAAACTTATGTAAAAAAAGTAGAGACTGCTGTTGCTAACAAAGATGCAGAAGCAGCGAAAGCAGCTTTAAAAGAGGCTACTGTTGAGATTAACAAAGCAGGAAGCAAAGGTGTTTATCACAAAAACACATGTTCCAGAAAAATTTCTCGTCTTGCAAAAGCTGTAAACGGAATTGCTTAATTATAAAAAGAGAAAGAAAACAGCCATACCGTCATGTGGCTGTTTTTTTAATGCAATTTAGGACGTAGCCTTTTTGAAAAGGGCTACGTCCTAAATTGCATTTTGGGGTGTACCTAATTATCAAAAATGAGCGAACTTCGTTCGCTCGACCGTTGGCAGTCGCCAACTACAATAAAAGAAACGGATATAACCTCGCAAGCGGGTTATATCCGTTTCTTTTATTGTGAAAGGCTCGTTGCCTGTCGATTAATTATTGATCAGTTTATCTGCGTCGCTCCAGCTGTAAAGTTTTCTTACTTCTTCGCCGGTCTTTTCTGCCGGATGCTCTGCCGCAAGTTTTCTCATTGCTCTGAAGTGTGCCTGACCGCCTGCCTCAGACATATCTAATAAAAATTCTTTTGCAAAGGAACCGTCCTGAATATCAGAAAGGATCTTCTTCATAGCTTTCTTTGTCTCGTCTGTAATGATCTTTGGTCCTGTTATGTAATCGCCATACTCTGCCGTATTAGAGATGGAGTATCTCATTCCCGCAAATCCTGATTCGTAAATTAAGTCTACGATGAGTTTCATCTCATGGACACATTCAAAGTATGCATTTCTCGGATCGTATCCTGCCTCAACAAGCGTCTCAAAACCTGCCTGCATAAGTGCGCAGACACCGCCGCAAAGAACTGCCTGCTCTCCGAAGAGGTCTGTCTCTGTCTCTGTTCGGAATGTTGTCTCAAGAACGCCTGCTCTTGCTCCGCCGATGCCGGCCGCATATGCCAGCGCTTTATCAAGAGCCTTTCCTGTAGCGTCCTGCTCCACGGCAACAAGACAAGGTACTCCTTTGCCTGCAACATACTCGCTTCTTACTGTATGTCCGGGTCCTTTTGGTGCGATCATAGTAACATCTACATTTGCAGGTGGTACGATCTGTCCAAAATGAATGTTGAAACCATGCGCAAACATGAGCATATTTCCTTCTTCAAGATTCGGCTCAATATCATTTTTGTAAAGTGCAGCCTGTTTCTCATCGTTGATAAGGATCATGATAATATCTGCTTTCTTAGCCGCCTCTGCCGCTGTATATACTGTAAGTCCCTGCGCTTCTGCTTTCGCCCAGGATTTACTTCCTTCGTAAAGACCGATGATCACATCACATCCAGACTCTTTTAAATTAAGAGCATGTGCATGTCCCTGACTTCCGTAACCGATGATCGCGATTGTTTTTCCCTCTAACATCGATAAATTACAATCTTCCTGATAAAAAATTCTTGCTGCCATTTTGCATTCCTCCTAAGATAATAAATTTCATTATTATATATGATCACAAGCATTGTTCCGCGCGCTGCGCTTCTACAATCTGTAATCCATTTCTTAAACAAGGCTGGCCGAAAACCGGTCTCATTTAAAATCATTTGTTATTCTTCACTGATATTTCCGCTTTCATCAATGAAAGTAACATCTTTAATTCCTCTTGCCAGACCTGTAATTCCGGTTCTTGCAAGCTCCAGGATCTCATAACCGTCCAGAAGATTCATAAACGCCTCCAGCTTTGACTGGTTTCCGGTAAGTTCTACCATTAGCGACTCTTTTTCCACATCTACAATTTTCGCACGGAAAATATCTGCAATGGAAATAATCTCTGCTCTCTCCGACGCATTTGCACGAATCTTAACCATAATCAGTTCACGGTAAACCGATTCTGCCGGGTCAAGCACCTTAATCTCTACAATATCCTCCAGCTTTCTTACCTGCTTCTCAATCTGGGACAGGATCAACTCATCTCCGCTTGCCACAATGGTGATTCTCGTAAATCTCGGATCCGCCGTTACACCGGCTGTAATACTGTCAATACTGTAACCTCGTCTGCTGAACAATCCTGAAATACGGCTCAAAACACCGGGATTATTGTCAACGATCAATGAATAAACTCTCTGCATATTAGCACCTCTCTCTGATATAAATTCTAAAAACAGAGTGCGTTCTGTTTTTAAATCATAGCAATATATTGTATGTTTGTCAAGCATATAACTGCATATTTTTAATGATTTCGTCAGAATCATCATATCTTCTATGAAATACTTGAGGAAATATTCTAAAATTAGTATAATATACTTTGTCTGACATGACAATAAACACAATACATAAATGGAGAATTGATGATGGAAAAAAATCATAACAAACAACGTGAACATTTTCGTACCCGTTTCGGATTTATCATAGCTTGTATCGGCTCAGCCGTAGGTATGGCTAATATTTGGATGTTTCCGTACAGAACCGGGAAATTCGGAGGCGCCGCCTTCTTAATCCCCTACTTTATCTTTGTAATTTTACTGGGCTTTTCCGGCGTGATCGGAGAAATGGCTTTCGGGCGCAGCGTAAAGACCGGTCCTCTGGGAGCCTTTGCCAAAGCTATGGAAATGCGCTTCGGTGAAAAAAGCAGGAAATGGGGCAGACTCATCGGTATGATCCCTGTCCTCGGTTCTCTCGGGATCGCTATCGGATATTCCGTCGTTGTAGGCTGGGTTATCAAATATTTAGCAGCCGCTCTTACCGGACAGCTTACGACCATAAAGAATATGGGAAGTTTCTTCGGTGATCTGGCTGTAGATTTCGGAAGTATCGGCTGGCACATGACGGGGCTTGCCATTACATTTACGATTATGATTCTTGGAATCACCAGAGGTATCGAGAAAATGAATAAATTAATGATGCCGGTATTTTTTATCTTTTTTATGGTCTTATTCATTCGGGTAGCTACTTTGCCGGGTGCATCTGCGGGCTATCGCTATCTTTTCGTACCGAACTGGAAACAGCTTGCCAGCGTGGATACCTGGGTGTATGCACTCGGTCAGGCGTTTTTCTCCCTGTCACTGGCAGGTTCGGGCACGATTGTATACGGAAGCTATTTAAAAGATGATATGGATATTGTAAGCTCTGCAAAAAATGTAGCCTTCTTTGATACCTGTGCGGCGCTTCTTGCCGGTATGGTCGTCATTCCTGCAGTATTTGCTTTCGGACTTGACGTTGCCAGCGGACCTCCGCTTATGTTTATTACTTTACCGGCAGTCTTCCAACAGATGCCCGCCGGATGGTTGTTTGCCATTGTATTTTTCATTGCCGTACTGTTTGCCGCCATCACCTCGCTTATGAACTTGTTCGAGACACCCATTGAAGCATTGCAGGAGCAGTTTCAATTATCCAGAATACAGGCAGTCGGCATTGTGGCAGCCATCGCCGCAGTTGTGGGAATCTTCATCGAAAGCGGAGACTCTGTGGGCGCATGGATGGATGCCGTATCTATCTACATCATCCCCCTTGGCGCACTTCTGGCAGGAATCATGTTCTACTGGGTATGCCCGAAGGGCTATGCAAAAAAACAGGCAGAAATGGGCGCAAAAAAGCCGCTCGGCAATTGGTTTTTGCCACTGACGAAATACGTGTTTGTAGGAATTACACTTGTCGTATATGTACTTGGTATCTTCTTCGGTGGAATCGGCTAAAGGAGAAATTCAAAAGGGAAGATTCTTTTTCTGAATCTTCCCTTTTCTCTTAACGTTTTTCTTTTATTAATGTCTCAATCTCACGGATTTCCGGCATAGAACGGATAGCTCCTTTTCTTGTTGTCACAATAGACGCCGCCGCATTCGCTCTTGTAAGCATATAGGCAAGCTGTTCTTCTGACAAATCCTCCAAACCGTGTTCCAATACACTTCCAAGCACACAGGCACAGAATGTATCTCCGGCTCCCGTGGTGTCCACAGTTCGATCACTCAAAAACGGTTCTACGAACACTCTCTTATTCTTGTAATAAGCAATGCTTCCGTCTTTTCCTAACGTGACATTGATAAGCATAGCATCTGTTTCCTTTCGGATCACTTCGACACCTTTATCAAAATCCGTTTCTCCGGTCAGCCACTGAATCTCATTATCTGCAATTTTCAAAATATCACATTGCCGGATCCCAAACCAGATAGCATCTTTGGCATCCTCCAGACTTTTCCATAAGGGTGGACGAAGATTTGGATCAAAAGAAATTAATTTTCCCTGTTCTTTTGCTAACGCCAACGCCTTTTTCGTTGCTGTAACCACAGGCTCTGCTGTCATGGACAACGAACCAAAGTGAAAGATACGACAATTCTCAATCAAGGAGTCCTCGATCTCATCTTCCCGCAGCATAATGTCTGCTCCGGGATTCCTATAGAAAGAAAAATCTCTGTCTCCGTCCTCCTTATGATGAACAAGGGCAAGGGTTGTAGGAATTTCCTGATCGAATTTCAACCCTTCCGTTCCGATTCCCAGAGAATGGATCGTATCGCCTAACATTTTTCCAAAAGAGTCCTCTCCCACTTTCCCGACAAATGCCGTAGTATAACCCAATTTTTTTAGCATGGCAAGCACGTTGCAAGGTGCCCCGCCCGGATTCGCCTCAAACAACGGATTCCCTTGCTCACTCACCCCATTCTGAATGAAGTCTATTAGCAATTCACCTAACGCCACTACATCATACATCTTTTTTCCGCCTTTCTCTCCTGAATTTATCCTATGATTGTATTATACATCTTTCCATAAATATAGAAAAGAAAAATTTTTCTTTCAATTATATGAAAAGATCCTCTGAAAGAACGCACACCGAAAGAAAGTTCAAGGTCAATATTTTTTCAGAAAATAGTTAAATCTGTTCTACAACCGGCTTCATTCCATTGAGTCCAATAATCATAACCGGAGCGCCCTTCGGAATTTCTTCCCCTTTCAGGGTAATAACCTTCCGGTGTTTTCCGCCAATATCCGCTTCCCCTTTATAAGGAAGAATGATCGTATCTGCACTTCCAATCTCCCACAGAAGTTCCGTCTCCTGCTTGTGCCGATAAAGAGTGATCACCGCTCTTTGCAATAATTGTAACAAGGAAAATACGAAAATCAGGATAATAATAAACTGCAACCCTCTGCTGTGTCCTACAAATACAATTCCGATCAATAAAATAACTGCGCTGTTTGTAATACCTCCGCCATTCCAGTCTCTTGCCCACGCATAAAAGGTATTAAGGTCTAACCATTTCTCTACACCCGACCAGACAATTCCGAGGACAAGAAGCAAAATTCCTATAACATCTGTTATCATAAGCGGTATGCCTTCAAAGAAATCCAATCCTTTCCAGTTTGCCGCACCGGCTCTGTATAATCCAAATGCCAGTAGCGATACAAGCGCTCCCATGCCCCAGAAAAACAGCAGCATCTTAAGATCCAGAACAGATTTATAAACTCTTCCCATATCTTTTCCGGCTGTCACCGGGTCGCCCATCTGGCGCACTGCTTCTTCCTCTGCTTTCTCTGCCGTCATCCCCTGCTCCATCAATGCTTCCTTACAGTCCAAAATATGATTTTCATACTCTGTCATAATCTGCTGACGAACATTTTTATCATGGATCTGCTTCGCCATTGTATATAAGAACTTATCAGCTTTCATATCTCACACCACCAATCATACCTGCAACCGCATTTGCGTAGGTTTTCCATTCATCCACCATCTTGTTCAAATAAATCTTTCCATTGGATGTAATCTGGTAATACTTGCGAAGCTTTCCACCCACTTCTTCATCATAGCTTATCAGATAACCCGCCTGCACCAGACTGTGTAAAAGCGGATAAAGCGTTCCTACTTTCAGCTCAAATACATTCTCAGAGCGTTTGGATAATGTATCGATCATCTCGTATCCGTACATATCCTTCTCTGACAATAACTGCAAAATTAACATCGCCGTATTACCGGATATTAGATTCCTTTTTGCTGCCATAACCTTTCACCTCTCTTTTTATATTGTTTATCGCTATATATCGTCTACCGATATATTTTGTATTTTTATTATATATTGATAATCGATATAAGTCAAGATAAAATAAAAAAATAATCGAGTAAGATTTTCTCCCACTCGACTATCGTCAGCTATTTCTTCCCGGACATTAGTTTTTGATGTAATTTATCATGCTTCTTTCGCAATTCCCCCCAGATCTCCCTGTGTTTTTTAGACTGCATTTTCGGAAATGCCCGCAAAATACGGCGTCCGGTTCTTGATGAATGCTCCAGAAACTCTGCATATTTCTCCCGCAATTCCGCTTCTCTTTCCCGGAGCTCCCGCTGGTATTCTTCCCGTTTTTCACGGATTGCTTCCTGCCGCTCCATCCCTTCCATAACATTGTGGTAAATATTTTCTCCCACCTGTTCTGAGATCCGATGTAACTCTGCCGCAATTTCTTCCATCTTTTCAAGTTTTTTATTGATTTTTAAAATACCGGATACCGTAACACACAGGTCAGCGATGAATGCTGCGCTAAGGACAGATAAAATCACTGTGCCAAGCCATACCGGAAGAAAAGAATATCCCTTAAAAATCAGCGGATGCAGAAGTTTCACGATCACTACGCATGCAACACCCCACAGCAAAGAAAATGGCAGACATACATAGCCGTTAAGATTCAAAGGCATTCCGGTGTAATCCCACCATTTATGATGAAACAAAGCTTCTAATAAAAATCCTGTCAGCCATTCCAACACCGTCACAAGAATGGAGGACGCTACAAAAAGAAGGAGTAAATTCTCCTCAAACGGACGCATCAGCATAACAACCGCCGTCACACCCACGCCGTAGATTGGGCAATACGGGCCGTTCAAGAACCCACGGTTTACAAATCTCCTCTCTTTTAATGCCGCAAATGCAACTTCTGCGCACCAGCCAATAAATCCATAGATAAAAAAGTTTATAAAGATATAATAAATTGTCAATTGAATTTCCGCTCCTATCTGTGATAATATGTGCATTACAACCTTATAACCATATTCAAGAAATAATCTAACTATACTATGAAAGAAAAAGACATGCAAGACAAAAAAACTTATTTCGAAAAATTTCATTTTACAAAGAAAAAATTCATTCTGTCTCTACTTGTGCTCTATATCGGACTTCTTACCGTTCCCTATATTCCACACAAAAAAGTCTCAGAAGAATTTAAACAAACTTTTAAACCCAAAGACTTTTACGGCTCTTCCCCAGGTACAGAACGTGTTGCCTATGTTGACGACAATACAGACGCGTTATTATATCGGCTCCGTATGATGAAGGACGCACGGGAAGAAATCATTCTTTCTACCTTCGATTTTAATGATGACCGCGCCGGCAGAGACATCTTAAGCGCACTCATAGAGGCCGCCGACAGAAATGTTTCCGTCCGTGTTGTGATCGACGGAATCAGCGGATTTCTTGATCTCACCGGAAATCCATGGTTTCAGGCTGCCGCTTCCCATCCAAATATTCAGATACGTATTTACAATCCTGTAAACCTTCTGAAGCCTTGGAAGCTACAGGCACGTCTCCATGACAAATATATGATCATCGATCATAAAATGTTCCTATTGGGCGGACGAAATACTACGAATTTATTCCTCGGCAACTATTCTTCCTCCCAAAACATTGACCGCGAACTCTACGTATATGAAACAGAAGATAACAAATCTTCCTCGCTGTACCATCTCAAATCCTATTTTGAAGAGATTTGGAAAATGGCGGAATGCAAGCCATATACCTGCCGGAAAGAAACAGATAAAATTAAGAACAGCACCTCCAAACTCCGAAAAGGTTATGCAAAACTCTTGGAACAATACCCGGAAACAAAAGACGCTTGGGACTGGACTGCCCTCACGATGGAGACAAATAAGGTTTCGCTCCTTACCAATCCCATAAATGCAGGGAACAAAGAGCCACATATGTGGTATGCACTCCACCGGCTCATGTCAGAAGGCAGACAGACAACCCTTTATACCCCTTATATCATTTGCGGAAAAGAAATGTATGCGGATCTCACCTCATTAAAAGAAAAGAAAATCCCTGTGGAAATTATCACAAATGATGTGGCAAAGGGCGCGAATCCCTGGGGATGTACCGATTACCTGAACCAGAAAGAAAAAATCCGGGCAACCGGCGTAAAAGTATATGAATATATGGCGCCACACTCCTGCCATACTAAGACGGTTTTAATTGACGACCGCATGAGTATCGTAGGCTCTTACAATCTGGATATGAGAAGCACATATCAAGATACTGAACTTATGCTTGCCGTAGACTGCCCGGAACTTAACGCTATCATTCAAAAAGATGTAGCGCATGACAAAACTTACAGCAAAACAATGGAAAACGGAGAATATATTTACGGAGAAAATTATAAGAAAAAAACACTAAGTACCGGAAAAAAAGTGTTTTATGGAATTCTAAGAATTGTAGTAATGCCCATACGGAGATTTTTGTAGAAATTAAAAATGATGACAGTATGGAATCTCTATATTATGATGATTTGTTATGTGTGAGAAAACATAAGCTATGTTGACTGAAAGGAGAGGTTGGACACCTCTCCTTTCCTTTGTTTTCTAGTATACTTAGAATTTACCCTCTTTTGCCGCTTCTTCAATGGAAACTGCAACTGCAACAGTCATACCAACCATCGGGTTGTTACCTGCACCGATCAGACCCATCATCTCTACGTGAGCCGGTACAGAAGAAGAACCTGCAAACTGTGCATCAGAGTGCATACGTCCTAATGTATCGGTCATACCGTAAGAAGCCGGACCTGCAGCCATGTTATCCGGGTGAAGGGTACGTCCTGTACCGCCGCCGGATGCCACTGAGAAGTATTTCTTACCCTGCTCGATACACTCTTTTTTGTATGTACCTGCAACCGGGTGCTGGAAACGTGTTGGGTTTGTAGAGTTACCTGTGATAGATACATCTACACCCTCTTTGTGCATGATCGCAACACCTTCACGTACGTCGTTTGCTCCGTAGCAGTTTACTTTTGCACGAAGTCCCTCAGAATAAGGTGTTCTTGCAACTTCTTTTAACTCTCCTGTGAAGTAGTCATACTCTGTCTCTACATATGTGAATCCGTTAATTCTGGAAATAATCTTAGCAGCATCTTTTCCAAGACCGTTCAGGATAACACGAAGTGGTTTCTTACGAACCTTGTTTGCTTTCTCCGCAATACCGATAGCTCCCTCTGCTGCTGCAAATGACTCGTGTCCTGCAAGGAACGCGAAACAATCTGTATCTTCTTCCAAAAGCATTTTTCCTAAGTTACCGTGTCCAAGACCTACTTTACGCTGATCGGCTACAGAACCTGGGATACAGAATGCCTGAAGTCCTTCTCCGATTGCCGCTGCTGCGTCTGCTGCGTTTTTACATCCTTTTTTGATTGCGATCGCAGCGCCTACGATGTAAGCCCAGCAAGCATTTTCAAAACAGATCGGCTGAATACCTTTTACCTGGTTGTATACGTCAAGTCCGGCATCTTTTGTGATTTTTTCTGCCTCTTCAATGGAAGCAATGCCGTAGCTTCCTAATACTTCATTGATTTTATCAATTCTTCTTTCATATGATTCAAATAAAGCCATTTACTTATCCTCCTACTCTTTTCTTGGATCAATGATCTTAGCTGCGTCTGCAACACGTCCGTACTGTCCTTTTGCCTTCTCCCAAGCATCATTTGGTGTGTCACCGGCTTTGATAAAGTCAGTGAATTTTCCAAGACTTACGAACTGGTATCCGATAATCTCATCCTTATCGTCTAACGCAATACCTGTTACATATCCTTCAGCCATCTCAAGATAACGAGGACCTTTTGCTAATGTTCCGTACATTGTACCAACCTGAGAACGAAGTCCTTTTCCAAGGTCTTCAAGACCTGCGCCGATCGGCAGACCATCCTCAGAGAATGCGCTCTGTGTTCTTCCGTACACAATCTGTAAGAATAACTCTCTCATCGCTGTATTGATAGCATCACAAACAAGGTCTGTATTCAATGCCTCTAAAATAGTTTTTCCCGGAAGGATTTCAGAAGCCATAGCAGCAGAATGTGTCATTCCTGAACATCCAATCGTCTCTACAAGTGCTTCCTGGATAATACCTTCTTTAACGTTCAATGTCAGCTTACATGTTCCCTGCTGTGGAGCACACCAGCCAATACCATGTGTAAGACCGGAAATATCTTTTACTTCTTTTGCCTTTACCCATTTTGCTTCTTCCGGAATCGGAGCTGGTCCGTGATTTGCACCCTGCGCTACCGGACACATCATTTCTACTTCGTGTGAATAAATCATTTTAAAACTCCTTTCAACTATGTATGATTTTTCTGTCGTAAGGTTCGTTATATCTTTAACACCATACTTAATTTATTTTCTCACATAATTCGACATTCGTCAATTGTCACTTTTTATGAAAACACACTCTAAAACTACTGTTCTTTCTATTTCCCGGCAAATTCCTCAAAAAATTACCGTTTCAAAAGACTCCAAAAATCAGAAGCAGAAGCATATGGTCTGATTTCCTCAAAATCAAACGGCGCCGTCACCCAGATATATCCGTGGTCATTGGCGTCACCTTTGGGATAATTCAGGTCATATCCGATTTCAATACCATCATCACTGACAAAGAAATTTGCCGTATAAATACCGTTCATAGTGTCTCCTGCCAGTGTCTTTTTCATCTCTTCTTTATCAAGCTCTGATAAAAAGGCACGGTTTTCGGCTTCCTCCCTCATTTCCTTCAGCCATTCTTCCACAAACCTGTCACTCAACTCCACAATATCTCTTACTTCGTAAATCTTCCCGTCTTTCAGACCGATATTGATGGTACGAAGATCTCCGTCATACAGATTATAATCTCCTTTCGCATGTTCATCCTGAAATGCAATACTGATAAAATCTTCGGTCGCATAGCATACTTTATAATCTACATAACTGACAAGAGCCGGAGTATCTGCTCCCAGTACGGTTTCCTTCACCTTTTCATCCGGGCTTATGTATATCTCGTCCACTGTCGCCATGGCACATTTTTTAATTGCTTCATTGACTTTCCCATAATCACTTCCGGCATTTCCGGATAACTGAGGGTATTTTACCTGAAATGCGATAAGCGTCGACTGCTTCTTCTCATCTTGATGCTTATACACCTCGTCTTTCAACGTATAAGGCAGATTTGGCGCTGTATATGCATCTACCGCATCAAGACCGGAGCCTTCAGGAGCCGCATCCTGGCTGTCGCTTCCTCCATATTCATTATAATTATCATAATCGTCATATCCGTCAAAAAAATCATCTCCCCAAGGTTCACTGTAATACCCCCCGGGAACATCCGGAATATATTCTTCCGTTGACTTCATGACCCAATTTACCAAGAAATAAATCCCTGTAAGAATCGCCACAATAAAAACGACTCCCGCCACAATTGCGATTGCCAGCGCCGGAGACTTCCGGGGGCATGCCGTTTGCGTCATCCCCATCATGACAAATGCTTCCATGGGAACAAAGCACATCCCTCTTACACACTGTTCTCCACTTACCTGCCGCATTCCGAAATGCTGATACTTGCTCACTGAACCCGGCGTCGCATTTATCGTCAGACGGCTGAGGCGAAGTTCCTGCGCGCAATAATTATATACCCTTTGATAGAGCATCCTTCCGATTCCATTTCCCTGTCGGTTCTTTTTCACAAAAAACAGACAGATATGTCCCGTTCGCTGAATTGCTGTCACTCCGCACAACTCTTCACTCTCATACGCTCCCCAGATCAGGATTTCTCCGGTCTGATACATACGATTTATATTTTCATACTTTATGAATTCCTGGAATACAGCTACACCCTCCTGACTGTAAGAGGGCGCTACATCTTCTGCGAACACATCCCATACAAGGTGAAGCGCCGACATTAAGTCCTGCTGTTCCAACATTCTGATTTCCATGAAATCCTCTCCTTTTTCTTCCGGTCTAAACTGACATCTCCTCCATACTCTGTAACAGAAACTTTAATGCTTCTGAAACTGCACTGCTCCTGTTTTCCGCACGATTCCCGGAAAAACGAAATTCTTTTGCACATACTTTCCCTTGCAAATAACACCCGATATACACAAGTCCTACCGGCTTTTCCTTTGTTCCACCGCCCGGTCCTGCAATACCGGTCACACTGAGCGCTGCATCAGCATTTGCCACAAGTGCAGCACCTTGTGCCATTTCACAGGCAGTCTGAGAGCTGACCGCTCCGTACTTTTCCAAAGTTTCCGGTCGGACATTCAACACCCGTTCCTTTGCTTCGTTGGAATACGTAATATATCCTTCATTGTACACGGCAGAAGCCCCTGCCACATTCATGACTCTTCCTGCCAACAGTCCGGCAGTGCAGGATTCCGCCGTTGTTAAAGTAAATCCACACTCCAAAAGGAGTGCAACTGCCCTCTCTTCCAAAGCAGTATCTTCACAAAAAGACCGATCGTTTTCAGACATCCTACATGCCTCCCTTGGTCAACACCTGAACATTCTTTGCCACATAATCGATCAGTGAAACAACGGTCAGGATCAGAGATACCCAGATGAGTACGGTTCCAATGGTATCAAACACGCCGCCTAAGTCCGCAATTAAAACGATGACCATAAGCATCTGCGCCACTGTTTTGAATTTCCCCCAATAGCTTGCTGCAATGACAATACCACTGTCAGAAGCCACAAGCCGAAATCCACTGATAATAAATTCTCTTGCAATAATAATAATGACAAACCACGCCGTAAGCTGTCCCGTCGAAATCATACAGATCATAGCTGAGCAGACCAATAGTTTATCTGCCAAAGGATCCATAAATTTTCCAAAGTTTGTCACAAGCCCTCTGGCTCTCGCAATCTTTCCATCTAACAGATCTGTGAAGCTTGCCACGGCAAAGATCGCAAGGGCAATCCATTTATTTGCCTCTCCCCCCACATCTGTCAACATAAAAAACACAAAAAACGGTACCATGATCACTCTTAAAACAGTCAACTTATTTGGTAAATTCATTATAGCAACTCTCCTATCAAATCATATTCTAAGGCGCCTGTAACCTTCACTTTCGCAAAGTCACCCGACATCAGTTCTTCCTCTGTATTAATAAAAATAAATCCGTCCACATTCGGTGCATCCTTATAAGTACGCCCTACGTAAGCATTTTCGTCGGCAACTTTGCCCTCGATCATGACAAGCATTTCTCTGCCGACCATATTTTCTGCCTGTTCAAATGCAATATCCTGTTGAAGTTCCATAATCTCTGCCTGACGGTCTTTTTTTACTTCCTCTGAAATCTGGTCCGGCATCTCTGCCGCCGGGGTATCTTCTTCCGGCGAATATGTAAATACTCCCAAACGGTCAAACTCCATCTCATCCACGAACTCCATCAGTTCCTCATGCTGCTCCTCTGTCTCTCCCGGGAAACCGGTGATAAGCGTTGTCCGAAGCGTAATATCTGGAATCTCACTTCTTAATTTCCCGATAATGTCTACAAGCTGCTCCTTTGACGTCCTTCTTCCCATTCGTCTCAGCACCTCGTCACTGGCATGCTGAATCGGCAGATCCAGATAATGACAGATTTTCTTCTCCTCTTTCATCACTTGGATCAAAGCATCGTCAATCTCCTCCGGATAACAGTATAGAAGTCGGATCCACTGGATCCCTCCCACTTTACAAAGTTCTTTCAAAAGTTTGTGCAGTGATTTTTCACCGTAAATATCTTTGCCGTAAACCGTAGTCTCTTGTGCTACCAGTATCAGTTCCTTTACGCCCTGCTCTGCCAGTTCTTCCGCTTCTTTTACCAGGCGTTCCATCGGTACACTCCGGTAATTTCCCCGCAGCTTTGGGATGATACAGTAAGTACAATGCTTGTCGCAGCCTTCTGCAATTTTCAGATAAGCGAAATGCCCGCCCGTTGTCACCAGACGCTTTGTATTCACAAGCGGAAGCGCATCAATATCCGAAAGTTGTACATGTCCATTTCCTTCCAACGCTTCCTCCACGGTTTCTACGATCTTATCATAAGAGGTGGTTCCAAGAACTGCGTCTACTTCCGGAATCTCATCAAGAATCTCCTGTTGGTATCTCTGCGCAAGACATCCGGTTACGATCAACGCTTTTAACCGTCCGTCTTTTTTATACTCTGCCATCTCAAGGATCGTCTGGATACTCTCTTCCTTAGCATCGTGGATAAAACAGCATGTATTAACTACAATAATATCCGCTTCATTTTCATCATCTACGATCTTATAACCCTTCGCATCCAAAAGTCCCAGCATAACCTCCGAATCCACCAAGTTTTTATCACATCCCAGCGAAATAAATAATATATTCATATTGTTCTCCTCGTACTTTATGTCCATTATTCAGAAGAAAGGCAGATACCTCCCGGCACCTGCCCCGAATCTTTCCTTTTACTCTTCATCTTCTCCTGCCACTTTGATCTGAGCCTGATTCAGCTCTGCAATGGCAATCGATAACGGCTTTTCCCCTGCTTTTGCATTTACAAGAGGCGCATTGCCGTCAACAATTTCTCTTGCTCTCTTAGCAGTTGCCATAACAATAGAATAACGGCTGTTTACTACCTTTGTCTCGCCTTCCTCAACGTCTTTGTTTACTACTTTCATTAAGTCTGTGTAAGATGGGTGTAACATACACTATTCTCCTTTCAATTCTTGTTTCATCTGCTCTATAAATGCATGACTTCGAAAACTTCTTCTGTGTTCTCCCTGAATGATATGATGCATTTCTTTGACACACTCTTCCAGGTCATCATTGACGATTAAGTAGTCATATTCTTCCATGCCCTCGGCTTCTTCTTTGGCGCGGTTCATACGTCCCTCGATCACTTCCATCGTCTCTGTTCCACGCCCCACGAGCCGTTTTTTAAGCTCTGACGCAGTAGGAGGTGTCACAAACAAAAGCAGTGTGTCCGGAAATCTTTCTTTTACTTTCAATGCTCCTTGAATTTCAATCTCAAGAACCACATCTTTTCCGGCTGCAAGCTGTTCCTCTACATATACACGAGGCGTACCATAGTAATTATTCACGTATCTAGCATACTCTATCAGTTCATCTTTCGCAATCATTTTTTCAAATTCTTCCGTAGTTTTGAAAAAATACTCCCTGCCTTCTTCTTCTCCCGGTCTCGGCGTCCTTGTAGTGGCAGAGATTGACAGCGCATAATTGTCGTAATCCTCCAGTAATTTCTTCATCAGTGTTCCCTTACCGGAACCGGAAAAACCAGATACGACAATAAGGATTCCTCTGTTATTCATATTTGTTCCCTTTCCTAAATGATATATGATTCTATTTTTACTCTATGTTCTGGATCTGCTCCCGGACCTTCTCAATCTCCGTTTTAAGCTCAATTCCTATGTTGGAAACTTCCAGATCATTGGCTTTTGACAGAATGGTATTCGCCTCACGGTTCATTTCCTGCGCAATAAAGTCCAGCTTTCGTCCGATACCACTGTCCTTGGCATTCAAGGTTTCTTTCATATGCACCACATGACTCTTAAGACGTACGATTTCTTCATCGGTACACATCTTGTCCGCAAAAATAACAACCTCTGCCGCCACACGGCTGTCCTCAATCTGTGCATCCTCCAGAAGGTCTTTTACCTTCGCCTCTAATTTTTCTTTATATTCTGCAATAATCTTCGGAGAACGCTCCTCAATTTTCGCAACTGACACTAACATATTATCCAGCTTTTCTGTCAAGTCTTTCTTCAGATGCTCGCCCTCTAAAGTTCTGGTTTCTACAAACTGTCTGATCGCGCCGTCCAACGCTTTCTCCAGCCCTTTCCAAAGCTCTTCCTCATCAACCGCCTGCTCTTCCATCGTCAACACTTCCGGATACCTGGAAAGCGTGGATACACGGATGTCATTTTCCAGAGAGAACTGCTCCTGCATCTTCTTGAGATAAGAAAGATATTCTGCTGCCAACGTCTCATTATATTTTAAAGACACCTGACTCTCAGACAGATCTTCATAAGTGATAAAAATATCTACTTTCCCTCTCTGTACGCTCTGCTTTAACAGATTACGGATAGAAGTTTCAAAAAAATTCAGTTTCTTCGGCATACGGATATTGGTATCTAAATAGCGATGATTGACGCCTTTCATCTCTACCGTAAACCTACGCTCGCCCTCGACAATTTCGCAACGTCCGAAACCTGTCATACTTTTTATCATAATTAAGGTCCTCTTTTCTGCAACTATCCGGTTGAATAGTTACAATTTTTATCTTTTTATTATAATGCATTTGGCAAATAACGTCAACAATGATATACTACAAGCACAGCGAATCACCCAGAAAGGAACTACTATCATGGCATTTGACGGAATTACAGTAGCAGCTATTACCAAAGAATTAAACGAACAGTTGACAGGCGGACGCATTGCGAAAATCGCCCAGCCGGAACCGGACGAGCTGATGCTTACCATAAAATCCCCGGGGGGACAGAAGAAACTCTATATCTCAGCCAGCGCTTCACTTCCTTTGATCTATCTCACAGAAGAAAATAAACCAAGTCCTATGACAGCTCCGAATTTCTGTATGCTTCTGCGAAAACACATTGGAAACGGACGCATCACAGCCATTTCCCAGCCGGGACTTGAGCGCATTATCTATTTGGACATTGAACATCTGGACGAACTTGGCGACTTGTGTCGGAAACGTCTGGTTGTTGAGATTATGGGAAAGCACAGTAACATCATTTTCTGTGATGATACAGGCATGATCATTGACAGTATCAAACATGTATCCGGGCAGATGAGTTCTGTTCGTGAGGTATTGCCGGGACGCGAATATTTTATCCCGGATACCATGGCAAAACACAACCCTCTTATTCTAAAAACAGATACCTTTGTTCAGACCTTAAAAGCAAAACCCATGCCCGTCGGCAAGGCGATCTATACAAGTTTTACCGGAATCAGCCCGGTAGCTGCCGAGGATGTCTGTTTTCTCGCAGGTCTGGAATCGAATACTCCGGCAGGCGAAATGAGCGAAGATATGCTCCTTCATTTATATAAACAATTTTCCTATTATATAGATGATGTAGAAAACGGAAATTTCTGCCCGACCATTTACTATGACGGCGCTACCCCGAAAGAATTCAGCGCTCTTGCTTTGTCTCATTTTGAAAAATATACAAAGAAAGAGTTCTCTTCTATTTCGGAAGTACTTGAAACTTATTATGCAACTAAAAATACAATTACTCGCATCCGCCAAAAAAGCGCAGATCTTCGCCATGTAGTGCAGACTGCGCTAGAGCGTAACCGCAAAAAATATGACTTACAGTCCAGACAGCTGAAAGATACAGAAAACCGCGAGAAATTCAAAGTATACGGGGAACTTATCAATGTTTACGGATATAGTCTGGAGACCGGAGCAAAGGAACTACAGGCGCTGAACTATTATACCGATCAGCAAATTACCATTCCCTTGGATCCACAACTTACCCCACAGGAAAATTCTCAGAAATATTTTGCAAAATACAACAAGCAAAAACGTACTTATGAGGCTTTAACAGAACTGATACAAGAAACTTCCGATGACATCCGTTATCTGGAGTCTATCAGTAACGCTCTCGACATCGCCCTCAGCGAAGCCGACTTGGCACAGATTAAAGAAGAGTTGACAGAAGCCGGATATATACGCAGAAAATTCACGAAGAAAAAAATAAAATTTGTGAATAAACCAATGCACTATATTTCCGGCGACGGCTACCATATGTATGTAGGGAAAAACAATTTGCAGAACGATGAACTTACTTTCTCTTTTGCCACGGGAAATGACTGGTGGTTCCATGCCAAAGGCGCTCCCGGTTCCCATGTCATCGTAAAAACAAATGGCGACGAACTCCCGGACCGTACTTTCGAAGAAGCCGGAAGGCTTGCAGCTTATTATTCAAAAAATCGCGGAAATGATAAGGTTGAAATTGATTACGTAGAGAAAAAACACGTAAAAAAACCAAACGGTTCAAAACCGGGATTTGTAGTGTATTACACCAACTATTCTCTTGTGATCGACTCTGACATTTCCAATATAAAAACTGTGCAGGATTAAACCGCACAGTTTTTATATTACCTTATTCTGTTTCTTCCATTTCTTTCATTAATTCAAGAATGACTTCTTCACTTTCCTCAAGGGCATCTGCTATCTCCGCCACAGTTTTCCCTTTGGCAACCTTCTTTTTAATCAGCTCTTTCAATTTATTCTTTCCTCCAAGCTCAATGTCAAAATATTTTTCTTCCCATGCCTGCATATATTTCACACCTGCTTCCTCACTGGTCTTGACCTTACGCACACATTCATGAATCCGCCGTATCCGTGGGCTTTTTACATGATTGGCAACTTCATCTGTCGTATTCTCCACATAATGAATCTTAGAATCTTTGATATGTATAAGACATTATAAAAGGACTTGCCGCAAAAAGCAAGTCCCCGCTTATATGTTTAACCTGACTTAATCTTGAATCTTGATTTTGAAGGAAATTACTTTTCCAATTTGAGGAAGAAATTTTGGAATAAGATTCCTTCCCCAATTTAATGTCTTATTTTCTTCATATACATGACTCCCGTCAAGTCCGCCAAAAACCACCCGATCGGAATCGCCCACCAGATCATAGTAACACCGAATACCGGAGCCAGCGTATATGCAAGAAGCACACGTGTTCCGAGAGAGATGACCGTCAGCACCACCGACATCTCCGGCTTTCCGATCCCTCTGTAATATGCATACAACAGAAACAAAAGTCCGATTCCGCAGTAGAAAGTTCCCTCAATCCTCAAATATTGTACACCCAATCTTAGAATCTCTGTTTCTTCCGAACTTATAAATATTGCCATCAGATATTTTGCAGCAAAAAAGATAACCGCAGAAACTATCACACAGAAAATCATAGATATTTTCACAGACGAACGCGTACCCTCTCGTACCCTGTCTTTATTCCCGGCTCCGTAATTCTGAGATGTAAAAATGGAAAATGAATTACTAAATTCCTGTGCCGGCATATAAGCAATGGAATCTATTTTTACTGCTACCGCAAACGCTGCCATAACAGCTGTTCCAAAACGATTAACCAACCCCTGGATCATCAAGATCCCAAAATTCATCACCGACTGCTGGATACTTGCCGCCACCGAAAAACGCACGATTTCCGGCATAGTTTCCCTCACTGCCTACCCATAAGTCCTGTGGGGCACTCCAAAAAACCGAAGCCCCGGCTCTTTCATCCACGTGTAAACAGCTATCCCTATACCTGCCACAACCTGTGCAGCCACGGTCGCAAACGCCGCTCCTGCTACACCCATTTCAAAGGTTACAACAAACACAAGATCCAGTATAATATTGATAACAGACGATACTGCCAGAAACCAGAGCGGAACTACTGAATTTCCCACAGCTCGTAATAAGAACGCAAAATAGTTATACAGAAATACAAAAAGAATACCACAAAAAATAATCCTTACGTACTCTCGCATAATAGTATAAATGTCTTCCGGAACTTGCAGGAGATGCAAGATAATGTCCAGTCCGGCAAACACAATAATATTTACCGCAACTGCGATCGCACCAATAAAAAGAAAAGAGATCCTCATCCCTTCTCTCATCTTTTCCTCGTCTCGTTTTCCATAGTAAAAAGACCACACACTCCCGCTTCCCATACACAGACCAATGAGTACAGACGTCAGAAAGGTCATGAGCGTATACGCCGAGCCGACCGCAGCCAGCGCTCCGGCTCCCAGAAAGCGCCCCACAATGAGCGTATCTGCAATATTATAACATTGCTGCAACAAATTTCCCAAAATCATAGGACATGCAAACAACAATAACGTCTTTTGTACATTCCCGGTTGTCAGTTCTTTTTTCATCTCGTCCCCAATAAATAATCAATAAACTGCTGCGCTGTTCTTCCGGATAAACCGCCGTGCTGAAGTTCCCATTTATTTGCCTCTGCTAACAGCTCCTCCTCCGGCATCTCCACACCGTTTCGCTCCGCCAGCCTTCTCACAATCTCCTGAAATTCTTTCTTTTCCGGCTTTCCGAAATAAATCGTCACACCGAATCTCGCCACCAGCGACAACTTCTCCTGTACGGTATCATTGGTGTGTAATTCTTCGTCCCTGTCCTCTTTATCACGGAAGGTCTCCCGAATCAAATGACGGCGATTAGACGTTGCATAGATCAAAACATTCTCCGGCTTCTTCTCCAGTCCACCTTCGATCACCGCCTTTAAATACTTATATTCAATCTCAAATTCCTCAAAAGAAAGGTCGTCCATGTAGATAATAAACTTATAATTACGGTTCTTCACTTGGGAAATAACAGCATTCAAATCCTGAAACTGATGCTTATACACCTCTATCATACGAAGACCTTGGTCATAATACTGATTTAAGATCGCCTTGACAGAAGTAGATTTCCCTGTTCCCGCATCTCCGAAAAGCAGACAGTTGTTGGCGCGCTTCCCTTCCACAAAAGCTCTCGTATTATCGATCAGCTTCTTCTTCGCGTTCTCATACCCCACCAGATCGTCCAGATGCACATGGGCGATCTTCGTGATCGGCACGATCTGAGCGCCTTCTTCTGTGTGCTCCACACGAAATGCCTTGTGAAGTCCGAGTTTACCTACGCCAAACTCCTTATAAAACTGTGTCAGCGTGTCCTTAAATTCCTCTGTCGAAGCTGCCCGGGACAAATGCTTACTGAGCGCACAGATGCGGTCGCGGATCCTCTTATTGAACACCTTACCGTGCCCTTTTGTTCCTGTATAGTCCTGAATCATAGACAGACACTCCACGCCGAACGTTTTTTCCATCTCTTGAAAATCATATTGAAACAATTCTCTAAAGATCGCAAAATCATGAAGCGCCACTTGATTAATACTTCCTTCCACCGCTCCGACAATTTCACAGGAAGTACTGTATGCATTTTCATGACATGCCAACAAAAATGTCAGATAGTCCTGCCAGAGATTCCCTTCAAAGCCATGACTTACCGCCAATTCCAAAAGCGCATTCACGACATCAAAAAGAAGTCCTTTCATCTCTTCACGATCAGAATGAACACCGGCATGATTCTCCATAAGAAATGTCATATCACTTAAAATCTGCCCATCTTCCATATGCTTATATAACATCAATTCGTTGGTTCTCATATTACCTCTTCCTCTTTCTTACAAAAATCCGTCCACTTAAAAATTCTTTCATATACAGCCGGTACTGCAATCTCCTGCTCTCAGTCATTAGCCGTTTATAAAGTCTTTGGATTCCTTTTTTATTATATTCTGACAAAACTCTGTCCGATACATCCCTGAGTTTTTCTCTCTCTCGTTGACGGTCTGCTACTTTCTTTCCATTCTCGATCTTATATTTCCCAACAAAAGCACAGACTCTCATCCGCCTTTCATATAATTTCACCATCTGAGCGTCAATACTGTCCAGTTGTTCCCTTAACTCTTCCAATGCCGCCATATGTTTCTCTCCTTCTGCCGCACTGCATTTCCTTTTATTTCCTAGGGTATTATATCAAAATTCCTGTATAAAATCTACTGCTCCCTGCCATACTATATAGTATGAAACATAATTTTTTAACTTGCGGAACCTGTGGCTGGTGCATGGAAATACTGTTCACCGGCCTGCATTCCCTGAAAAATGAAAACCCAAAACTGACAGGAAACACTTCCATCTGGATGTTTCCCATCTATGGCATGGCAAGTTTCCTGTCCCCTGTCTGTAAACTGTTGAAAGGAAAAAGTCTGGTTTTACGAGGAGGCGTATACACATGCTGCATCTTTGCAGGCGAATATCTCACCGGCTCTTTCCTGCGCAAATATAACGCATGTCCCTGGGATTACAGCGGCGCTCCTTTTAACATTAAAGGGCTTATCCGGCTTGATTATGCCCCCTTATGGTTTGGGGCAGGACTCTTCTTTGAAAAAATACTCTCCAGACGTTGAAAATATTTTTTATTTATTATATGATGTATGGAGAATTTAACGCAGACAAATGAGGAGGTTTTTATGAGACATTTGATTAGCCCGCTGGACTTCTCCGTAGAGGAGCTTGATAAACTGATGGATCTGGCAAACGATATTGAAAGTAACCGTCCAAAATACGCACATGCCTGTGCCGGAAAGACACTGGCAACTTTATTTTATGAACCTAGCACACGTACACGTCTGAGTCATGAAGCAGCAATGTATAATCTCGGAGGTAATGTTCTAGGTTTTTCTTCTGCCGATTCCAGTTCGGCGTCCAAAGGCGAAAGCGTATCAGATACCCTGCGCATGATTTCCTGTTATGCAGACATTTGCGCCATGCGTCACCCCAAAGAAGGCGCTCCGATCGTTGGCTGCAAACATGCTACGATTCCGGTTATTAATGCCGGTGACGGAGGACACCAGCACCCCACACAGACACTTACAGACCTTCTTACCATTCGTTCTATGAAAGGCCGCCTGAATAATATGACCATCGGTCTTTGCGGAGATTTGAAGTTCGGCCGTACGGTCCACTCCTTGATCCACGCTCTGGTAAGATACCCGGGCATCCGTTTTATCCTGATCTCACCGGAAGAATTACGGCTTCCAAGCTACATTCGCTCCGATGTTCTGGACAAGCAGAATGTTCCGTATGAAGAAGTCGTCCGTTTAGAGGACGCACTTCCAAATCTTGACCTTCTCTATATGACAAGAGTTCAGAAAGAACGTTTCTTCAATGAAGAAGACTATGTCCGTATGAAAGATTTCTATATTCTGGACGCCAAGAAAATGGAACTGGCTCCAAAAGATATGTACGTTCTCCACCCTCTTCCGAGAGTAAACGAAATCTCTGTGGAAGTGGACGACGACCCGCGGGCAGCTTATTTTAAACAGGCACAGTACGGCGTTTATATCCGAATGGCGCTGATCCTGACACTTTTGGAAATTGAGGTTTAAGAAGGGAGTACAGACTATGGTAAAGAATACATTAAATGTGGGAAGAATCGAAGAGGGTTTCGTGCTCGACCATATCCAGGCAGGACGAAGCATGGATATTTATAAATACCTCCATTTAGATAAATTAGACTGCTGTGTCGCCATTATTAAAAATGCCAAAAGCAGCAAGATGGGGAAAAAAGACATTATGAAAATCGAATGCCCCATCGACTTCATGGATTTAGATATTCTCGGTTTTATTGACCACAACATTACGGTAAATATCATTAAAGATGCAAAGATTGTCGATAAGAAAATGCTGCATCTTCCAAAAACCATCAAAAACGTGATCAAGTGCAAAAACCCGAGATGTATCACATCCATCGAGCAAGAATTAGACCACGTTTTCGTGCTCACAGACCCGGAGAAAGAAATTTACCGCTGTCAGTATTGTGAAGAAAAGTATCACGGTCGAAAATGATCTGCCGGATTTTATACAATAAAAAAGTGTGCCTGCGCACACTTTTTTATTGTATAAATCCTATTTCGGTTCTATTTCCACTTCAAAGAATACCAGCCGGAAGATTTGGAGTTTCCTCTGGAAACTTTAATATAATAGGTTCCTTTTGGCCACTTTCCATTGGATTTTAACGTATAAGCTTTGTAATTGTTATAATATGTCCGTGTTGAGATTTTCTTCTTGCCTCTGTATACTGTAATTTTCAGCTTATCATTTGTACGTCCCTTCATATAGATCTTGAGAGACTTCTTGCCTGTCAACTTCAGTTTGTAATAATCTGCCTGACTGCTTCCTGCCGTGATCGTAGCCTTTCTTGTAGAATTTCTCTTCAGCGTAGAAGCCTTGGACATCTTCTTTCCGCTCTTTTCGGAAATCTTATTATTCTTTACTTTGAACGCATACATACCTTCTGAATTATAAGAAGAAGCGACCTTAAAGTAATAGGTTTTTCCCTTTTTCACTCCATAGGTTGGATTATAACGGGCATATGTATATCCTGACAATGCCTTTTTCCCACTGTTACAAAGAGCGATTTTAATAAATCCATCACTGGTATGGCATGTCACATAACCGGTTGAAGTCGCCTTGAATTTGAAGTAATTTGTCTGCTTATCCTTTTGTCCTACTGCAATCTGTCTGTTATTGGAAATTGTACGATTCTCTCCGCTGACAAAAATGGCAGAAATTGCTATTCCGTGAGCAGTAGCATTGTAATTAGAGGACATATAAGCTCCTATATAATACCTTCCTGCTGCCGGAATCTTGATCACTTTTGTTTTAGTAGAAGAATCTGACAAATACAGTTCATAGTCAACTCTCTGTGTCATGTTGGCATCTTTGTAAACGCCAATAGAAACGTTCTTATTTCCATATCCGCGCTGTGCACCAATAACAAGCGTACCTTTTTTCAAGGAAACAGCCTGACTGTATCCCCACTTATTGCCTTTCACACTTGTGCTGTCAAAGTAAACAGCTCCCACACTCTTCTTTGCAAGAGATGCTAACTCTGAGTTTGTTCCGCTTGCCGCAGTAACCACTCTGATAGCAGATGCCGGCAAAGCTTTTTTTGCCTCGTCTTTTTCCACTGTTTTTCCTTCTGTCACAGACTGTACTGCCTCTGCCGCCGCATCATTCACAGCTGACAGCTCGTCAGCAGATGCTTCCTGCGCGCTTTCATCAACTGCCGGAGCTGCTGCATTCACTGTGCCGGCTGTTGAAAAAACAAGAACCGAAACAAGGATCGCCGATAGGATTACATTCCATTTTTTCTTCATTTTCTTTCCCTCCTCGTGAGTTTTTACATAGTCTTATTATTACATACTTATAATTTATATTCAATATATAATCCGCAAAAATTTCAGACAAATCTCACCCTGTCTTTGTAACCGGCCTCATAATAAAAAGTCTGTATCCAAGAATCGGATAACAGACTTTTTATCTCATCTTTGTCAAGCAAAACGATAAGCCGGGTTATGTCGTTGAGTAATCATCTATCTAGCCCTGCCGTTACCGGCAGGATCAAGCAACCTACCTAAGACGCGACGGGCCGCCGCATAGTCTTTTTTCGGTCTTGCTTCGGATGGGGTTTACATATGCCCTTGCCGTTACCGGCAAGGCGGTAGTCTCTTACACTGCCTTTCCACCCTTACCTCCCAAAAGAAGGCGGTTTCTTTCTGTTGCACTGGCCTTGGAGTCACCTCCACCGGACGTTATCCGGCATCCTGCCCTATGAAGCCCGGACTTTCCTCGTCTGCCGCCTTTCGGCGCTTGCAGCCGCGATCACCTGTCTTACTTGCGATAACCATTCAGCCGTTCAACGAAAGCTGAAAACTGCGTCAGCAGTCAGCTTGAGTTGCACTGGCTGAATTATTTTACGGCCATTATTATACTACACTCCCGCTCCTTCGTCAACCATCAGGTCATCCCCGTCTGCCGCCGTAGTCGCCAGCATATCACATCTTTCATTCTGGGCATGTCCGTCATGACCTTTTACCCAGATAAATGTCACCCTATGAGGTTCTTTCGCCTGAAGCAGACGCTTCCACAGATCCACGTTTTTCACCGGCTCATTCTTTCCCCGTTTCCAGCCTTTTTTCAGCCATCCGTCAATCCAATGCTGATTAAACGCATCCACCACATACTTAGAATCCGAATAAAGCTCCACCTCGCAAGGGCGGTTTAAAGCTTCCAGTCCTGCGATCACTGCCATCAGCTCCATCCGGTTATTCGTTGTCTTAACATAGCCTTGAGACAGTTCTTTTGTGTGAAGGTTTCCCTTGGAATCTACATACTCAAGGACGGTTCCGTATCCTCCCGGTCCGTCCGGGTTCCCTCTCGCCGCTCCGTCTGTATAAATATTGACACGCATCTTATGCCTCTCCTTTGATCACTTCTACTCCATGAACCAGCTCCGGCAGAAGATACCCAAGACACTCTTTTACAGCTCCTGCCTTTCCCGGAAGATTCACGATCAGTGACTTCCCTCTGATCCCGGCTGTCCCTCTGTTTAACATAGAACGTTTTGTAAGCTGCATCATATGCATACGCATCGCTTCCGGAATCCCCAGAATACTTTTTTCAATAATATCCGTCGTTGCCTCCGGCGTACAATCCTCCGGTCCACAGCCGGCGCCTCCGGTTGTAAGGATCAAATCCGCAACCTGACCATCCGACAATCTCTGCATGATCGTAGACAGCACCTTACGATCCAGCGGAACCGCCTGTGCAAATACTACCTGTAATCCGGCTTCTTCCACAAGCTGCCGAATGACTGCACCGCTTTTATCTTCTTCCTGTTTTCTATATACTTCCGTACTTGCTGTAAGAATTGCAACTTTCATTGTAGTACCTCCAATGTTTCTCTGATGTTATAGTCTCTTTCCCTTTTATTAACTGTCCAGACTGTCCTCCAAGCTGAACAGTTAATAAAATTTTACCCCTTTTCACCGAAGAATGCAATCCTTAAATAATAATGCATACCATTCCGCCGTTACTGTCATTTACAATCTTCTGCATCGTATCCTGTAATTTCACCTGGCTCTCATCATTGATCATAGACATCTTATTCCGCATTCCGTCCATCACCAGTTCTTCTACAGATTTTCCGAAAATATTCGTTCCCCAGATCCCCTCCTCACTTTTTCCTTTCTCTTTAATATAACCGAGCAGATCCTGCGCCTGTTGTTCACTTCCCACAATAGGAGCGATCTCTGTCTCGATCTTCGCCCGGATCAAATGAATGGAAGGCGCTTCCGAATGGATTTTTACTCCGTATTTATTTCCCTGCTTGATCAGTTCAGGCTCATTCAGAAGAATCTCCTCTTTTTTCGGGCTTACCACACCATAGCCACGCATTTTCACGGCAGAAAAAGCATCCTTAACCCCTTCATACTCCTCTTTTAACCGGGACAGCTCCTTCATAGCCGCGATCAATTCATACTGCCCTGCGATAGATGTCCCCGTGATCTCACTCAGCATCTCATAGTAAAACTGCTCTGCAATCTGAACCCGGATCTTCACACACCCGGTATCCATTTCAATATGCTCTACTTTGATTTCCTCTATGTATGGACTCTCTGCGTGAAGGGACACAGAAACAGCGTCTTTAATCTCCCGAAACTGCTCCATGATCTCCCGGATATGAGCCAGCAGATCCTGCTTGATGCTGTGCTCCCTCGGAAGCATTTCCACCCATTTGGGCACGAAAAACTGTACCTCGGAAATGGGAAACTCATACAAAACAGCTTCCATCACTCGGTAAATATCCTCTTCTTTTAACTGCTCGCAGTTTACAGGCAGCGCTTTCACGCCGTATGCCGCTTCTATCTCCCGGGCAATTCTTTTCGCTTCCTCTCCATATGGTTTTTTAGAATTTACCAACACTACAAAAGGCTTCCCGATACTCTGCAATTCCCGAATGGTCTTTTCTTCCGGCTCTCTGTAGCTGTCTCTGTCAATCTCCCCGATACTTCCGTCTGTGGTCACAACTACGCCGATGGTGGCGTGGTCATGGATCACTTTCCTTGTTCCGATACTTGCCGCCTTAGTAAATGGAATTTCGTGATCAAACCACGGTGTCTTTACCATCCTCTCTTCCTGTCCCTCCACGTGTCCGGAGGCTCCGTCCACCATATACCCCACACAGTCGATCAGACGGATCTTTACCGACGTATCTTCACTCATGCGGATCTCTGCCGCCTCTTTCGGAACAAACTTCGGTTCTGTTGTCATGATCGTCCGGCCGGAAGCGGACTGTGGCAGTTCGTCTTTTGTCCGTTCCGACATATGCTCATCTTCCATATGAGGGAGTACCATCACATCCATGAATCGTTTGATAAAGGTAGATTTTCCTGTTCTTACCGGCCCTACCACTCCTATGTATATCTCTCCGTTTGTCCTTGCTTTTATATCGCTGTATAATTGAAACGTATTCATTCTAATACCCCCTTGCTATGCTGATAACAATGTATGCATTAGCAATGAGTGTTTAGAACCTCTGTTTCAGATTTCGCTGTATAAGAGCTTTGCTCCTTGAGCCAGCGCAATTTTACAAATGTGTATACAGGCGTTAAGCTCCTCTAATATCTCCTGCCTTCTTACCAAAACTCCCTCTTGTTCTCTCCATCTTCTGCCCAGCTCCCCTGTCAGATAGAACTCCTCCGGGGAATAGGAAAACAGATGCCTCCACTGCTCCATGATCTTCTGGAACTTTGCAATTTCTTTTCGGTCGATCACCGAAAAACCGCCCTCCAGAAAGCCTGCCACCTGTTTTTTCCCATTCCACCTCGTGTCGATCCACATCAGACTATCTTTCATATAGCAAAATAAAAGATGGGACAAAAACACTCTGTCCATATCGATCCACAGATTTTCCTCCTTATCCTCTCTTGTGATCACTACTAATTGATGTGCCAATACCATCTCTGCTTCCTCCTTCTCATTTCTTTTTCTCGGCGAACAGTAGCATAACACAAGATAAGTTCCCAAATCTTTCGATAATCTTTTTTATTTTTCGACAGTTATCGACCGATTTTTCGACTGAAAAACACCGCTACCATTTGTATTTCCCAATCACTTTTTCTGCCATCCATTTCATAAATTTTGTATTGGTCGGACGCCCCGTATCCGTTTTCCACTCCCCGTCATAGTTTCGACATACCTGCTCCATATTTTGGGTTGTCCATACTTTCTCGATAACTCCCCTGATATTTCGTTCCACGTTCCCTGTATTCGTAGCAAATTTTTCCGCAATATAGGGATACAGTTCTTTCGTCGTACTGACAGATGTCCTGCCCGACATCACAAGGTAGAAGATTCCCTCTTCCAGATAACTGGTGCCGTGTACACACCGGGGAAATCCAATGGCTTCCAGTTCACACCGAATCCTTTTCTGGTAAACGCCCGTCAGCGAATGCCGATGCCTCTCCTCGCTTGGAACCTCCCCTTTCCCCGATTCTTTTCGGTACGGTCCGCACAGTTCAATAATCGTCAGCGGAATGTCCAGAGAATAATCAATGGCGCTTTTGGAACAGATGTAGTCTGCTCCCATAATCCGCAGCGGTTCATACAGTCTTTTCGATATGATGCTTGTAACTACTACGACAAACGGCTTTTGGATGTTCATTCCCCTTATACGCTCCAACAAAAGTAATCCGCTGCCGCCCCCGATCTCCAGCCCCAGGATCAGCACGTCGACCGTTGTATTTTTCAAAAGTTCAACCGCTTCATCCTCTGCCTCACATTCTGCCGTCAGCCGGAGTATCGGATGCTCTTTCATAAGTCTCCGGTATTCTGCCCTCACATCACCTTCCTCCACGATCATTACTTTAATTTCAGCCTTTTTCATTTTAAAAACCTCCCCTTTGACCTCCCATCAATGAAACCTACTTTTATTTTAGCAAAAATCACTGTTTTCCGCAAAAAAATACACCTTATTTCTGAAAATAAGATGTATTTTAAGTACTTATCATATAAATCTTACAAAACTGCTCTCTAATTCTGCCATGGCAATGCAAGATGCTCTGCTTTACTGTCCCGGAGCATCAATTCATTGACTGCCTCTTTCGGGTCTTTTCCGCCGAACAGCACTTCGTTTACTTTATCGATGATCGGAAGAGAAATATTGTATTTCTTCCCAAGCTTTGCCGCAGCCTTCGCAGAATATACGCCTTCTACAACCATCTTTACTTCTTCCATGGCTTCTTCCATGGATTTTCCCTGTCCCATGAGATAGCCTGCTTTACGGTTCCGGCTGTGGACGCTGGCGCATGTTACGATCAAATCTCCGATACCGGTAAGACCATTGAACGTATCGATAGCGCCCCCCATAGCAACGCCGAGTCTGGATATTTCTGCGATACCTCTCGTAATAAGCGCCGCCTTCGTATTATCTCCGTAGCCCATTCCGTCTGCTATACCTGCTGCCAGGGCAATGACATTTTTCAAAGAACCGCCAAGTTCCATACCAAGCATATCCGGACTTGTATACACACGGAACACTTCATTCATAAACATTTTCTGTAAATACGCCGCCGTCTCTTCTTTCTTTGCGCCGATCACAACCGTTGTCGGAAGCCCCCTTCCCACTTCTTCTGCATGGCTGGGGCCTGACAGAACGGTCACTACCGCCTGCGGAATCTCCTCTTCGATCTGCTGTGACAGCGTCATTAAAGTATCTTCCTCAATTCCCTTTGCCACATCCACAATAATCTGGCCCTCTGTCACAAACGGTTTCATTTTACGCGCAGTCCCTCGTGTAAACGCCGACGGCACTGCCAGCACAAGGAAATCTTTACCCTTTACACCCTCTTCCAGGTTTGACGTAAAGATCATATCATCGGGAATCCTTACACCCGGAAGTTTTGTCTTATGCTCCCGCTCTTCAGACAGCATCTTTACTTCATCCTCGTTGATCGACCACACCGTGATAGAGTGTCCGTTTTTGTGAAGCAGAAGGGCTAAAGCAGTTCCCCAGCTCCCTGCTCCGATCACACCTACTTTTGCCATAATAATTTCCTCCTGATATGATTATTTTTTATGCTTGCCTACGCTTAATTTGTTCTCCGTACCGGACAGTAAGCGTTTTATATTCTCTCTGTGTTTATAAAATGCCAGAACCATAAGAAATGCGGCTACTGCGTACATCTCATACAACGCCCCGGATGGCATTCCAAACTTTCCCATCTGTCCATAAATTACAATCTCTGTAAAATAGATGACAACCACTACCAGTGACCCAAGAGAAACATATTTTGTAATTCCTACAACGCCTACAAACGCGATCAGACAGACGAGCACCATCCAAAGATTGACTGTGCTGATCAAAAGCCCTGCCGTTGCCGCGATCCCTTTTCCTCCTTTGAATCTCATATAAAACGGGAAGTTATGTCCCAAAATAACGCCCATACCAGTATATAATTTAAGAAGGGGGAATATATCTGCTTTCATCTCTCCATATATCAGGTAGACTGTCAAAACCGCAAACACACATTTAAAACAGTCCCCCAGAAATGTCACGGCGCCTGCTTTCCACCCCATCGTTCTAAGGGCATTAGTCGTTCCCGCGTTTCCGCTCCCTTCCTGTCTGATGTCCACATGATGCAGTTTCCCATAGATGTAGCCTGTCTGTAATAATCCGAAAACATAGCCAATCATCACGCATATGAAACGCTCCATCGTTACTGATCCTTCTCCTTTCTCTCTCTGATGAAAAATTTCAGAGAGGTGCCTTTAAAACCAAAGGCTTCCCTAATCTTATTTTCCAAATATCTGGTATAAGAAAAATGCATAAGCTCCTTATCATTGACAAAAATAACAAAAGTCGGCGGTTTTACAGCCACCTGCGTAATATAGTAAAGTTTCAGACGCTTTCCTTTATCTGACGGTGGCTGCTGCATGGCAACTGCCTCTGACATGATCTCGTTCAACACACCTGTTGCAACTCGAAGCGTCTGGTTTTCAATCACCATGTCGATGACATCGTAAAGCTTCGTAAGACGCTGTCCCGTGTGCGCAGATACGTACATGATCTCTGCATAGGGCATGAAAGAGAGTACTCTTCGCACTTCCTTCTCATATTCTCTCATGGTTTTGTCGTTCTTCTCGATCGCATCCCACTTATTCACGACTATAACGATTCCCTTGCCTCTTTCATGGGCGATTCCGGCAATCTTCGCATCCTGCTCTGTCACGCCTTCCATCGCGTCGATCACGATGAGCACCACATCCGCGCGCTCCACCGCCGTCACGGTACGGATAATACTGTACCGCTCCAGCTCTTCTTTGATCTTATTCTTGCGGCGAAGCCCCGCAGTGTCAATAAACACATACTCTCTTCCGTTATGCACGATCTCTGTGTCAATAGCGTCTCTGGTCGTTCCTGCAATATCAGATACAATGACACGCTCTTCTCCCACCAGCTTGTTGATGATGGAAGATTTTCCCACATTTGGCTTTCCTACGATGGCAACTCTTGGTCGCTCATCTTCTTCCTCTTCTTCAGAGCCTTCCGGGAAATACTCGGAAACTGCATCCAGCATATCTCCGATTCCAAGCCGTGAAGCTGCCGAAACCGGATGTGGATCTCCGATACCGAGATTATAAAACTCATACACATCCGGCATGAATTTATCAAAATTATCTACTTTATTTACCACCAGAACTACCGGTTTCCCGGAACGTCTGAGCATATCTGCAACTTTGGAATCTGCGTCCACGACGCCCTGTCTTACGTCTGTGACAAACAGGATTACATCCGCAGTATCAATGGCAATCTGCGCCTGTTCCCTCATCTGTGACAGGATAATATCCTTGCTCTCCGGCTCGATACCTCCGGTATCGATCAGCGTAAATTCTTTATCCAGCCAGCTTGCATCTGCATAAATACGGTCTCTGGTCACTCCCGGAGTGTCCTTTACGATAGAAATCTTCTCTCCTGCCAGCACGTTAAAAAGTGTGGACTTTCCTACATTTGGCCGTCCCACGACGGCTACTACCGGTTTACTCATTGTCTATACTCCTATAAATAATCTTTTTATCTTTCACCCAAAACAGCGTCTATAAAGTCTCGTCCGCTTGATTTTACAATATCTACTTGTACTTGTAAAGTGTCTTTCACCTGCGAAAGCGTCACATCATCCAGAAAGTCCTGTTCCTCCTCCCGAAGCATGTTACACGGCAGCAACAGTATTTCGCCTAATTCTTCCCCCTTCAACTGTGCCATCAGATCTCTTCCTGTGATCAGACCGGACACTGTGATCTTCTCTCCAAAAAAGTCATTCCGAATGGCATACACATGAATACGGCATCCCGGATACTTTTCTTCCATCCGTTCTGCCATGGACAAAATATATGGATAAGCCAGATACCCGGTAGCTACAGACACTTCCCTCACTCTGTCGTCTCCCTCAAGATCGGCATAAATCTCTTCAAACTCATTGATGAAAAGCCGCAGCATACCGACACCGTTTTCCAATTGCAGATAGCCGTCATAACGCTCCTCTTCCGGGAGCTCTTCCTCAGCCAGGATATACCACTCATCTCCGGCGTGGATAAAATGGACCCCATGTTCCTCGAATGCTTTTTCCTGCCATTTATGGATGATGCGAAGCACTTCCTTTGCGTCCTCTTTTGTAAACGGCTCTAATGGATATAATCCGTCCCGGTATTTGGTAAGTCCCACCGGAACTACCGAAACGCTCTGAAGTCCGGGAGCATATTTTAATAAATCCCGGATACTGCGCTCCAGTTCTTCCCCGTCATTCACACCTTTACAAAGCACGATCTGTCCATTCATATCGATGCCGCCCTCGTGTAACCTGTCCACCTTCTTAAGCGCCTCTCCGGCAAAACGATTATGGAGCATCTTACAGCGAAGCTCCGGATTCGTAGTCTGAAACGAGACATTGATAGGCCCTAAATGATACCGGATGATCCGTTCAATATCATGGTCGCTCATATTCGTAAGCGTCACGTAATTTCCCTGTAGAAAAGACAGTCTGGAATCATCATCTTTAAAATATAACGTGTCCCTCATTCCTTCCGGCATCTGGTCAATAAAGCAGAACATGCACTTATTGCGGCAAGAGCGGTACTCATCCATAAGTCCCTGCTCAAACTCAATTCCCAGATCCTCCTCATAATCCTTCTCGATCTCCAATTCCCACTGTTCACCGTCCGGCTTTTCAATAAGGAGCGTAAGAAATTCGTCATTTACCATATAATGATAATCAAAGACGTCCTCAACTTCCCTGTCATTGATCGCAAGCAGCTTATCCCCCGGCTCAATCTCCAGTTCTTCTGCAATACTTCCCGGTAATATATTCTTTATATTATGCACATGATTCATAAAACACTGATTTCCTTTCTTTTTGACTCTATTATTATAACGTACATACACAAAATAGTCCAACCTAAAGATTGACCTTTTATACTAATTAATGCTATAACTAATATAAGACTTTTAAAATCATACAAATTAGGAGATTATTATGCCAAATATTAAACTAATGGAATCTGCCCTTCCGGTTGCGCCGCTTAAAATTGCGGCTCTTGACAGCTGCATTGATATGGGAAGAAAGATCAACGACTATATCGTAACCTTCCGTCAGGAAACATTGCGGGAATCCTTAGATTCTCCTCTTTTTTCCACCTACCAGTCTGACAATTATCTGATCGACTGTCAATGCCCTAGGTTCGGTACCGGAGAGGCGAAAGGAATGCTGAATACTTCCATCCGGGGAAAGGACTTATTCATCATGGTGGACGTATGTAACTACAGCCTTACCTACACGGTAAACGGACATATCAATCATATGTCCCCGGACGACCACTATCAGGATTTAAAAAGGATCATCTCTGCTGCCAATGGAAAAGCACACCGCCTGAGCGTAATTATGCCTTTCCTGTATGAAAGCAGACAGCATAAGCGATCAAAACGGGAATCTCTGGACTGTGCATTTGCCCTTCAGGAGCTTGTAGATATGGGCGTCAGCAATATCATCACCTTTGATGCGCATGATCCCCGTGTACAAAATGCAATCCCCCTTCATGGCTTTGACAATTTCAATCCGCCGTATCAGTTTATGAAAGCGCTGCTTCGCGCTGAACCGGAGCTTATGGTAGACAAAGAACACCTCATGGTTATCAGCCCGGACGAAGGCGCTATGCATCGTGCGGTATATTTTTCAAGCGTTCTCGGCGTAGACATGGGTATGTTCTACAAGCGCCGTGATTATTCTACCGTTGTAAACGGAAAGAACCCTATTGTAGCACATGAATTTCTCGGAACAGATTTAAGAGGAAAAAGCGTCATTATCATTGACGACATGATCTCCTCCGGCGAAAGTATGCTGGATGTGGCAAAACAAATGAAAGACCGGGGCGCTGCCCGTGTCTTTGTATGTACGACTTTCGGACTTTTTACAGAGGGATTTGAAAAATTTGACGAATACTATGAAAAAGGATACCTTGACCGTGTCATTACAACAAACCTTACGTATCTGCCTCCGGCAGCTTATGAAAAACCGTATTTTGTAGTAGCGGATATGAGTAAATTCATTGCACTGATCATCGATTCCTTCAATCATGATATTACGCTTGGCAATGTTATGAATCCTACGGACAAGCTCCACAAACTATTGGAAAAGCACAAAAACAAATTCAGATAAAACAACGGAGAACTTTGAATATTCAGAGTTCTCCGTTGTTTTATCTTTTTCTCTATATAGATCCTATCAGAAGTCTGTATACTTCTCTCCTTTTTTCAGTTCTACATTCTTTGCCGCCGCAAGCTCGGATACCGTCACCAGCTGATACCCTTTTTTCTGAAGCATAGGAATCAACTTTATCGCCGCGTCTATACTCTGTGAATGAATATCATGCATAAGGATAATATCTCCGTCTTTAACATTCTTCATCACATGGCGGATGGTCTTTTTCGCGTTTCTTGTTTTCCAGTCCAGTGTATCAATATTCCACAGGATCATGGGAAGCCGCAACGTTTTGCGCATCACTCCTCCGATCGAACCATACGGCGGTCTCATAACGGTGGAACTGCTTCCAACAAGAGCGCTGATTTTTTTATCTGTCCGGTTCATCTGGGATTTTACACCTTTTTTGTCTAATAACGCCATATTTTTATGATCATAGGAATGATTTCCAAGCTCACATCCGATCGCCTTCATCTTCTTAACTGCTTCGGGATTGGAATCGATCTTCTGCCCTAACATGAAAAATGTTGCATGGGCATTATATTTATCCAGCTGCTCCAAAAGCTCTCCGGTCCTTTCCCCCGGACCGTCGTCAAACGTAAGCGCTACCATCGGTTTCCCGGGATCAATGGCGCTCTCCTTTTTGGCGATCAGTCTGCCTTTCTCATCGAACGTACACTCCGTAAGACCGACTTTAAGCTCTCCGGTCTGCATCCTTCCGGCCGCATCAAAATAATAAGTTGCCCCGTCTAACTCCTGCCATCCGACAAGCGCCGTACCGTTCTTGCTCAGATAATAACGATCTGCATCTTTTTTCTGCCACCCCTTCTGCATAATTCCTTTTTGACCAAAATTATAGGTAGCTCCGTTGATCTCTTGCCATCCTGTGACTTTATTGCCGTCTTTGCCGAAATAATAAGTATTTCCTCTGGATACAACGAAATCGTTCGTCACATAAGAATGGTCGTATCGTCTGAATTTATTACCCTGCCAGTATCCTATGGCATTCTTGACTGTAAGCTTTCCGTCCTTTACCGTCAGCTCCACGGAATCTCTCCATTCCCCTGAAAGCTTTGACTGTAATTTCCTATCTAAAACTGCATGGATCCTGTAAATCCCTTCTTTGCTTACATCTGCCTTGCTCTCCATCTTATAATGGAGTCCTTTTTGCAGCTCCTTCATAAAATCGGCTGCTGTATAACCGGATTCTTTATCCAGTACAACCTTTTTCATCCGTTTTGTCTCAGACGTACATGTTGCCTTGAATCCGGGCAGCTTCTCTCCCTGCAGGATAGATGCGTCTGATACGGAAAGAGTCATCACTGCTTTTCTTTGCAGTACTCCGGTTTTTATAAGAATGAAAAAAAGTGCGCTGCATATCAGGACAACTGCAAAAACTATGAGGAATCCTGTCTTTTTAATGTTATAACCTGCTGCTTTTTGTCTTTCTGTATTTTCCATTACGATTGTCTCCCCTGTAACTGTTATACTTCCTGTTCAGATTTTTAGTATAACGTAATTCGACATATTTCGCAATGAATAAATCGTCTTTTAAGGAGCTGTCGTCAGAAGATCACCCTTACTCTTAATACCTCGCCCACGGAACGCAGTTCGTCTGCCACTCCTTCCGGTACCGCAGAATCAATATCTATCATCGTATACGCATATTTCCCCTTACTCTTATTGGTAAGGTCTGCAATATTCATATTATCTTTCGCAAGAATTTTCGTAAACTGTCCGATCATATTCGGAACATTATGATGTAGCAGCAAGATCCTGGTATTCTCTCCCCGAAATCCCATATCGCAGTCTGGATAGTTGACCGAATTTTTAATATTTCCGTGTTCCAGATAATCTTTAATTTCCTTAACAGCCATTTTGGCACAGTTGTCTTCGGATTCTTCTGTAGACGCTCCAAGATGAGGGATAACGATCGTTCCTTTCACTCCTGCAATGACCGGAGTCGGGAAATCTGTCACATAATGCTTAACATGACCGGATACCAGCGCATCGATCATGGCTTCCTCGTCCACCAGCACATCTCTTGCAAAATTGAGTACTACCACGCCTTTCTTCATAAGGTTAATGGCATTTCTACTGATCATTCCTCTGGTACTGTCTGTGGCAGGAACATGAACTGTAATGTAATCACACTCTTTATACAGTTCATCCACTGTCTTTGCATGGTGGATGCTTCTGGACAACCTCCATGCCGAATCTACAGACACATAAGGATCGTATCCGTATACATCCATTCCCAAATGGGACGCTACGTTTGCCACCAACACTCCGATTGCTCCAAGCCCGATAACTCCCAGCTTCTTTCCTTCCAATTCACAGCCCGCAAAAGCTTTTTTTGCCTTTTCTGCGTCTCTGGCAATATCGCCGTCTTCTTCATGCTCCTGCACCCAATTGATGCCGCCGATAATGTCTCTGGAAGCGAGAAGCATTCCCGCAATTACAAGCTCTTTCACACCGTTTGCATTAGCTCCCGGCGTATTAAACACCACGATTCCTTCTTCCGCACACCTTTCGATCGGAATATTATTCACTCCCGCGCCTGCTCTGGCAATGGCTTTTAACTCTTTTCCAAACGTCATATCGTGCATTCCCGCACTCCTTACCAAAACGGCGTCTGCCTGTTCCGGCGTACTGACCGGAACATACTCTTCGGTAAATTTGTCAAGTCCTACGTCAGAGATTTGATTCAAGCAATGATATTGATACATGTCAGTGATTCTCCTTTTCAAACTTTTCCATAAATGCTGTCAACGCCTCTACACCCTCCATAGGCATCGCATTATAAATACTTGCGCGCATACCGCCAACACTTCTGTGCCCTTTCAGGTTCAAAAGACCTGCTGCCTGCGCCTCTTTCACAAATTTCCCGTCTAATGCCTCATTTCCGGTGATAAATGGCACGTTCATGAGGGAACGGTCTTTCGGCACAACTGTTCCGTGAAACAGACGGCTCTGATCCAGATAGTCGTACAAAATAGACGCCTTCTTTTCATTGTATGATCTCATAGCCTCCAGGCCGCCCTGCTTTCGGATCCACCGGAACACCTTTCCACAAATATAAATGCCATATGCCGGAGGCGTATTATAAAGAGAGCCCGCCTCTGCGTGTGTCTTGTAGGACAACATCGTAGGTGTTCCCGGAAGTACATTGTCTGTGATCAAGTCCTCACGGATGATTACGATCACTACGCCTGCCGGACCGATATTTTTCTGAACCCCACCATAGATTACGCCATATCGGCTTACATCCATCGGCTCTGATAAAAAGCAGGAAGACACATCTGCCACCAAAGGCTTTCCCTTCGTATTGGGAAGCTGCTTGAACTTGGTCCCGTAAATTGTATTGTTCTCGCAAATATATACATAATCTGCATTTTCGGATATTTCCAAATCAGAACAATCCGGAATGTAAGAAAAAGTACGATCCTCAGAAGATGCGATCACACAGACTTTTCCATATTTTTCCGCCTCTTTCGCCGCCTTTTTCGCCCACTGCCCCGTGACAATATAATCCGCTTCCTTTTGTTTCATCAGATTCATGGGAATCATGGCAAACTGCTGAGAAGCGCCTCCCTGCAAAAATAACACCTTATAATTATCAGGAATTTGCAAAAGTTCCCTAAGATCTGCTTCTGCGGTATCGATAATCTCCTGAAACCACGATGAGCGGTGACTCATTTCCATAACGGACATACCACTTCCATGATAGTCTAACATCTCCGACGCTGCCTCTTTTAGTACTTCCTCCGGCAACACTGCCGGTCCCGCTGAAAAATTGTACACTCTGCTCATTGTTGTCCCTCCATATTTTCGCTGTCATTGTTTACTATTTTACAAAATGCTATAAAAACTATGACTTTTCCTTTAAGTCTTTCTCATCAAATGCCTCTTCGATGGATGCTCCCGGCGCTACCATCGGCCACACTTTATCATCACTGTCAATCTGGCAGTCGATCACGATCGGTTTTCCTAATGTAAGCGCTTTCGCAAATGCCTCCCGGAACTCTTCCCTTGTAGTTGCGCGGATTCCTATTGCTCCCATAGCCTCCGCAAGTTTTACAAAATCAACGGCATCATTCAGTACCGTTGCGGAATATCTCTGTCCGTAGAACAAGTTCTGCCACTGACGGACCATACCCAGCACATGATTATTTACCACAATCTGAATGATCGGAATATTATGTCTTACCGCTGTTGCAATCTCATTCATATTCATACGGAAACATCCGTCGCCTGCAATATTTACCACGATCTTATCCGGGCATCCCGTCTTTGCCCCAAGAGAAGCGCCAAGGCCGTAGCCCATGGTTCCCAGTCCTCCAGAAGTCAGAAGCGTACGCGGTTTTGTATATTTATAATACTGCGCCGCCCACATCTGATGCTGTCCGACCTCGGTAACCACCACTGCTTCCCCTTTTGTCTGACGATAAACCTCTTCGATGACAAACGGTCCTGTCAGATCTTCTGGGTGATAGGACAGCGGATATTTGTCCTTGTAATCCATAATCTTCTGGATCCACTCCGTATGGCTTTGCGGAGTAAGTCTCTGGTTCACTTCGTGAAGCGCCACTTTTAAATCTCCCACTACGCCTTCTGTAATGAGAACGTTCTTGTTCATCTCCGCCACATCTACATCGAATTGCAAGATTTTCGCGTTCTTCGCAAATTTCTTCGCATTTCCCGTTACGCGGTCACTGAATCTTGCACCTAATACGATCAACAGATCGCACTCGCTGACGCCGTAATTCGCAGCCTTCGTACCATGCATGCCAAGCATACCTGTGTACAGAGGATCTGTTCCCGGAAATGCTCCCTTCCCCATAAGAGAGTCCGTCACCGGAGCGTCCACTTTCTTTACAAACTCCCGGATTTCTTCACTTGCTCCTGAAAGAATGGCGCCGCCTCCGATAAAGATATAGGGTTTCTTTGCCTTCTCTATCATCTTCACCGCATGTTCCACTTCTTCTTTACAAAGTTTTTCCGCCGGTTTTACTTCTTCGATCACCGCTTTCTTATATTCCGCCTTATTGGCCGTTACATCTTTCGGAATATCAATCAGTACCGGTGCAGGTCTGCCGGACTTTGCAATTACAAACGCCTTGCGAATAGTATCTGCCAGAAGGCTTACGTCCTTTACGATAAAATTATGCTTTGTGATCGGCATGGTAATACCTGCAATATCAATCTCTTGAAAACTGTCCTTTCCAAGAAGCGATACGCCTACATTACAAGTAATTGCCACCATAGGAATAGAATCCATATATGCCGTAGCGATACCTGTTACCAAATTTGTAGCCCCTGGGCCGCTCGTGGCAAAGCATACGCCTACCTTTCCTGTTGCTCTTGCATACCCATCCGCCGCATGGGCTGCTCCCTGCTCATGGGAGGTCAGAATATGGGTAATCTCATCTTTATGCTTATATAATTCATCATATACATTTAAGATCGCGCCGCCCGGATAGCCGAACACGGTGTCCACGCCCTGCTCTTTCAGGCACTCGATCACAATCTGTGCTCCTGTCAACTGCATACCTGTTTCTCTCCTCATCCTATATTTTTATTCTTCCTTTATCCGGCAAATTTACTGCCGTGGTATTTCCAAGATCGCTCCTCGGTTTCCGGAAGTTACCATAGCTGCATATCTGGCAAGGTAGCCTGTCGTCACCTTCGGTTCTCTCGGTGTCCACGCCTCTTTTCTCTTTGCCAGTTCTTCTTCTGAAACCGCAAGCTCCAGTTTGAGGTTCGGAATATCGATCTTGATCATATCTCCTTCCTCTACCAATGCGATAGGGCCACCCACAGCCGCCTCCGGCGATACGTGTCCGATGGATGCGCCTCTGGATGCACCGCTGAAACGTCCGTCTGTGATCAAAGCCACACTGGAACCAAGTCCCATACCTGCAATGGCGGAAGTCGGGTTCAACATCTCTCTCATACCCGGACCTCCTTTCGGCCCTTCGTAACGAATGACAACTACGTCTCCTGCCACGATCTTACCGCCTTTAATAGCAGCAATAGCGTCTTCTTCACAATCAAATACCCTTGCAGGGCCTTCATGTACCAACATCTCACTTACTACCGCAGACCGTTTCACCACACTTCCGTCCGGTGCAAGATTGCCTTTTAATACTGCCAGTCCTCCGGTTTCAGAATATGGATGGTCGATCGGGCGAATAACCTCCGGGTTCAGATTTATCGCATGTTCTATATTCTCTCCCACTGTCTTTCCGGTAACTGTCATGCAATCTGTATACAGCAGTCCCTTTTTATTCAGTTCATTCATCACGGCATAAACGCCGCCTGCCTCGTTTAAGTCCTCCATGTAGGTCGGACCCGCCGGAGCCAGATGACAAAGATTCGGTGTTTTCTCACTGATACCATTTGCAAAATCGATCTCAAAATCCATCCCTATCTCATGAGCAATAGCCGGAAGATGGAGCATACTATTGGTAGAACATCCAAGCGCCATATCTACGGTAAGAGCGTTGAGCATCGCCTTCTCAGTCATAATATCTCTCGGACAGATATTTTTCTCCCAAAGCTCCATCACTTTCATACCTGCCTGCTTTGCAAGACGAATACGCTCAGAATATACTGCCGGAATGGTTCCGTTTCCACGAAGTCCCATTCCCAGCACTTCTGTCAGACAGTTCATACTGTTTGCTGTATACATACCGGAACAAGAACCGCAGGTAGGGCAGGTCTTATTCTCAAACTCCAGCAGACCTTCATCGGACAGCGTTCCTGCCGCATTTGCTCCTACTGCCTCGAACATGCTGGAAAGACTTGTTTTCTTTCCCTGCACACGTCCGGCAAGCATCGGACCTCCGCTCACGAAAATCGTCGGCACATTGATCCTTGCCGCCGCCATCAAAAGCCCCGGCACGTTCTTATCACAGTTCGGCACCATCACAAGAGCGTCGAACTGATGCGCCAGCGCCATAGCCTCCGTAGAATCTGCAATCAAATCTCTGGTAACCAGAGAATATTTCATACCGATATGTCCCATGGCGATTCCGTCACACACTGCGATCGCAGGGAATACGATCGGCGTTCCTCCTGCCATGGCAACCCCCTGTTTCACTGCATTTACGATCTTATCCAGATTCATATGTCCCGGTACGATCTCATTATAAGAACTTACGATTCCTACCAGCGGACGTTCCATTTCTTCTCTCGTTAAGCCCAGCGCGTTCATCAAAGAACGGTGAGGGGCTTGCTGCTTTCCCTTTGTAACTGTATCACTTCTCATCATTTACCTCCTTTTGAGGACGTAGCCTTTTTCAAAAGGGCTACGTCCTCAATTGCATTTTAGGGTGTACCTAATTGTCATTTGGGGTGTACCCAACTTGCGTTTTAAATATTTTCTGCGATCAAATCTCCCATTTTTTCAGTGCCCACCTGCGTCTTTCCTTCAGACATAATATCAATGGTCCTGTATCCGTCTTTCAACACTTTTGACACTGCATGCTCGATTGCGTCTGCCTCTTTATCAAGGTCAAAACTGAAGCGCAGCATCATCGCTGCCGAGAGAATGGTTGCGATTGGATTGGCAATTCCTTTTCCTGCAATATCCGGCGCAGATCCCCCGCTCGGCTCATATAGTCCGAATTTCGTCTCGTTTAAGCTTGCACTTGCCAACATTCCGATGGAGCCGGTCACCATACTCGCCTCATCAGACAGGATGTCCCCGAACATATTCTCTGTGAGAATGACATCAAACTGTTTTGGATCTTTTACCAGCTGCATCGCGCAGTTATCAACTAACATATGCTCTAATGTGACTTCCGGATACTCTGCTGCCACTTCCTCTACCACTTTTCTCCAAAGTCTGGACGAATCCAGCACATTTGCCTTATCTACGCTCGTCACTTTCTTTCTGCGCTTCATGGCAATGTCAAACCCACGTTTTGCGATTCTGCGTATCTCGTTTTCGTTATATGTAAGGGAGTCGTAAGCTGTCCTAACGCCGTTTTCTTCTACCGTCTTTCTCTCTCCGAAATAAAGACCGCCCGTCAGTTCACGCATGATCGTCAGGTCAAAACCGCCCGCTGTGATCTCTTCTTTCAAAGGACAGGCGTCTTTTAACTCATCGTAAAGAATCGCCGGACGTAGATTCGCAAACAGGTTCAGTTCTTTACGTATTCTGAGAAGTCCGGCTTCCGGTCTTTTGGACGGCTCCAATTGATACCATGGAGAAGTTTTAGCATCTCCGCCGATAGACCCCATCAGCACCGCATCGCTTGCCTTTGCCTTTTCCACGGTCTCCTCTGTCAGTGGTACGCCGTGTCTGTCGATCGAAGCTCCTCCCATCAACAATTGTGTATAGTTACAGGTGTGCCCATACACTTCCGAAACTTTATCCAGAACTTTCATAGCTTCCGTGACGATCTCAGGACCGATTCCGTCTCCTTTGATCACTCCGATATTTAAATTCATATCCCTCTACCTTCCTTACAAAAATCTATAAATCTTATCATAGCGTATTTTCCCGGATGTTTCAAGACTTTACTGCGGTAAAATATTAATTCTTTAGCGTGAAACTTTGCGGAAGCAATCATAGGATCAACAACTCCTGTATCCCTCCAAGCTTTTGCTCCAATCACCACAAAATCCGAATTGCAAAATTCTGCCATCGCAGTTCTACGCTCCCAGCAGACGCTTTGCATGCTCTATCCGTTCTACAGACGGCGGCTCTATTCCCTCCAGAGCGTAGGGAAGTCCCAACTCTTTCCATTTATATATTCCCATGGTATGATAGGGCAGCACTTCAACCTTTTCTACATTAGAAAGGGTATCCAGAAACTTCCGAAGTCTCACCAGATACTCGTCCTTATCACTTCCTCCGGGAACTAACACATGACGGATCCATACCGGTTTTCCAATCTGCGACAAATACTCGGCAAGTTCTAGAATGTTCCGATTGCTCACTCCCGTTAATACCTGATGTTCTTTCTCGTCTATCTGTTTTATGTCTAAAAGTACAAGATCCGTATACTCCATTAGCTTCCGAAACTTCCCCAAAAATGGCTCATCATTTGTAAAAGGCTGCCCTCCGGTGTCCAGCACAGTGTGGATCCCTTTTTCTTTTGCCTTTTGAAACAATTCTGACAAAAAATCTATCTGTAGCAAAGGCTCTCCTCCACTTACGGTAATCCCACCTTTTTTCCCCCAGTAAGCGCGATAACGAAGCGCCTTTTCTACCAACTTTTCCGCATCATATAATTTACCGGACTCCATTTTCCAAGTATCCGGATTATGACAGAACTGACATCTCATGGCGCAGCCCGCCGTAAAGATCACATAACGGATGCCCGGACCGTCTACGGAACCAAAACTTTCCAAAGAATGAATATACCCTTTCATCACCGCATTCCTCCTCTGTAATACAAAAGAGGACTCCCTATCGGAAATCCTCTCATAGTTTCTCTTATTCTGCACTGGCTTTTTCAATCTGTGCGATCGCTGCCTTCTGCATTGGAATACGACAATTCTTGTTACTTCCGAACTCTACGATTACATCACCGTCTGTAATATCAATGATCACTCCGTAAAATCCACTAGTTGTAAGTACAGTATCGCCTACTTCCATTTCTGCAAGCATTGCCTGAATTCTCTTCTGTTCTTTTTTCTGCGGTCTTATAAAAATGAACCAAAACCCTACAAAGATTAACGCATACACGATCAAAATCGGTCCTAATCCCATTCCTGCAGCATTTGATGCCATTGTTACCATAATTAATTCCTCCTAATATTTTTAAACGCTATTGCTATCATACACAATATTGCAATATTCATCAAGATATTTCTTGCATTTCATAGAAAATTTAGGATTTCTCCCCTGTCATTCCCGCAATCTTAGCTTCTTTATATTCCTTGTAACAGCCTTTTTCAATGGCTTCTCTGATTTCTTCCATCATATGATTGTAAAAATACAGGTTATGGAGCACACAAAGGCGCATGCCGAGCATCTCTTTTGCTTTCAGAAGGTGGCGGATATATGCTCTTGAATATGTGCGGCAAGCCGGACACTGACACCCCTCTTCGATCGGTCTTTCATCCAATTCAAACCTGGCGTTGAACAAATTCAGTTTTCCCGCATTTGTATACACATGTCCATGCCGCCCATTCCTGCTGGGGTATACGCAGTCGAAGAAATCCACGCCTCTGTCTACCACTTCCAAAATATTTATCGGAGTTCCTACACCCATCAAATATGTAGGCTTATTTTCCGGAAGATGGGGAACAACCGCATCCAGAATCCGATACATTTCTTCATGAGACTCTCCCACCGCCAGACCGCCTACTGCGTAACCGTCCAGATCAAGTTCAGATATTTCCTGTGCGTGGCGGATACGAATATCCTCATAGATTCCTCCCTGATTGATCCCAAACAGCATTTGTCTGGGATTGATAGTATCCGGCAAACTGTTCAGACGTTCCATCTCTGCTTTACAACGCCGCAGCCATCTGGTTGTCCTGTTCACAGAATTTTCCATATACTCCCGGTCTGCCACACTGGACGGACATTCATCGAACGCCATGGCAATGGTAGACGCAAGGTTGGACTGGATCCTCATACTCTCTTCCGGTCCCATAAATATTTTCTTACCGTCAATATGGGAATGGAAATACACGCCCTCTTCTTTGATCTTTCTGAGTCCGGCAAGAGAAAACACCTGAAATCCACCGGAATCTGTGAGAATCGGCTTGTCCCATACCATGAATTTATGAAGTCCGCCTAATTTTTTCACTACTTCATCTCCCGGGCGGACGTGCAGGTGGTACGTATTGGAAAGTTCCACCTGTGTTTTGATCTGTCTTAAATCCTCTGTAGAAACAGCGCCTTTAATGGCTGCGATCGTTCCTACATTCATAAATACCGGAGTCTCAACATCTCCGTGTACTGTATGCAGTCTGCCTCTTTTGGCACGACCGTCTTTTTTCAATAATTCATACATCTTCTTATCACCTTTTTTTAATAATGACACACAACCGGAGTTCCATCCGAGATCAGCTCGTACATCTTTGCCGCTTTCTCCCTCGGCATATTGATACAGCCGTGAGAACCATGGCTTTTATACCTGCTCCCTCCAAATGAAGACTGCCAGGTTGCATCATGGAAACCAATACCCCTATTAAACGGCATCCAGTATTTCACCGGAGATTCATAACTGTAAGTACCGTCCGGGCGCTTTTCTCCACGCAGAACCGCATCCATCGTCTTGTAAGACAACGAATACATTCCCTGCGGCGTTGCATTTCCTCTGTTTGGGTTGCCTGTAACAATATCTGATTCCAGTACTACTTTTCCGTTTTTAATAAAATACGCTTTCTGTCTCGTAAGATCTACTTCCGCATAAGTATCTCCTACATCCATCTCCCCGTGGCTTGCGGCTCTGCTTGAATATTTCGGTTCCCTCGTCACGGCCTTTCCTTTCTTAATATCTTTGGTAAGCGCCTTGTACTCTTCCTCTTCATCGATCAGCCAGCCGTAATCGCCGCCGTCAACCTTTACCTGATTCCCGGTTGCCGTAGTGAAATTACGCGTCGTCCATTTCGTATTATATTTATCTGCCAGTTTCTCAATATATTTTTTAACAGCCTTTTTGTCAAACGTTACCTTCATATTCTTCCGGTTGACTTTCACCCACTTAGAGATTACAGCCGAATCTACCACTTCTGTTTTGGGCTTCAGATCATACGTAACTTTGGCGCCAAGATAGCTGTTCATCTTCTCTGCCGCTTTCACAACCTCTTTGGAATCAGACACATACTTCGGGAATTTGTAACATCCTTTCTCTGCCAGACTCAGTGTTTCCTGAAATCCGTTGATGGACTCTCGTACAGTCGCATGAAATTTCTTTTGATGGATCTGGGTTCCCACAACCTCCGGAACAACCTCAAACTTTACGTTCTGAAATGCCGGATAAGCATTTACAGACTTCACCTGCCGCTTTTTGTCCATACACGCCAGACCTTTGATCACTTCATCCAGCGCTTTTTCGTCATATTTTACACCGATGGGCGCTTCCAGTTCTACCGGCTCCCACAAATGTTTTATCCAGAGGAAATTCTTCTGATTGTTCACTAGCTTTTTCAGTTCCTCCCCCGGAACATATTCGATGCCAATGTCTTTTCCTACAATCTCTTCCTTACCGTCTGTCTTTTCAAGCGTCAGTACATAATCCGACACCTGTCTCCTCATATACTCTTCCACCTGACTGACATTCTTCATGGCTACATCTACACCATTGATCTTTGTCCCAAATATAAAATGGCTTCCAAAATAAATCGCAAAACCAATGTAAACTAGCGCAATTACCCCTACGATACCTCCCAATACGATTGCAATTTTCTTCGAAACCCCTACTTCGGTTTTCTCATCTTTTTTGTTAAAAATGCCCATAAACATTCTACTCCTTTTTGAATCACACGCTATCATTATAATATGCAATATATCAAAAGTACAGTCTAAAATGTCGAAAAAAGTTTGAAGATTTCGTATTTCTAAACTATAATAAAACTATTCCATTTCATAATACTACATTTATGACAGATTTTGATCGCTTTCAAAGGAGACTTTAAAATGGCAGGCTCAACTTTCGGAACACAATTTACAATTACAACCTGGGGGGAATCTCACGGAACAGCCATAGGTGTTGTCGTCGACGGCTGCCCGGCAGGACTTTCTCTTAGCGTAAACGATATACAAAACTTTTTAAATCGCCGAAAACCGGGGCAAGGCAAATTCACCACGTCCAGACAGGAAGCCGACTGTGCCGAGATTCTATCCGGTGTCTTCGAGGGACGCACCACCGGAACTCCCATTTCCATCCTGGTAAGAAATGAAGATCAATACCCCAAAGATTACAGCAACATCAAAAACTGCTATCGTCCCGGACACGCAGATTATACCTATGATAAAAAATACGGTTTCCGGGATTACCGGGGCGGCGGACGTTCCTCCGGCAGAGAAACCATCGGCCGGACAGCCGCAGGAGCCGTAGCTTCTAAAATTCTCGCCGAACTTGGCATAAAAGTTACTGCCTATACCCGTTCTATCGGTACGATCAGCGTTCCCGTTTCCGAATACCATTATGAACAGATTTTTGAAAATGCTTTCTATATGCCAAATAATGACTATGCCAAAAAGGCTTCTGAATATTTGGAAAACTGTATAAAAGAACAGGATTCTGTCGGAGGGATCGTCGAATGCGTGATAAGCGGAATGCCTGCCGGTATCGGTGAGCCCGTGTTTCAAAAATTAGACGCTGCCCTTGCCGGTGCAGTTCTGTCTGTGGGCGCAGTCAAAGGTGTAGAAATCGGAGACGGTTTTCGCGCAGCCCTGGCAAAGGGCAGTACGAACAATGATGCTTTCTGTACAAAAGACAACGGCAGCCATGTCTTAAAAGAGACCAACCATTCCGGTGGTATCTTAGGCGGCATCAGTGACGGCAGCCCGATCATCCTAAGAGCTGCCCTGAAGCCGACACCTTCTATTGCACAAGAACAAAAAACCGTAACAAAAGATGGAGAAAACACAACCCTTTCCATTACCGGACGTCACGATCCCGTAATTGTCCCAAGGGCGGTTGTTGTGATAGAATCCATGGCAGCCATCACTGTCTTAGATATGCTTATGCAGAATATGTCAGCTAACATGGATTCTTTGAGAAATTTTTACAAAAACAAATAACAAAAACTAGGCAGCCTACAAGTTCCCTGCGCTGATCTCTCTCATGATCTGCTCGTAGAACTCTTCTCTTGTACCCACTCTTTTCAGTTCTTTTCGCACAGAACCGTCTTTTATCATCAAAATCCTGCTGCAATAGCTTGCCATTTCCGGATTATGTGTAACTAAAATAATAGTCTTATTCATATCTCTGTTAATATCTTCCATGGCTTTATTCACAACATCGCCGGATTCCGCATCCAGATTTCCTGTGGGCTCATCTGCCAGAACCACATCTGGATTATTACAAAGAGCACGGCATATTGCTGCTCTTTGTTTCTCACCGCCGGACAACTCATACGGATTTTTCTCCAGCAGGTGACGAATCCCAAACTGTTCCGCCAGCTTCTCCGCTTCCTCTCTTGCCATCTCCGGGTCTGCCTTATCCAGCACCATAGGAAGCATGATATTTTCTTTCACCGTCAGGCTGTCCATCAGATAAAAATCCTGAAATACAAAGCCAATCTCTCTTCTTCGAATATCAGACAGCTCGTCCGCCCATAAATCTTTAGAATTTCTCCCCTTAAAATAAATATCTCCCTCTGTAGGCGGATCAAGAAGCCCCAATACTTTCAAAAGAGTCGTTTTACCACAACCTGATTTTCCGATAATTCCTACGTATTCACCCTCGTAGATGGTAAAACTCAACCCTTTTAACACCTCTGTCCTCTCATTATCTCCCCAGAAATAGCTGCGGTGAAGTTCCTTTACTTTCAGAACCTCTGTCTCGTCTGTAACCATTTCCTGTACTTCTTCTTTTCTTTTATTTTTCTGCATATCCATATTATTTCCCCTCTGCCTTTCGAATCACATAATGTCGTAACGCCAAAAGCGCTGCTATCTGTACTGCTGCATAAACAATCGCTGTCACACCGAGAATCTTTGTATATTCTATCATTTCCTCCGCCTGAAAATGTCTCAGATTCCACAACAGAACCGTAAATATCGGAACACATACAGCAGTAACGACTAACGGTATCTTCACAAATCGGTTGATTTCTTTTTTCAAGGATGCTTCTCTTTCTTTCTTCGGCATTCCCATGTAATTCAGAAATTCGTAACGCTTCTTTGTATCTGGAAGCTCTGATTCAATCTTCATATACAAGATAAAGATGCTGATCACCAGCAAGATCGCCATGATAAATCCATTGGAAATAGTGTTGAAAAGACGTTCTGCAATTTTTCCTCCGGCATTCTCCTCTTTACTGTAATAAGACAAAACGTTTCCGTCGAACTTTTCATCTGCCGCATGGTTTTCTTTAAAAAGATGCAACGCTTCTGTAAGCGCTTTTTTATCTGCATTTTTACTGTTCACCAATATCAATCGATTCGGCCACTCATGAATATTCACTTCCTCCACCGCTTCTTCTGTTTGCGGATCGATCTCTTCTCCGGTGAACAGATTTGTTTTCTTCCAATTTTCCTTCACAGAATCAAAATATTCATCTGAAAACACGACCATATTCTCATGCGTTCCTTCTCGAAAGACGCCAATCAGAGAGCCAGTTTCAGAACCCGCAATTGTTCTTGGGACATAAATCTTATCTCTCATAACCCAGTCATAGTTCTCTAAAGGTTGCCCGATAAAAATATACGGCTTCTCTCGGGACATATAGTAATCCAGTGGTTTTGCACGATCTCCCACATCCTGCTGATACACAATATAAATCTTTTTTCCTTCTGCATCCAGTTTGGGCAGTGGCTCTGCATCTTCTCCCAGCAGTTTCTTCAGTTCATAATATGTAGACTCCGAGATTCCGATATTCTGCCCCTGCGGCATGACCGGAAAACGAAAATCATCCAGCCATACGGTACGGTCTACGGTAGTCGCCCGCACCATTGGAAATTCTATCAACTGCGCCCCGGCTGCTTCCATATCTTTCAGCGCTTTATCATCTTTACTGTTTGCCAGACATACGTAATCATACGGAAGCTGCGCCTCCGGTTCCGGCGCCAGAATAGGCGCTACTGCATCCTTTGCAAACAATACAAACGTACAAATATGTAAAATCGTCAATAAGAACACATAACGACTTGTCCTCTGAAATGTATGGTACAGTGGATTGTTCGGGATCAGCTTCTCATAATAGCCTCGCTCTTTCTTTTTCTGCCATTTCAGAACCATTCCCCATCCGTTTCGAATCATCAGACAGACGCCAAGCAGAAACAGACCGACTACAGATACCCCTTCTGCGTGTTCTATCTTTGAAAACTGAAATAACGCATATCCTACAAAGATTATGCCTGCCAAAAGACCAACGGGACTAAAACGCCCCGGCATTTTCTCTTTCCGAATGTCTCCGCTTCGCATTTTTGTCACATTTGTCTCTTTGTACACACCATAAGTAACTACAAATGCCAACGCGTAAACAAGAACGGTCATTCCCAATGTCTTCGTATACGTTCTCCATGTCATAACGCCAAAAACAACCTGACTGCCCAGTGCATAGAGCGTCAATTTCCGAAAACAGAACAAAAGAATGTTTCCAAGCGCCAGTCCGCCCAGCAAAGACAATACAATAGCGGCTCCAAGTTCCGCTCCCACAAACAGATTCAAAGTTTTCCGGCGAATACCGAGCGTGAGAAATACGCCAAAGCTTCTCATTCGATTTTTCAAATAATAAACCAAGATATATGTAATTAAAAATACTGCCAATACGGTAAATACTATCATGAAATTCAAAATCACCGCATCCATACCGCGCCCGCTGGCAAAATAACTGTTCGTATCCATGCCGCTTAACAGTTCCTGCATACCGGAGCTTACAAACAAAAGACCTGCCGACACGATTCCCGCACCGGTAAGCAGACGATAATCTTTCCAGTTATATCTGAAATTCTTCCAGATCATCCGGTAGAAATCTTTGGAATATTTCCCGTCAAACCGAAGACGTCGGTTTTTCTCTTTTTTCAGCTCTTTTCTTCGTTTCTCATTTTCCTTCTCGCGCTTTGCAGCTTCATTCCATTCCTCCGCCATCTTACCGCCTATAAAAGTAAAGCCGAAGCTGACCAGTATGATCAGTGGATACAGAAAAGACAAAATGCCTTCTCCTGCCGCGCCCATGGTAAGGAAGAAGTTTGCCATAAATCCCAAAACAAGAGAGGAGGCTGCCAGCACATCTGCGTAGGATCTCCTCATCATATTTAAGATCAGATGAAGCAGCATTATAAGCTGTGCCAATACAAGGATGATAAGCTGCATATACAAAGCCACGCCAAAAGATTTGGCATCCTTTAACAATTCTCCCGCAAGTTCCTGACCACCATACATATCCCGCAGATATATGTCTATGGGATTCCCCCACATACGAAACAGATATATCGGCGCATTATAGGATTTTCCGCCTATGACAAGCCACGGATACAGGCATACTGCCTGTGCGATGATCCCAAATACAATATACGTAATTCTTTTTCCTGTCCATTTCTTCATTGTTTTTTCCTCACACATTATATTTTCTGTAATTATATCAACAGCGAGCCCAAGAATACTGTACCCACAATACAAAACAATACCAAATACACCATTTTTGTAAGCAGTGAATACATGATCACCTCTCCGAACATCCCCTGTCGTTTCTTAAATCCGTATTTCAGGAAATATACAACTTCCCACAGAAAGAAGAACACATACAAAAATCCCTGTATCAGAAACATAAATTTCGCTTCCAAAATCCCGGAAAGCGGTCCCAGATCCTCAAGTAAACTTTCCGTCACTGCTTCATATCCGAATGTGGCAGATGCATATATGCACCATACAAAGATCCCGAAGTTCAGCAGTATATCCAGAAATCCCAGATTTAACTGGTAATCTTTCCACAGCTTATCTTCCAGCGCCTTCTTTCCCTCCAAGAGGAGCTTCTGTTCTTCTGCTTCGTTATCAGCTTCTCTTATTTCCTCGACTCTTCCGATATATAATTCCATTTTCATCTCGTCAAGCTCCCGCCTGCACGCCTCACAGTGTTTCAGATGCTTCTCCAACAGCTCTCTGCTCTCCTCACTGCACACCTCATCCAGATATAGGGGCAACAAATCCCGAATGATATTACATTTATCCATCCGTCTCACCTCCAAGTCTTTCTGCAATCATCTTCTTTGCCCGGTAATACGTAACTCTCGCCCAGGATTCGCTCTTTCCATACAATTCACTAATGTCCACAAATCCGAGCTCTCCCAATACTCTCAGAGTAAATACTTCCCGGTACGGCTCCGGCAAGGTACTTAAAATATTTTGTATCCTTACCGCCTCCGTCTGATCGATCACCTCATCTTCCACACTGATCGGCGCCTTTTCAAATGCGATCACATCTTCTCCAACCAAACGCTTCTGACGTCTTACATGAGCAAAATATTCATGCTTCGCAATCTGACATAACCAGACCGACATCTTGCATGTTCCACGAAACTTTTCCATCTGCTCAAATGCGATCACAAAAGTAGACTGGGTAAGTTCTTCTGCAAGATCTTGACTTCCACAAATCTTCAGGAGAAACCGATAGACTTCGGAAAGGTATTTCTTATAAACTTTATCAAATCCTTCCACCCAATCCACCTCCTATCTTATAAGAGTCAAAAGTTCTCAAAACGTTACAAAAAAATTTACAGCCACACATCTTGTCACAAGTATACTTGCACAATCTGCGTGGCTATCCTTTTACACACCGAAACAGGGAAGCTAAATATCAAAACATCCGCCTCCCACAAACTCCCGAAGCAAGGAATTCGTAGGCACGTTCTCCGTTCCGATCCCGACGAAATAATCTAAGAATTTTAATAACCGCTTTGCCTCCATATATTCCGGCGCATTCCTGTCAATCCCGAAAAGCTGTGCCTCCACATAAGGCTTCAACACTGCCAGCTCATAAATCAGGGCAGAATTAAACATGACATCGGCTTCCTCCTGATATGGAAAAATATTTTTCTCTTCACCTCTGCGTACAGACTGCCACATTCCGATGGTTCTCGCCGCAGAAGCTCCTCTTGTACGCGCGTCTCTCACGATTCGGCGCAAAAGCCGCCCGTCCGTAGTAGGTATCCGGTTGTGTTCATCTATATTCAATTGTGTGAGGGCGCTGATATATATTTTAAACTTATTTTCATCCGGAAGGCTCTGTGTAAGTTTCGGGTTCAGACAATGGATCCCTTCTATGACAAGTACGTCATTTTCTCCGAGCTTCTTTGCCTCTCCTCTGTACTCTTTCTTTCCTGTCAGAAAGTTAAATCTCGGAATCACGACTTCCTTTCCCTCCAAAAGCTCTGTGAGCTGACGGTTAAACAGCTCCACGTCAACTGCCTCCAGACATTCAAAATCATACTCTCCGTTTTCATCTTTCGGATTATTTTCCCGCTCTACAAAATAATTATCCACCGCGATCGGATGGGGCGTCAGACCACAAGCGCGAAGCTGAATGGAAAGTCTGTGAGAAAATGTTGTTTTCCCGGAAGAGGATGGTCCCGCGATCAGAACAAACTTCACCTCCGGTCTGGCAACAATCGTAGCCGCGATCTCGGCAATCTTCTTTTCCTGCAATGCCTCCTGTACAAGAACAATCTCCTGTACATTTCCTTTCGTAATCTTATCGTTCAACGCTCCTACCGTCTCGATTCCCTGCATATCTCCCCATTTGGTTGACTCCTTGAGCACCTGGAAAAGTTTATTCTGGGGCACAAATTCCGGCACCGTCTTTGTTTTAGACCGCTCCGGCATCTGTAACACAAGACCGTCATCGTATTTATGCAGACGAAAATATTTCAGATACCCGGTACTTGGCACCATATATCCATAATAATAATCTTCAAACTCATTAATACTGTATATGTTTACCTTGGAAACACGGCGATATTTAAAAAGACGTTCTTTATCGTACATTTCATGCTGTCCGAAAAGTGCGATGGCATCATCTGTATTTACGCTTCTTTTTTTGATCGGAAGGTCAAGCCCTGCCAACTCCCGCATTCTGCACTCCACCTTATCCAAAAACTCCTGCGTCAGAGCCTGCTCCCCTTCCATGGTACAGTAATAGCCCTTGCTCACAGAATAGTGAACTCTTACCTTCTGAATATGCTCATGACCTGCCACATCATAAACTGCTTTCACAAGAAGAAGACTCATGCTTCTTTGGTACGCCTTGTGCCCCATATCTCCGGCAGTAGTCTCAAACTCCAGCACACAGTCACATTTTACTGTCTTATGAAGCTCCTGGAGTTTTCCGTTGATAATCACAAGCACAATATCATCCTCAAAATGCTTCTGATATTCTTTCGCAATCTCAAAATAAGATGTCCCTTCTTTGTAAACGCGTACCTCTTCACCGATTTTTACATGATACATCATCTCAGCCATACTATCGCCTCCTGTTCTGTCTTACAAGTACCGCTTCTCCTTCGTCGGCTTATCCGGTTTATATTACTATAAATGGGTGTCTGATCGGTTCTCCCTCAACCCGGATCTCTGCCAACTGTTCCGTCAGAAACCGCTTCATATCCTTTACAAAAATATGCTCGATTCCATAATGTCCCGCATCAATAATAGAAAGTCCCTGCGCCACAGCATCAATTCCTTCATGATGTCCTATGTCTCCGGTGATCAGAACGTCTGCCTTTTTTTTAAGGGCGGTTCCAATGACACTTTTCCCTGAGCCGGGACAGACAGCGATGCGTCCCATCTTACTTCTCAAGTCTCCGAATACTTTCACCGATTCTAGAGAAAAAGCCTTCTTTACTTCATCCGCACACTGTTGCAGCGTGATTTCCTGTTCCAGATCCGCAATCCTTCCGATCCCCTCTGGCAAACCGGAAGCCTCGGACTCCCCGGACGGTTTCGAATGTCCCGTCACTTCCAGTACTTCTGCATTTTTCATATGGAGCATTTCCCCGGAAAGTTCAGCCATTCCCATCACATCATAATTTGTATGCATGGCATAATAGGAAATGTCATTTTGTATTAATTTTATCAGCCTGTTCCCGATAAAATCCTCATTCGTAATCTTCTTTCTGCCGCCAAAAATCAAAGGATGATGCGTGATCAGCATATCTGCCTTCATGGAGACTGCCTCGTCCACAACCTCATCTGTGGCGTCCAGCGCCACATAGACTGTCTTTACCTCCTTATCATCCCTGCCTGCAAGAAGCCCTACATTGTCCCATTCCAGCGCAAAGTCTCCGGGATAAAATTTCTCGATCCTGTTCATGATCTCTCTACACAGCATAGTTCCTCTCCTGCCTTTATATTGCTTTTTGTGCGAATATTTACACCTGCTCAAATGCTTTCAAAGCCAGAAGCGTAAGTTTCATCTCCTCATACACTTCCGCCTCTCTCTCCCTTGCACTTACACTTTCCGTCCTTTTCGATAACTGCCGTAAAATACTTTCCTGTATACTTTTCTCTCTTAATAAAAATTTATGAAGCACAGGATGTCTGTTTTCCAACAGTTTTTTACCGTATATATATTCGTAAATCTCATAATGCTCCGGCTCACCGTGGATAACTCGCATAATGGGATAAAATTTCCCATCCTCCTCCACCATATCTTCCGTCTCGATCCGAAGCTGTTGAGAAGCCAGAAACCTTCGGACCTTTGCAATCTCTGACTGGGGCTGCAAGATACAGTAGTCCAGTTTTTCTACCACATCCCTGCCCTCTTTCAGTATCTTGATGATCAATGCACCGCCCATCCCGGCGGCGACCATCGTATCTACCTCTCCCGGAACAACGTTTGCAAGACCATCCGACAGCCTTGTCTCAATCCTGTCTTTTAACCCGTGTCCGGTAATATGCAGTCTCGCCCTCTCCAGCGGACCTCTGTTAATATCTAGGGCGATTGCTTTCTCTGCAATTTGCTGCTTTACAAGATAAATAGGTATGTATCCATGATCGGTTCCAATATCTGCAACAGAGGCGCCCTCTGTCACAAGACTTGCAACCGCAGTAAGTCTTTTTGATAGTTCCATAGGCGCCTCTTTCTTAATCCAAATAATCTCTTAATTTTCTGCTGCGGCTTGGATGACGCAGTTTACGGAGCGCTTTCGCCTCGATCTGACGTATACGCTCACGGGTAACATCGAACTCTTTTCCGACCTCTTCTAGTGTACGGGCACGTCCGTCATTCATACCGAAACGAAGTCTTAATACTTTCTGTTCTCTCTCCGTCAATGTATCCAGCACCTCGTCAAGCTGTTCTTTTAACAGTGTCTGTGCGGCAGCCTCTGCCGGTACCGGAACATTGTCATCTTGAATAAAATCTCCGAGATGGCTGTCTTCCTCCTCTCCAATAGGAGTTTCCAGAGAAACAGGCTCCTGGGAAATCTTCAAAATCTCCCGCACTCTTTCTACAGGCATGTCCAATTCTGCTGCAATCTCTTCCGGGGACGGTTCTCTTCCAAGCTCCTGCAATAACTGTCTGGATACACGGATCAATTTGTTGATCGTCTCCACCATATGCACCGGGATACGGATGGTTCTTGCCTGATCGGCAATGGCTCTTGTGATCGCCTGACGAATCCACCATGTAGCATAAGTACTGAATTTGAAACCTTTCTGATAGTCAAACTTTTCAACTGCTTTAATGAGTCCGAGATTTCCCTCCTGGATCAAATCCAAAAACAGCATCCCTCGTCCCACATAGCGCTTCGCAATACTGACAACAAGACGAAGGTTCGCCTCTGCCAAACGCTTTTTCGCATCCTCATCTCCGTCTGCCATCCGCTTTGCAAGGTCTACCTCTTCCTCTGCGGAAAGAAGCGGAACTTTACCAATCTCTTTCAGATACATTCTGACCGGATCCTCAATACTGATTCCATCTGGAACAGACAGGTCGATCTTCTCCATATCCACCTCATCTTCTTCGGAAATGAGAATATCTGCATCATCAATATCATCGTCGGAACTGATTCTGAGTACGTCGATATTCTGACTTTCCAGATACTCGAAAATCTTCTCCATCTGCTCAGAATCCAGTTCCATATCATTGAAAAAATCATTGACTTCCTGGATCTCCAAAATACTTTTCTTCTTCTTGCCAAGCTTTACAAGTTCTTTCAGTTTCTCTTCAAATTTTACCATGTTTTCTTCCATGTAGTATCCATCCTCTCATTGCTTGATTATATTTTATCCTTAATTAACGGAAATATGCAGTTTCTCAAGGTTCTGCAGCTCCTTCTTGGCTGTCATCACCCTCTGTAAACCTTCTATATCTGTGGGGGCAAGATTTTTTGCCGCCTCCTCGATGCTGTGATTCTTCACACGCATGATGGTTTCTTTCAGAGCCTTTTCCTGCTCCGCCACAGTCTCCAGTTCCTGAATCTTCGTGTGGAACAGAGCGGCCGCCTCCCGGTGCTCCTCCTCATCGGTAAAATGATTCATGATCTGCGCCGGATTCACCGCTCCGCTTTCATACTGCTCATACAAAAGCTCTGCCACCGTCCGGTATATCCCCTCCGAAAAATCTTCGGGAGTAATGAATTTACAGATCTGCCTGAAAATATTCTCATTCTCGATCAGCCATGTGATCAAAATCTTCTGGGACTTCTTGCTGCCGTCCTCCTTCTCGGCGCTTCTGGCATTCGCCTGTTTCGGTCTTGCCACAGGTTTTGCAAGACCGGTCTGCACCGCCGTTTTAACTACCAGCTTCCGAAGCTCCTCATATCCTACGTGATATGCTTTTGCCACCGCTTCTATGTAGTTATTTCTCTCAATCTCTTCCTCGAATTCTGTCAGCCGCCTCGCCGCCTCTTTCATAAACTCCGTCTTTCCCTCCGGGGATGTCAGATCGTAATTCTTTTCTGCCACTTCCAGACTGAACATAAATCCGTTTCTTGCTTTTCCGATACGCTCCTCAAATTGGTCTGCACCGAGATTCTTAATAAACTCATCCGGGTCTTTATACGGATCCATTCGGATGACTCTTGCGGTAATGCCCGCTTCTTTTAAGATCGGCACCGCCCTTAAAGCCGCTCTTGTCCCTGCCTCGTCACTGTCATACGTCAGGTAAACCTCACGGACATATCGTTTTATCAAAGAGGCATGTCCCGATGTCAGCGCTGTTCCCAGAGATGCCACCGCATTGGTAAATCCCGCCTGATGAAGCGATATAACATCCATATACCCTTCACAAAGCAGAAAATACGGCTTTTTCGAACTTCTTGCCCGGTTCAGTCCGTAGAGGTTACGGCTCTTGTCAAAGATCACTGTCTCCGGTGAGTTCAAATACTTTGGTTTCGCATCTCCCATCACACGGCCGCCAAATCCGATCACACGACTGTTACTATCCATGATCGGAAACATCACTCTGTTCCAAAACTTGCCGCTGACGCCGTAACGTTCGTCTATATTGATAAGCCCTGCCTTGACGATCATATCATCCTTATATCCTTTGGACTTCAAGTACTTGTACACACCGTCGCTGTATTTCCCGGCATACCCAAGCCCGAATGCCTGAATAGTCTCATCGGAAAGTCCCCGCCTTTTCAAGTAAGAAAGCCCCTGCTCTCCCTGAGGACTTTTTAACTGCGCATAAAAATACCTTGCAGCTTCTTTGTTGATCTCCAGAAGGATTGCCTTTAAATCCGCTCTCTTCCTTGCCTCCCCGGAGTATTCCTCCTCGGGAAGCTCTACCCCGGCTCTGTCTGCCAAATATTTGAGCGCTTCCTGAAAAGTATAATTCTCGTACTCCATCAAAAACGTAAAGACATTGCCCCCTGCACCGCAGCCAAAGCAATAATACATCTGCTTCCCCGGACTGACGGAAAAAGAGGGTGATTTCTCGTTATGAAACGGACACAGCCCGAAATAAGAACTTCCCTTTTTCTGAAGCTTCACATAACTGGAAATAACATCCACAATATCATTTCTTGATCTTACTTCTTCAATAATCTCATCGGAATAATACATTTTTTCTTCCTTCTTACTATATCAAAATGCCCCTTATATATAATATTCGACAAAAGTGTCTGATTTCCTTTTAAAAATCCCAAGATTCCGGAATAAAATATTCCCGGAACTTTTTCACTGCATATGTATCCGTCATTCCGGCAATATAATCACAGACCGTCCGGTCTTCGGTCTCATGATGCGCTTCCATCCTCCTTAGAAATTCTTCCGGGAGTTCTTCAATATGTTCCATGTAGTATTCATACAGGTTGGTAATCATATTAACAGCCTTCTTTTCTTCTCCTTTTGCCTCCGGATTCATATAGACATTCTCAAACATGAAATCCCGAAGCTCCGTCATCGCCTCTTCCACTTCCTTTGACATGCAGATCTTGGGTCTGTCCATGCTGTTGACGATCACATTGTGTACCATCGTATTCAGACGGTTTCTCGTTGTATTTCCCAATATGTCTGTATACCGCTTCGGAATATCGGTTTCTTTTATAACGCCGCCCCGTATAGCATCGTCAATATCGTGATTAATATAGGCGATCTTATCCGACAGCCGTACGATCTGCCCTTCCAATGTATGGGGAGTCCCACTGGTTTTATGGTTCATGATCCCATCGATCACTTCCCATGTAAGGTTTAGCCCTCTCCCGTTCTTCTCCAGACATTCCACCACACGCACACTCTGCACATTATGCTTAAACCCCCGGGGACTTACCGTATCAAGCGCCCGTTCTCCCGCATGTCCGAAAGGAGTGTGCCCCAGATCGTGGCCAAGGGCAATGGCTTCCGCCAAATCTTCATTGAGACGGAGAGCTTTTGCAATCGTTCTCGCATTCTGGGATACTTCTAATGTATGGGTAAGTCTCGTCCTGTAGTGATCTCCCTTAGGAAGCAGGAACACCTGTGTTTTTTGCTTCAGGCGGCGAAACGATTTGCAGTGCAAAATCCTGTCTCTGTCTCTTTGAAACACCGGCCGAATATCACACTGCTGTTCTTCCCGTTTTCTGCCTCTGGAATGAATGCTGAGCGCGGCATATTCGCTTAAATACTGCACTTCTCTGCTTTCAAGCTGTTCCCTGATCGTCATACACTTTTCCTCCTGTCTTTTTCCCATGACTCTTATGGATTTGTCTCCTTCACTTTCTCCTCGATTGCTTTTACTACGCTTTCTAAAACCTTTAGTCTCGCATAATATTTACAATTCCCTTCCACGATGATCCACGGCGCGTTTGGCGTAGAAGTACGGATGAGCATTTCATTGACTGCTTTTTCGTATTCCTCCCATTTCTCGCGGTTTCTCCAATCCTCCTCCGTGATCTTCCACTGCTTTTCGGGATTTTCCTGTCTCGCCCGAAATCTTCGCTCCTGCTCGTCTTTGTCTATCTGCATCCAGAATTTTAATACAATGGTTCCCGCATCGACAAGATCCCGTTCCATATCGTTAATCTCTTTATAGGCTCTCTTCCATTCTTGCTTTGTACAGAACCCTTCCACTCTTTCTACCATCACGCGTCCATACCATGTACGGTCAAAAATCGTCACATGTCCCGCCTTTGGCATATCTATCCAGAAACGCCACAAATAGTGATGCGCCCGTTCCATGTCATTGGGAGAAGCAGTTGGATGTACCACATATCCTCTGGGATCCATCTTTTTTGTCAACCGCTTGATCGCCCCGCCCTTTCCTCCTGCATCCCATCCTTCAAACGCAAGGACTACCGGGATTCTCTTCCGGTATAATTCTCCATGAAGCTTCTCCATCTTCCTCTGCAATTGCGCCAGCTTCTTCTTATATTCCTCTTTCGTATAAGACAGCGTTAAATCTGCTTTCGCGAGCATATATTCTCCAAGCCTGGCCTCAGACACTTCTTCCTCTTTCCGAAACAGCTTCTCAGACTGTGCCGGATTCTCTTCCTCCTGAAATTGCTTCGCTTTCTCTGTCTCCTGCAATTTTTCTTCCAATATCCGAATCACTGTGGAGTAGATCTTTACCGTTGCAAACCTTCGGTCTGTCGCTTCCACGATCGTCCACGGTGCGTATTGCGTATCTGTCCGCGACAGCATTTCCTCATTCATCTTCTCATATACTTCAAATTCTCTGTTCTGTTTTAAGTCATCTTTACAGACTCTCCATGCCGTTTCCTTTGATCTCAGCAATTTTTCAAATCGTTTTTTCTGCTCTTTTCTGTCAATAGCAAGAAATATTTTAATCAGAATTGTTCCGTCATCTGTCAACTGCTCTTCAAAGGAACAGATCGAAGCATATACCTTCGCAAGTTCTTTTTTCTTTCTCTTCTTCTCAAACCGCTCTGTCAACACCTTCCGGTACCAACTTGTATCATAGATGGCTATCCGTCCCTTTGCCGGAAGTCTCACCCAGAACCTCCAGAGAAACGGGTGGAGACGTTCTTCCTCTGTCTCCCTTTCCACCGCATGAACTTCAAACCCTCTTGGATCCAGAGCTTTAATAAGCTCCCCAATCTGTACGCCTTTGCCGGAAGCTCCATATCCTTCAAACGCGATCATAACCGGAATATTCCTCTCGATACAGCTCCTCTGTAATTTACCAAGCCTTGCTTCCAGCCCCGGCATCTTCTCCTTATATTCCGACTTCCCCAGTGTTTTCGTCAAATCCAGTTGTTCCAGCATAGAGCCTCCCCCTTTATATGACAATGCATATCATATTTATAAATATGAACTCCTGAACGTTAGGTTTGCAGATTCTTATATCTATTATACACGATATATCAAATAAATTAATCTTTTTTATGGAGATTTGAGAGACACTGCCCCTTTTTCATTTTTTGTATATAAAAGGGGCTGTCGCACTAAACAAAAATTAGCGCGGTAGCACTTTTTGATAAAACCAAGAGCAGGTCTTTGAAAAGTCTGGCTCTTGGTATAAAATTTATCTAAGTAAAAAGATGCCGCCGCATCCATGATTCATTCAATCATAATGCGACGGCTCCTTCTCTTCTTAAGACTCCTAATCACTTATATATCCACTTCCTGAATATTTATTTTCGTTTGTAGGAACTTCAAAAGCTACATAATATTTTTTTCCCGCTTTAACTTTAGTAAATGTTTTACTAGCAGAACCCCCATAAACTTTTTTCGTACTAGAAGCTACACGACCCGAACTATCGTATAAATGGAAAGTAATCTCATTCTTTGTAGCTCCCGGAGATGACGAAACAGCTTTGAATTTAGTTAAATTAACTTTAATTTTTCCAGAACGGCTAGTTAGCCATTTATCTGTGAAAAGTTTATAACCAAACTTCGTCAGTTGGAAATTATAGTTATTAACGCCTAAGTTGTGAACAGAGGCCTTAGAACTAGGCTTCTTAGAACCTCTTGTCAAATCCTCTGTTAAATAGTGAATGTCTTCAACTTGACTTTCAGCAACACCTCCTTCTTTATTTTCCACTTCTGAAGCGAAAGCGGTTGCTGAAGAAAACAACAAACAACATCCCAAAATTATTGCCAATAAACGACGCTTCATAAATCTTTAACTCCTTTCTAAAATTCATGTATAAATTTAATGCTCAGCTAGTATACTATTTCGCTCTATTTTTGTCAACATTGTTATAAAATAGACTAATACAAATGCCACTTAAACATCCTATCAGGTTTAAAAATATATCATCAACATCAAAAAATCCTATCTTAAAAATCAATTGCACACATTCAATAAAAAGTATGATCAGTATACATATAATAGCAGATGTTAAAAATCTTTTATCAAATACTTGGGAAGTCAAAAATCCTAAAGGAGCAAATACGATAATGTTTCCTGCGATATTTTTGAGCGCATAAAATTCCATAATGTCACTCATATATGAAGAAATCGTTCTAAATGGAACTAGATTAATGTTTTCAACACCCATTTTCTCATTTTCTATTATTCGATAGTGTAACATAATAATTTCTTCAAAACTACCATTAAATTTTAATACAACAAAAAAAAGCAAACTAACTAAGTATATCCACATTAGTATCTTAAATATTCGTTTTTCCACCCCAAGACCTCTTTATTATTTCATATAGTATATCATTTTTCATTATCTAAATAGATTCAAAAATTAAAAGGGTGCTATTTATATAGCGCCCAAACATATATTTAAAAAATAACAATAATTATTAAAGAACGAATAATCCACTGCGACATTTTTGCCCCGATGTTATAATCAATAACGTTGTCTCCCCAATCTGACAACAGAAAGAGATGTGTCAGTTGAATTTATCAACTTCGTTTTATTTATCGATATTATAATATATGCCTTTTTGCATTTTCAGCAGTTCCTTTTTTAGGTTATCCCCAAAAATACTAAGAGCATATCACTATGATATGCTCCCTTCTTTTCATTCAATGCGGAAGACGGGACTTGAACCCGTACGCAAGTAATATGCACAAGATCCTTAGTCTTGCTCGTCTGCCAGTTCCGACACTTCCGCAAGTGACGGTTCTTGAACTGTCCGAAGATTATAATACTATATAGTTCCTGAAATGTCAACATACTTTTTAAAATTTTTTGCCGATTTTTTTCAGTTCTTTTTTTCTCCGACGAATATAGCGAAAAGTCGCCTCCTCGCCATCCTCTGCCAGCATCTTCAAAAGGCTGCGCAAAAGCTCCATTGTATCTGGGTGCACCATTCTTCCGAGTTTCGCCGTACCTCTCTCAAAATATTCCAACGGATAAGTATCCGTATAGGATTCTCCCCTGTACGTCTTAGAAGCTGCAATCCGGTCTACAAACATCTCCAACACATATTTCACTGGCATTTTCTGACCTACAATTCCCTCTCCCGGATCTACACTATAATCAATCCAGTATTCGTAGTGATGTTTATTCCGCCCTTTATGGTGAAGCCACGCCCTAGAATATCCGGTAGCTTCACGTTCCGCGTTGTTGGGGCTTCTGGTTCCCTGATAATATTTACAACCGACCAGAAACTCCGTCGGGGAATATTTGGACAGATCGTGAAGCAGCCCCTGCTTATACAACCCCACTTTAAAACACATCTTCATTACCAACATCTTATGATGATTAATTGTCCGCAAATGTTCTAACGCTTTCATCTTCTTACTCCATTTACCTGATGTCTGCTATCTTGCCGCCAATACAATGATCGTTCTTGCATCGGTCTCCAACGCTTTTTGTTCTGTAGAAAGTCTGGGCTCCTCCAAAATCCCGTCATCTGTAGACGCAATTTTATACCATTTCTTTCCCTTTGGAAGTGACGGAAGTGCAAATGTATGGGAAAGCCAGTGCATATTATAGATCACATAGCAATCCTCTCCTTTTAATGCCGCCCCACTGTAGTAAACGCCAAGCTGCCTGCTGCATACTTCCGACGGCGTTCTCCATGCACTCTCCCCGTGATAAGACACGTCCGGCACACCGCAGCTCACACTGTCTATTCCTGTCATCTCATGTTCCGGGTGAAAAACTTTATATTTTTTCCGAAGCGCGATCAGGCGCTTTACAAACTCATATTGCTCTTTGTTACTTTGAAATCCCCGCCAGTTCACCCATCCGACCGGATTATCCTGACAATAAACATTATTATTGCCATTCTGTGAATTTCCAAACTCATCTCCCGCTAAGATACATGGCATCCCCTGCGCAAGAAAAACCAAAAACAACGCATTTCTTATCTGCCGTTTTCTAAGGCTGCAGACGCTTTTCTTGCGGCTTGGACCTTCTGCTCCACAATTCCAGCTGAAATTATAGTCTGTACCGTCCCGGTTATTTTCTCCGTTGGACTCATTGTGCTTTCCGTCGTAAGAAACCAGATCGTTTAATGTAAAACCACTGTGGGAGGCGATATAGTTAAAGCTCCCTTCCTCTTTTCCTATATGTTTCAGCCAATAAATCACTGCTTCAACCATTCCCTCGTCGCCTTTTAAAAACCGACGCATAACATTTTGAAAATCTATTCTATGCGTCAGAATTTTCGCGCTTTTCAAAATCGGATCTGAAAAAGCAGCTTTCGTTGTATCTGCATAAGCATTTAATACGAATCCGTCCACATGATACTCTATCATATAATAGCGCAGACATTCTATCACTGTAAGAGCGCTGGCCATCTCCGCAAAAGGCATTTCCAGCACAACTTCTATTCCCTCTTTGTGACACGCCTTTACAAAATCTTTCAACGCTTTTACCGGGCTCTTTCCTGCCGCATAAGCACTTTTCGGCGCAAAATAATATGCCTCTCCATATCCCCAGTAATTCCGTGTTCTTCCACATTCCTCGAATTCATATATGGGCATACATTGGATCTGATTAATACCAAGATCTTTCAGATAGGGAATCTTCTCCACGATGCCTTCAAATGTCCCTTTTGCCGACACCTTAGAATACGTATCTTTCGTAAATCCCCGTACATGGAGACTGTATGCAATGACTTGATCTTTACTGAGAAAAGGACGTCTGTCACCTTCCCAGTCATATTCTTCTTGAAAAAGCACACCTCTTACCTCATGCCCGGAAACATCCCGTTCCTTCCCCCAAACACTTCTTCCTGCAAATGCTTTTCCATAGTCGTCCGGCGTTACTTCACCGTCAATCTCATAATTATATTCGTACTGCCTGCTGTCAATATCTTCCAGAGCTATATAACGCACATCTCCCAAAGACTCCTGCATCTCAAAAGTCTTACAGGGATTTTTCTCCCCCACAGGGTATATAAGAAGCCTGCACGTCTTTCCTCCCGGAACTACCGTAGAGAAATTGATCCGTTCTCCACTTACCGTTACTCCTAACGGCAGCGGCTGCCCTTCTGTTTTCCTCATGATGCCTGATCCTTTCCGGCATTACTGCCATCCATCCGTTCCATACATATCAACATTTTCTTTGTTGATCATAAAAACTTCTTCGTAAATTTCTTTTTCGTATTCTTCTCCTTTCAGAATACTGATGGTTGTCTCTGCCGCCGCTTTTCCGATATTAATCGGAGATTGGGCAGCCGTGCCTGCGATCTGATTTTCTGACTTTTTCAGCTCTTTCTTAATGTCCGGCGAGCCATCCACGCCATAGATCAGAACACGATCCAATTTTTCTACATTGGCGGCTGTTTTTGCGCCGACAGCGAGCTGGTCGTTTCCGCACATGATCGCACAAATATCCGGGTGCTCTTTGAGTATCTTTCTGGCAGCCTCAAGAGCTCTTTCGAATTCACCGCCGGTATCCGCTCTGTCTACCACTTCAAATCCATTTTTCGCTTTCGAAATAGCCTCCTCAAATCCGGTAATACGTTCGTTGACAGAATTTTGCGTAGGGCACTCTAAAATAGCGATCTTACCTCCGTTCGGACATCTCTGGATCAAATCTTCCCCACAGATGTAGCCTGCATTCTTATTATCCGAGCCAATGTAAGCATCCACATAGTCCATCTCTTTCACCTGCGTATCTGCATTGATGATCTTCACACCGGCATTTTTCAACGCCTCCAAAGAGGGTGTGATCTGTTCCCAGTCTACCGGGCTTAAAATCACCGCATCCACACCTTTGTCAATCATCTCCTGGATCTGTTTTTCCTGAAGCTTTGCATCGGTTCCCGGATCCTTCGTGATCATTGTCCATCCCTCTTCTTCCACCACTTCTCTCACTGCATTTTCAAGCGTAATAAAATAAGGGTTCTCCATGTCTATAGCGGTAAAACCTACGAGAAACGTCTCCTTTACTTCCTCTTTCTCTTCTGTTTCAGATTCTTCCTGAACAGCATTGTCCTCGGGACTCCCTACATTTTTCTTACAGGCTGTCATTCCCATCACGCAGATGAGTAACGCAGCCACGATCCATATCCTTTTTCTAAACATCCTATAATCCTCCCCGTCTGAACAGTTACATATATTTTACAACATTTTCCCACTTTTGGCTACTACATCCTTGCTTTTTGCCCTCTCCTTTGATACAGTAAGACTATCTTAAATATAAAGGAGAATAATTTTATGAGTGAACAGAATATGAATCCGGAAGAAGAAGTGATCACTGTAACTTTAACCTTAGAAAATGACGAGGTTGTGGAATGTGCCGTTTTAACCACATATGAAGCAGACGGCAAAGAGTATATCGCTCTCCTTCCACTGAACGATGAAGGCGAAAGTGACGACGGTGACGTATTTATCTACCGCTATGAAGAGGTAGACGGCGAACCTACCCTCGCCAACATCGAAGATGACGAGGAGTATGAAATTGCCGCAGACGCTTTCGATGAGTGGATGGACGAGCAGGAGTTTGAAGAATTATAATTTTGCAAACAATTCACCGACAAAACGGGAAGGAGACATCTCCTTTCCGTTTTTCTCTTTTACATAACTGATCACAAGTTTTCTTTTTGCCCTTGTCATCGCCACATAAAACAGCCGTCTCTCTTCCTCCGTCTGGTCGTCGAATACCGCCTTTTTATAAGGCGTTACACCTTCATTTGCCCCAAGGATAAACACCGTGTCGAACTCCAGTCCTTTTGCTCCGTGCATCGTCAGAAGCGAAACGCCCTCTTGCTCTTTTTCGTCTCTTCCTTTGCTTTTCAGCATCTTCTTATACTCTTCCACATAGGAAAACCAGTCCTCAAGCTTCGCCGATTCTTTTGAACGCTCCTGTATCTCATCTAAAACTTCAAAAAGCTCCTCTTTGTCGACACCTCTTTTCGACGCATATTCTCTCAGAAATTCATCATAGCCGACACCTTTGCGTATATACTGGATAGCCGCATAGGGAGTCTTGTCCCGAATCATCTTCATATCCCACTCAAACTGGTCGATACGGTCCTGCATCCATTTTTTATCACAGTAAAAATTCCGCAGACTCTCGAAATTAACACGCCCTTCACTCATACTGTCCCTTGCAATATATCGGTTGGGTCGGTTTACTACCCGCAGGAAATGCGCTCTCTCCTGTTTCCCTTGAGAGATTGCCAGATAACTGTATATGTCCTGCCCGATAAAGTGTTCGTATATATTATTCAGATGTTCTTTCATCTGAAACGGAATCTGATACTCCATCAATGTCTCTGCCAGAATCCTGCCATCTGATGCCGTCCGGTAAAGAACCGCAATATCAGTAAAGGAAACGCCCTCTTTTACAGTTTTTCGGATTTCCTCTAAAATATACCGACTCTCCTCGAATGGATCTTTTACTTCCTGCACATGGACATTTTTCTCCGCCTCTTTCCGGGCACGGATCTTTTTCGGATAGCGGTTCTGATTATTGGCGATCACTTTCAGGGCGCCGTTCACAATGTGCTCTGTAGAACGGTAATTCACATCTAGGACAATCTTTGCCGCTCCCGGATAATCTTTCACAAATTCCTGCATGATTCCCGGTCTGGCACCTCGGAAGCCATAGATCGACTGATCGTCGTCCCCCACCACAAACAAGTGGTTAGAAGGCGCCGCCAGCATTTTGATCACATCATACTGCGCCTGATTTATATCCTGAAACTCATCTACAAGAATATACCGGAATCTCTGCTGCCATTTTACCAGTATATCCGGCCTTTTTTCAAATAACTGACAGCATTTCACAAGCATATCTTCAAAATCCAGTTTACGAAGCCGCTCCTTTTCTTCCTCATATGCCCGGTAAATCTGACGGAACCGAGAAACTCCGTATCTTTCGGACTCGTATTCTTCGATCTTCCTTCGATTGTTTTTAATATTTCCGATTTCTTCCAAAAGACCTTCCAAAAAATCGTCCTCTTTTAACAGCTCTGTATCGTCTCCCCAATCTATCTTTTGGCACACTTCTTTGAGGAGCGCCTTTTTTTCTTCTTCCCCCAGAATATTTCCCTGTTGGATCCCATACGCCCATTTTAAGATTCCGTAATAAATGCCATGAAACGTTCCAAAGGTTACCGGAAGAGACCGGTTATCCATCACGCGGTAAAACCGCTGCCGCATCTCTTTTGCGGCATACTTTGTAAAGGTAATGACCAGAATTTCTTCTGGCCTTACCTTATACGTTTTAATTAAGTATTCGATTCTCTTTGCAATGGTAAGCGTTTTCCCTGAACCGGGACCGGCAAGAACCATACACGGTCCTTGATAATGGGCGACTGCCTCTTTCTGAGCGTTGTTCAAACTCATAGATACCCCTTACTTACTCAACAATTCAATGCCTTTTTTTATACGTGCCAAAGATTCCTCTTTTCCGAGGATCTCCATGATCTCTGTAGCTCCGCCCGGCGTATTCTGTTTTCCAGAAACAGCCGTTCTCACAGGCCACATCACAAATCCTGTTTTTACACCTGTCTCGTCCACATATTTTTTGAGCGTCTCAAACAGTGCGTCGTTACTGAAATCTTCCTGCGCTTCCAGAAGCGGCAGCACACCTTTTAATACATCCAGAGAATTCTCCTCATTGGTTTTCATTTTCTTATGGCAGTACAGCGCTGTGTCATACTCCGGAAGTGCTTCGAAGAAATCAATCTGGTCTTTGATGTCCGGGAACACTTCAATCCTTGTCTTTACAAGCGCCGCAATCTTTTTCAGGTCGCAGTCTCTTGTGATCACTTCACGGATATAAGGCTCTGCCATCCTAAAGAACTTCTCTTCATCCATAGCTTTTAAATATTCGCTGTTCATCCATTTCAGCTTCACAATGTCAAATACAGCCGGAGATTTGCTCATATGACGATAGTCAAACGCCTCCACCAGCTCTTCCAGAGAGAAGATCTCCCTATTGTCGGACGGACACCATCCAAGAAGCGCCACATAGTTTACAACCGCCTCTGTCACAAAGCCCTGGTCGATCAAATCCTCATACGAAGAGTGACCGCAGCGTTTGCTCAATTTTTTGTGGTTTTCATCTGTGATCAAAGGACAGTGTACGTATGTCGGAACGTCCCATCCAAATGCCTCATAGATTTTGTTGTATTTCGGTGCAGAAGACAAGTACTCATTTCCACGTACCACATGGGTAATTCCCATCAGATGGTCGTCTACAACGTTGGCAAAATTATACGTCGGATAACCGTCGGATTTAATCAGGATCAAATCCTCCAATTCTGCATTCGGCACAGTAATATCCCCGTAAATATCGTCCTGAAATGTAGTTGTTCCTTCTGTCGGCATATTGAAACGGATAACGTATGGTTTTCCTGCGTCTAAGTTTGCCTGTACCTCTTCTTTACTCAGCCCCAGACAATGCTTGTCATACACTACGATCTCTGCACTGTCCTCTCCGGCAACTTTATTTTTCAAAGATTCCAGACGCTCTTTGTCACAAAAACAATAATAAGCGTCTCCTTGCTCGATCAGCTTCTTTGCATACTCCAGATAAAGACCGGACGCATTACGCTCGCTCTGTACATACGGACCTACTCCCCCGTCCTTATCCGGACCTTCGTCATGGATAAGTCCCGTCTTCTCCAACGTACGGTAAATGATCTCCAGCGCTCCGTCCACGAAACGCTCCTGATCTGTATCCTCAATACGAAGCATAAAATCGCCGCCCTCATGTTTTGCAATGAGATAAGCGTACAACGCTGTTCTTAAGTTTCCAACATGCATCCTTCCTGTTGGACTTGGTGCAAATCTTGTTCTTACTTTACTCATAATCCTTCTCCTCATCTATTCATATTTTCTTCTGTATCTTCTTTGTCTCCAGTATTCCAGCTGGAACACGCCTCTTGGGATAGACAGCACAACCGCGATACCAAGCACGATGCCAAAAGCTATCTTAATCGCTTCCAGTCCTTTGACCGCCGCCAGCCCCATTTCATTGGTCACCAGATAATATGCAGTATAATACACTCCGGCTCCCGGCACAAGCGGAAAAATTCCCGACACAAGGAATAACGTAATGGGGCACTTCATTCGGACAGCCAGCATCCGGGATATAAGCACCACCAGCAGACTTCCGAAAAACGAACCTACCGCCGCCGAGAATATCGTATAGTTGCTGATAAAAAGATACATCAGCCACCCTGCCATCCCGGTAAAGCCACAGCTTATATAATATCGTTTCGGTACACTGAATAAAATGGAATAAGCTATGGTTCCTGCAAAAGGACAAAGCACGTTTTTTACAAGAAACTCTATCATAAGCCCAGACCTCCTCCCAGCAAGTTGCTATATACACTAAGGGAGATTCCCACTCCGATTGCAACATACACAAATACCAGCAGTGCGTCGATCATACGTACAGTTCCCGACAGAAAGTCACTGTCTGCAATCTCTCTTATGGCATTCACGAACGCCATTCCCGGAATCAACGGCATAATCCCTCCGATAATGATTCCATCCGTCTGCAACGGCACAGACGCCAAAAGATGATCTGCCAATATCGCAAGACTGCTGATCAGCATACCGCCCACCATATTCATTACAATTTTAGATACCTTATGTTTATTGGCAGTGAGAACCCACAGATATAACAGGCAGCCGATAAAGAACGCAATAATACTTTCTCCCTCCGCACCGCAGAGTATATAACCAAAGCATCCGCTTCCAAGCCCTGCCCCCAGAACTTTCTGCCAATATCCGGCTCCCGGTATATGTTCTATCTCTTTCAGTCTTTTTTCCGCCTCTTCCAGCGTCACCTTCCCCGAGGATATTTCTCTGGACAAATCGTTTACCTCTGCCACAATCTCCAGATTAGAACCGGATAACGGCACATGTTTCACCTTCGTATAAACCTCTTCATCTCCGTGCTGTGCACTGATAAATATTCCGTGGCTTAACATGAACGTATCTACTTTATCTACATGAAAGCGATTGCAGATACGAGTCATAGTCTCATCTACACGAAAAATCTCTCCGCCGTTTTTCAAAAGGATCCGCCCTGCCTCAAGCGCCAGATCTACGACCCGTTTTACATCAATCTGTGCAGAAAGCTTCCGTTTCAGATAGATCATATCTTTCAGAAGGACTCCGTCCTCATAAATAGGTTCTCTGTAATTATCTGTAAAAAAGTCTTTTACAATGTGGGAATTCGTAAATCCACATCTTTCGTAAAAGCCGATGGTCTTTTGACTGTTCCCGGTGCCTACATACATCATCTGACACCATTCGCTGAAGTGCTCGCAGACATAGTCGATCATATATTTCCCATAACCTTTTCCCTGCTCTTCCGGCATGGTGGCTATATTCTTAATTTCACACTGTCCGTTTTCCAGCATTACAACCGCACACACAGTCTTGACAATCTCATCCTCGCTCAATACAAACAGTGTGCTTTCCTCCAGATACTTGTCGATCATATCCTCCTGGGGATCTGCCAAAAGCAAAAGATCCATATATTTTTTCTTGTCTTTTTTCACCTGTCGAATCTTCATAGACGTCTCCCTGCATTTGTAATCCAATTCAATTTATTATAGCACCACATTTTCAAATATTCAAATACTATTCTGCGGGAAATCCATGTGCAAATCCATGCCGGAAATCCATGCCGGAAATCCATGCCAAACATCTACGGCATCCCAGTCTTTCCAAAGGAAAACGGCATCCCGGAGTTTTCCGAAATGCCATTTTCTTACAATCTATGAATTGTTCTTACAATCAAATTAGCTGATATATCCAGCCTTTTTCAGTTCTTCCTCTGCCTTTGCAAGATTTGCGTCAGATACACGAACAATCGGGCCTGTACATCCCATGCCGCTTTCTGCGTAAATGCTGATCTTCCACAGAGCTTTCACTGCATCCTCAAGATCCATAACTTCGATTCCCGGAATCTGTGCTGTTACGATCTCCTTCGGAGGCTCCTTTACTTCTTCTGCCGCTGCCGCCGGTTTGGACGCTGCTTTCACGCCTGCTAAAATCTCGTCTAAACCTGCTTTTTTCACTGCCGCAAACTCATTTTTCGCAACCTCAAACACTTTACCTCTCACGAGCTGTGCTGCATAGCGTATCGCGTTTGCAATGACCGGAGCTCCTGATGCGCGGGAGACGATCATCACTAACTGTTCGTATCCCTCGCCGATTCCAGGACCATAGCCGTAGCCTGTAGCCTCAAAGCTTCCACCTGTGTTTGCCGAAGATAACATCTTCACCAGAATATTTCCTGTCAGGGAATCTGTCACCATAATGTCCGGGGATGCCTGAAGAACGTCATTTCCTCTCATGACACATCCACCGTCTGCACGTCCTGACTCTGCAAATGCAATGTCATATCCCTTTTCCTGAAGCTGTTTTAAGGCTTTCTCTGTCTGGCGCGCACCGTCAACATTCAGGATACCTACGGTCGGCTTTGCATTTCCGCAAGCCTTTGCAGTAATGATTCCGTAGATTGCATTTTTAATCATTCCCTCAATACGGTCTGTACTGGACGTACCAGTTGTATTTGCAATGTACATCTCTTTTCCCTGCGCCGGTGTTACACAGCGTCCCACGGTAGATACTCCGATCGGGAATGGGAAATGCATGGTTACTGCTGCATCGATCTCTTTATTCGCAAGCATTTCCTCCATCTTATCGTGACCTTCCTCATCGTTAGCCACTTTGATCGTTGTAACGCCTTCTGCTTCTAAAGTACCGATATAATATACATCGATGCCGTCTTTTGCGGCCGCTACTGCCGCCGCCATGGAATTTTCCTCTCCATGCTCACTGCCCATACCGGTAAGCGCAACTTTAGGTCTTTTTCCGAAACTTCCCGTCTCAAGTCCCTGCGCCATCTCCATAAAGGTATCGGCAATCATTTTTTCAATATTATTTGCCATCTTTAACACCCCTTACTCTGCTATCAGGGAAGCAGCGAAATCTTTCATAGCTTTTGCGATAAGTCCTTTTACTTCCTCTTCAGATACGCCTGCAGCCGCCTCAGCTTCTGCCTTTGTATTTGCCTGGATCACGAAAGACACACCGTCGAAAAGGTTTGTCATACGTCCAAGGAAAAGACTTCCTTTACCTACGATCATTGCTTTCTTAATATTTCCTGCAAGAATATCTTCTCTTGCAAATCCGATATACGGTACTCCTGACGGAATATGTCCCTGTGTCGGAGCCCAGCCTGTAAGACCGTGTTTCTCAGTAAATGTAGCCAGCTCTTTTCTGTCGATCTCGCCTTTCTTAACGGCTAAAGCTGCGATCATCTTGTAGTTCGCCATCGGAACATCACCTGCTCCTGCCGGTTTTGTAATATCCGGGTTCTGCATCTCCGGAGAATATTTGTCAATATCTGTGATCTTAAGTCCCACTCTCTCAAGCGGATCAGCTACAAGACTTCCGATAACATTTTGCGGAGCGCTTCCTGTTCCTACTGTATGACGTCCGAGAATATCAAGATTGATCTCCGGGTTTACACCGTCATTCTCTGAAAGGATTACACAGAATCCTGCCAGACAGTCCTCTAAGATCGGAAGACCTTTCTTCACATGATCTTTACCGTTCATACCAAGTTTCGCTGTACATCCGCCGGCTGTTACGGCAACACATTTGTAAGCGCCGGATTTTACTAATGCGGCAGCTTCGATCAATGCGTGAGACGGTCCTGCACAGAATCCACGGGAGTCAGAACCTGTTGCGTTTTTCAGATCGGCAATCTCAGCAGCAGCTTTCGCAAAGTTACCGCCTCCACGCTGGTTCATGTCACCACATGCTTCCTCTGCACAATCGATAACATACTCAACCTCATCTTTGTTGATACCTGCATTCTTAACACCATATAATAATGCAAGAACACTGGATGCTTTACTCATTAAGTTCTCATGCATAACGTGCGCAGATAAGTTCACGTCGATGTCATGTGCTCTCTTTACACATCCAACCAATTTTCCTGCAACGTAGATGCCTTCTGCGTGCTCCTCGTTTACTGCCGCTTCGATAGCTGCAAGTTCAAAACCTTCGTGGATTCTTGCAACAATATCCTCTGTGATAATCGGATCAGCCGCAAATGCATCTTTGTGAGCTGCAACAAATTCTTTGTCAAGAAGTACTACTTCAAACTGGTCACACGCCTGTACAAGAAGAATAAACTCTTCCTCCGGCATGATCTCACCGTATTTTCCGTATCTGTCTGCGCCCTCTTTTACTTTGTCATAGTATGGGAATTCTACCTTTGCAAGATCATCAGGAGTTGCATTTCCAATATATACCTGATTTGGCCAATAGTTTACACAATCCTCGTAAGAACGAAGATGACTCTCTAACTCTTTTAAGTACTCAGACTCAGGATTAACGATTCTCTCTGTTGTCTGTGTTGTTCCATTATATACCACCATCTGTGGTGTATGTGCCAGTACATAACTTGCACCTTTAATTACACTGTTCATTGGTTTTACCACCTTTCTTAAACGTTTCATAAAGCAGACATCCTTCACATAGCGAAGGCGTGAATCAAATGTCCCGGATATTTACAATTTTTAGCAAAAGAGGGAAGCCCCCTATGCGGGAACATATTGGGACTTCCCCTCTTCTAAACAGTACAAATGGATTATACCTGTTCTCTGATAGCTTCCATCTCGGAAACGATGTCATCAACATCAAGAACCATTTCCATCATACCAACCTGTTCATCATAAACTGCTTCGTCAAACTCTTCTTTGATCTCAGGTTCACATACGTGATATACCGTGAGTCCAAGCTGGACCCCTGTCAATGGACCTGCGAAAGTAGGATCGCCTAACGTAACGGTTTCTGCTGCAAGACCTGCAGCTTCACCTTCTGCTGCACCAAGAACTACTACTAAGTTCTCTGCACCATACTCCTCAGCGAATTCTTTTACTCTCTTCTGGTTTTCCAGATCCATTGCGCCTGCGCTCGTTCAGACGAAACACTCCGTTGATGAAAATACGATTTCTGCACCAGCAGTCTGAACACACTCAGCGATAGCCGGTCCCGGAATTCCATCACGGTCTCCGATAATTATTGCTTTTTTGCCTTCTAAAATAGCCATAATTATGCTTTCTCCTTTCTGTTTGTAATATACAAAATAAAGTTGTTATCTATGATTCAAGAAAACATCTGATTAGATGTATTTCTTAATCATCGCCTCAATAGACTCCGGTGTACAGTCGTCTTTTACAAGCTCTTCTACTTTCTCTCCATCTTTGTAGATAGCCATTACAGGAAGTCCTAAAACTTTCTGTGCAATTGCAAGACGACGAGCCTTTGTTGTGTTCAGAGATGTGAATTTTAATTTATCTCCGTATGTATCAGCGAACTCGTGTACCTTTGGCATTAAAGCCTGACATGGTACACATCCATCTCCGTAGAAATCTACGAATACATAGCCTTCTGCCTCTAATACTTCAGGGGCAAATGTGTTCTTATCTAAATCTAACATAGTAATTTCCTCCTTAATATTTGTTCCATCCAAATCTGCATATAGCAAGCATAACCCTGCTCTTTTCGCACAGCTAGCTCCAGATTGTTACTTCGTAACTACGCCCTGCTATTGCAGCGCAATCTGTCGCTCTTGGGCTGGTCGCCCAATATCAGTCTATAGAAAAGCATTCTCTTACATGCAAGCATGACGTTCATGCTTTTCTATATCCTGTGCTGTGCTTGTCAGTTTTAGAAGTAGTCAGACATGCTTCTTTCTACCTGAACTGCGGCGATCGCTCCGTCAGCAGCCGCTGTTACAACCTGTCTTAAACTCTTGATACGAACGTCTCCTGCTGCATATACGCCCGGAATATTGGTGTGCATGTCTTCATCTGTCTTGATGTATCCACGCTCATCCATATCAATAATGCCTTCGAATACTTTAGAGTTTGGAATTGTTCCGATAAATCCGAACACACCAAACATTCCATCCTCTTCATCAGCCTCAACCGTTGTCACTTCACCGGTTTTTACATTTTTTACTTTCATCCACTGAAGGATGTCGTCTCCGCCGACTTCCTCTACTACAGAATCCCACATAAATTCAATTTTGTCGTTTTTGAATGCTTTCTCCTGAATAGATTTTGCTGCACGAAGTTCGTTACGTCTGTGAATGATCGTAACTTTTCTTGCAAATTTTGTGAGATACATAGCTTCTTCAACAGCAGAATCTCCGCCGCCTACTACGTATACTTCAAAATCTTCGAAGAAGTTTGCATCACAAGTTGCACAGTAAGATACACCCTTACCTGTGTACTCAGCCTCACCCTTACAACCGATCGGTCTTGCGTGTGCGCCTGTTGCAATGATAACGTTTCTTCCCTGATACTCAGCCTTTGCGCTCTTTAACACTTTTACGTCTCCCTCAAGAGAAACCTCTGTAATTGTGTCAGATACACGCTCTGCCCCAAATTTTTCTGCCTGTGCAGTCATTCTTGCGATCAGAGATGGACCGGACTCACCTTCTACGATCTGTCCCGGATAATTTTCGATTTCATCTGTGATAGCAATCTGTCCGCCGTCCTGACCCTTTTCAATGATCAGTACAGAAAGGCGGCTTCTGCCTGCGTACAGTCCTGCCGCTAAACCGGCAGGACCTGCACCCAGGATTACAACATCATAAATCTTACTCATGTCTGTTATGTCTCCTTTGCACGAAAGTATTCTCACCTTTTACTCAAAGATCGTCTGTCCGTCAACCTCTGTTGTTAAAGCGTTCAGCGCTTTCTCAACAATCTTGCGACGAAGTTCTTTCTCCTCTGCTCTGTCCAGAGCCGGATTTCCAAGAGGATGTGGAATAGCGATAGCCGGAACAATTCTGTTCGCACCAACAGTCATAGAGATTGGTGTTACTGTACATACGTGTACTACAGGAATTCCCGCTCTTTCTACTTCCTTAACCATCGTTGCACCGCAACGAGTACAGGTACCTCAAGTGGAGGTGAGGATAACTGCGTCTACTCCGTCTGCCTTTAATTTCTGAGAGAACTCAGCGGCAAATGCCTTAGAAGATGCTACGGCTGTACCGTTACCTGTTGTTGTGTAGAATAAGTGATGTAACTCACCGATAATTCCCTCTTTTTCCATATCACGAAGAACGTCAACCGGAAGTACACGGTCAGAATCTTCGTTAGCGTATACCGGATCGTATCCGCCGTGTGCAGTCTCGTATGTCTCTTCTGTAAGATCCATAACACCTGTAATATCATACTCGCCATAGTGAGAAGCACTTGAACTTTCGATGTGGTCTGGATTTCCCTTTGGAACGATACCACCGGAAGTTACCAATGCAATCTTAGCATGCGCAAGGTCTTTGACTGCCGGATTTGGCTCAACTCTGTCAAAGTCAGGCATTGGGAACTCTGTTACAAACGGTTTGTCTGCTAATTTCTTAAGAAGCATCTTAACCGCTCTCTGAGATCCCCTCTCTTTCTCGAAGAAGTTCACACGAACACCGTTTGGCATATATCCTTCCTCTGCGGACGCTCCGATAGCTTCTCCTTTTCCAAGTTTCACTGCTAATGGCGCCATCTTGGAAACAGCGTCTCTCATACCTGCAGCGCTGTTCTTTGTAGAGATCATGTATACCTGGTTTTTGAACATGTCAGCGCCTGGATTCTCTACATACATACCTGTCAGAGACGGAATTCCAAGCTCTTCCTGAACTGCTGCTGCGATCGTTCCACATGCAACACCGTAACGACCTGCGTTAAATGCCGGTCCTGCGATAAATACGTCCGGAGCCTGCTCCTTTACCATTTTAAGGATCTCTGCTTTTGCACTCTCTAAATTCTCATTGAAATAAGAGTCTCCACAGATGATTGTTGCAACAATCTCTGCTTCGTCTTTAAAGTTTGTTGTCAATGCAAGTCCCGGTCCGACAACCTCGCCTACACGAAGTTCTACCGGATAATCTGCTTTCTCTTCTCCACCAATCTGCGCAAAGAACTGATTGATGTAATGAACTACTTTTAATTTAGCCATTTTTCTTATCCTCCCTTCCTTATCTTGCACTCAGTTTATTGAAGCCTGTCTCGTTAGTTGCACCTGTAAGTACCTGAAGCTCAACCTCTAAAGAGCCGTCCTCGCGAAGTGTCTCCTCGCTTGCACCTGCAATCTTTGTTACATAGTCAAGAGTTCCGATCACTTTGTCAAGTTTTGGCAGGATAACTACCTGGTTGGCATTTCCGCCTGTTACAACTGCGTCAGCTGCTGCGTCTGCGTCTGCAAGTGACTGAGATTTTCCGTCACGTCCCGCATACTCGTCTGTGATGATTACAGTCTTAACGCCTTCAGCCTCAATCTTCTTACAGTTCATGATAAGGTCTGTATCCGGGTTACCGAATCCTTCCTGAGATACGATAACTCCATCAAGGTCTAACATCTTGCAAAGTTTTGCTGTCCAGTCAGAAGAACGCTGCTTGTCTGCAAGATAAACGTTCTCGTTTGTGATGATCTGGCAAACAAAATTGATTGTTTTTCCATGCTGCTCAAATAAATCATGTACTACCGGATTGTTAAGGTGTACATAGGTTGGGTTCTTATCGCAGGCAGATACACAGTTACCGGAAACGATAGCTCCGTCCATGATCTCTGTCGGGCTTAAGATGGTAGGAACAATCTTCTTAGCGTCAACGCCGTATACATAGGTATCGTGAAGAAGTCCCTGGCTCTGAAGCATCTGAACATATGCAACTCTCGGAAGATCCGGATATTTCTCCATGCCTTCTTTGATGGTACATGTCTCATATACTTTTGTCTCATCCGGTGTAAGGTTACGAGCTAATTCCCCAATATATGCCGCAACTCTGAATCCGGCAAAACGAACTGCTTTCTCATAGTCATGCTGTTTGATGTCATCTACAGGCTCACAAACCATAACAAGGTTCAGGGTCTGTGAAAATGGTGTATAATCAGCTCCCGGACCTGTCATATCAATGATACCTTCCTGGAATCCAACGATCTTACCTGCTGTTACCACTGCCATGCCTTTTAATGCATATGTTTTTCCCTCTCCTACTGTATCAACTTTGGAGATCACTCCCGGGAAGATTCCTCCTCTTCCCTCAACTTTAACTCGCGGTTCGATAACGTCCTTTACCGGCGTGATTCTTACAGACTCTCCCGGTTTTGCAATATCAAATGATGCGCTCTTTAACTTGTCGTCCTCAAGAGCTACTGCCTTAACGGCCTCTTCGGATACATAAAGGATTCCGTTTTCAATCTTAGATTCAGATGCAAACTGAATGTCCTTAATGTAAATGTGTCCCATTTCTAATCTCACTTTAAGTTCCCTCCTTCAAAAGAATAATTTTATTGTTTAGCTTTACCGCTTTACAACCTCATATAAGACCTACCAGACATCTGCCGATGCCAGTCCGCTTTCCAGCAGCGTCCAGTCGATGAGCTGAAAATCTTCCAGGACCTTATCACTATAGGTTCCTGTTCTGTCCTCAAACTTTTGACATGCCTGTATTGCATTTTCAATAATCGAAAGAGACCTGCTGTCAATCTTCTCCTTCCCTACTGAAATTAATACAGATTTATATGGTGTCTCCTTGGGCTTAACACTTCCCGATAACGGATGCGTCAAAAGTAGATGCCCTTCATGTATTCTGTCTCTGACTTCTTTCAGAAGTTCCTCATAAGAAACTTCTCTGTACATCACTTCGTGTGTTTCCTGAAGCTTATCCAATACAAGCGGATTATTGGTTACAACTATGTATTTCCCCCGATTCATACGAACCATTTCTCCTTTCTCAGTTCTTATCAGTTCATATAAGCACAGTATCTCCTCAAGAACCGACTCCGGTAACAGAAAGAAAAAGGACGGCTAAGCACCCAAATCGTGTGCGTCAGTCGTCCTTCCTGTCTTTTGCCCTGATAAACATATATTTGGCTAAGCCATATCATACAGCACAAGATTCAGAATGTGGTACGTTTTCCAGTCCTTTTGCCTGAAAGTTTCGACCGTCATATGTTCACCAGCATATCCGGCTTGCCTCTTCGGCGGCTGAATTACTCAACTCTCTCTTGGAAAATTTCAACCCCACTATTCATTTTTCATATATAGGCATTTTCAATAAATACTATCGCCTATATCTATGATAACTGATTGTAAAATCTTTTTCAACCAGTAAGATAGATTATAACTAATTTAGTTTATTTGCACAAGCATTAATTTCAATTTTTATGCAAAATTACCCAATTATTTTTTCTTGAAATTTTTAAAATAATCGTCATGCACTTTCTTGATCGTTCCACTCAGGAAGATCAGACCGATAAAGTTCGGAATAACCATCATAGAGTTGAAGCAGTCTGCCATGTTCCATACAAGATCAACCTGTGCAAGAGAACCAAGCACTACGCATACACATACGAGGAGTGAATAAACTTTTACCGCTTTCGGTCCAAACAGATATTTTACATTTGCCTGACCGAAGAAATACCATCCTACAATTGTTGAGAATGCGAAGAAGAACATACAGATTGCAATAAAAATTTCTCCGCCCTTTCCATATAATGTAGAGAATGCATGCTGGCTAAGCTCTGCTCCCGTAAGTCCTGTTGGGATAGACTTGGTTGTAATGATAACAAGCGCTGTCATCGTAAGTATGATAAATGTGTCAATAAACACACCTATCATTGCCACAAATCCCTGCTCTACCGGATGATCTACCTTTGCCACTGCATGTGCGTGAGGGGTAGAACCCATACCTGCTTCGTTCGAGAAAAGTCCTCTCGCCACACCTTTGGTAAGCGCCAATTTTACAGTTGCACCCACTGCACCACCTGTAATCGCCGACGGATTAAATGCTCCTACAAAAATCGCATGGAATGCATATGGAATACTTTCATAATTGAAAAGGATTACAATCAGAGACCCTGCAATATAAAGCGCTGCCATTACCGGAACGATAGTCTCTGTTACTTTCGCAATACGTTTCATACCACCTACAAATACAAAAAGTGAAACAACTGCCACAACTACGCCCATGATCGGCTGTGGGATTCCAAATGCAGTTTTAAAAGATGCTGCGATAGAGTTGGACTGTACTGCATTTCCCATAAAACCAAGTGCGAATATGATCAGCACTGCAAAAAGCCCTGCCAGGAATTTACCGAATCCTCCTTTGAATGCTGCACGGATATAGTATACAGGTCCTCCTGTTACTTCGCCGTCTGCTCCCACCTGTTTATACTTCTGTGCCATCAATGCCTCTGCGTATATCGTTGCCATTCCGAGGAATGCCGCCAGCCACATCCAGAAGATTGCTCCCGGACCTCCGACTGCAATCGCTGTTGCCGCTCCGGCGATATTACCTGTTCCGACCTGTGCCGCAATCGCTGTTGCAAGCGCTTGGAAAGAAGACATTCCGTCCGCTCCTGCTTCCCCTTTCTTACTGAACAGACCGCCAAAGGTTCGCTTAAGCCCCTCTTTGAATCCTCTCACCTGAATGAAACCTAATCGGAATGTAAACCAGATTCCGCCACCCAGCAGAGCAAAAAGCAATATGTAGTCTGCCAGATAGTGTTGAAGTGTTAATACGATGTTGTTTAAAGTTTCCACAACGCGTCCTCCTTTTATAGATGTTTTAAATAATGTAATTCACTGTATCTATAATATCATTTCACTAAATTTTATGCAATATTTATAAAGTTTTTATATTATTTTTGGATATTTTATACAATTTCTTAATTGTGCCCAAAATAAAATCAAATGAAAAAACAGCGAAAACCATTGAATTTCCGCTGTTTCTAATTCTTAACATTTCATTAAGATTGTTTAATTTTCGTCAATATTGCCAAACTTTTATCAAACGCTTTTGAACCTCTATTTATTCATAGCCTTCTTCGTCCTTTCAAGCTCGGCAAGAAGTTCTTCTTTTTCTTGGTAAACTCGTCTGAGTTCCTGTTCTATTTTTATTTTGAGAAGATTGCATCATTTCTAGAAAGAAGATATACGCAATACTGATTCATACTGATCCCTTCCCTCTGTGAATGCTCTGCCAGTAATCTATGCAGGCTTCGCGGAATTCTCAATTTAAACTGTCCAGAATAATCGTCTAAACTATCCGGCTCATGTATCTCTATACCTTCTTCAAGCGCAGTTTCAATCCATGTTTTTTTCGCATCCAATGCATTTGCTACCGCACTTTCTACTGTCTCACCGCAAGTAATGCACCCCGGCAAATCCGGATAAGAAACCACAAATCCGCCCTCTTCCTTATCTTCTACAATTTCCATGCGATAGGACATTGCCATGTAATCATCCAGCTTCTTCATCATTCTTCGCCTCACTCTCTACAATCTGCCTTACCATTTCAACATATACCTTCTTGATTGGTTCGTGCTTCGGTATCGTAATCGGCATACAGCCCTGTTTTCTGAAAGTGCAGTGACTGCTTCCACTTCTACTTCTATTACTTATATTATATGTGGTGTCGTATATGGTGTCAATATTTTCTCCTTTACATTATCAAAAATCACCTCATAGGCAGACCTCCTCTGTTAAATTGTAAGTTTTCATACTTGGAATATTGCTCCGAAAACAGAGCGATAAAATTTTAGATACCAAATCGGCAAAATGATTCGAATGAATAAATATATAACCCTCTTTACTCTCTCAGAATAGCACGGATTCAAACTTAATATAAAAAAGTGTCTCCGACACTTCAACTCCCCTTCCCCTCATTCTTGAGGGGTT